>JBIKRO010000002.1:0-116102 GCA_044349095.1 Aquirufa sp. | reverse complement strand
GACGAATTACATTTTTAACTTTGCGGATTCGGGTGAAAATAGCAAAGGTACTACCTCGGCTGCCATGTTCTTTATGGCCAATACGTATTCAAACACAGACATTTCAAATTACTTGCACAACTATATGTCGGCCACCTCGGCTTTAGCCAAACCTTTTCATGTCGTTTGGTACAGAAGTCCAAGCAATTCCACACCTACTGTACCATTAGACCACATGTTGAAAGGGGAATTAAATGATTTGGTCATCATGCGAAGTTCTTGGACGGATAAATTTGCGACTTGGATTGCAGTCAAATCAGGTACAAACAGTTCCCCCCATTCACATTTAGACCTAGGAAGTTTTGAATTAGACGCGGGAGGTGTTCGTTGGGCCAAAGACCTCGGCTCCGACGATTATAATCTAGACGGATATTGGACGATGGGCGTCGGCGGCAAAAGATGGACCTATTATCGACTTGGATCCTTAAGCCACAATGTCCCTGTTTTAGGCAATAAAAATCAATATGAATTAGCTAAAGCTAGCTTTTCTGGCACTGCATTAAATGCTTCTGAGCCGTCTGCTACCATAGATTTAAGCCAAGCATATCGTGATTATTCAAGCAAATCCACAAGAAAAATAAGTCTAGTGAACAACCGAAAAGACGTAGTCATCGAAGATGATTTTGTTATCAAATCGGCCACGGAAGTCGCCTGGGGAATGACAACCGATCAATCCATCGAGATATTGCCGAGCGGAAAAGCCATTCTCCGAAATGCGACCATCACGACAAAAACCTTAGAAGCTGAAATTCTTAGCCCCGCTGGAGCAAAATTCACGATTGAATCAGCAAAAAAATCAACCCCCGAAAAATTAAATACGGGAACGCAAAGACTAATGGTCAGGATTGCCAATCAAATAGGAAATGTTAAATTGCAAATAAAACTAAGCCCCAAAGGCTAAATCTAAACCTCCAATTTATGAAAAAACACTTGCTCTATGTAAGCCTAATTTTGATTTCTGCTTTGGCAGAAGCACAAGTAACTCCTCGAAATTTTTTAGCTAAAGCCTTCAGTAAAGAAATGGTACAAAAGGCGCTCATTTCACAAAAAGACTACAAGCCTTATCCAAAAACACGGGCTGAATGGGTTAATATCATTCCAGAAGATGAGCAAAAACAAATCATTAAAAAAGCTGAATCAGTACTCAACAAACCCGTTCCTGTAATTGATGCTACACTTTTAATGGAATATGTAAGATCGGGAGATCGAGAAGAACATGGTAAAATATCGTTCGGAAAACGAAATAGTCTGATGGAACTCGTAATCGCAGAGACACTAGAAGACAAAGGCCGATTTACTGAAAAGATCATGAATTACGTCTGGTCCATCTGTGAAGAAACCTATTGGGGAGTTCCCGCACACTTGTCGGTACAAAAAGCGAGAAGTGGAATGCCGGATGCTGAGGACCCAACGGTCGATTTATTTGGGGCAGAAACTGCCGCGGGCCTAGCGCTGACCGACTATTTTGTAGGGGACAAATTGGATAAAATTTCTAAACTTCTACGTAAGCGGATTTATTTCGAAGTCAATAAAAAAATCCTGACACCGGTCCTGGACCAAGAACGTTATGGTTGGCTCAGCAAAACACGCGCCGTAAACAACTGGAACCCTTGGATTATTTCAAATGTGATGTTGGCCAACTTACTTTTGGAAAAAAATGAAGCCACTCGGCTTTCACATGTTTACACCCACATGAACTATTTAGACCTGTACTTTAATGGGTTAGGAGATGATGCGGGTTGCGATGAAGGTCCATCGTATTGGTTCGCGGCGGGTGCAAGTGCATTTGACGCGCTCCAAGTATTAGCTTCGGCGACTAACGAAAAATGTGAAATTTACAAAGAGCCATTCATCCAAAAAATGGCTTCCTATGTATACAAAATGCATATTTCCAATGACTACTTCGTGAATTTTGCTGATGCAGATCCTACCTTAAAACCGGATGGCATTATGTTATACCGATTTGGAAAAGCTTTAAATGATGCACCACTCATGGCATTTGGTCAGTGGGCTACACAAAATTTTGATCCGGCCATCAGTATGACAGGATATCGAAATCATAGACATCTTTGGAATTTAATGGCTTTCAGTTCCATGCCCAAAGAAAAAGTAGCTCATCCGGAACTTGGCGACTATTGGTTTAATGACATCCAAGTAGTGACTGCAAGGCATAAAGACTTATTTTTTGCGGCACATGGTGGACATAATGCCGAGTCGCACAACCACAATGACGTAGGCGATTTTGTTTATTATGCGAAAGGCGAACCTATTATTATCGACGCAGGCCGAGGAAACTATACGGCAAGAACTTTTTCTGCACAGCGCTATTCCCTTTGGTTTACTCAATCTGAGTACCACAATTTACCATTCATAAATGGCGTAGGCCAAAAAGCGGGTCGGGAGTTTGAAGCCAGTGCAGTGAGTAATTTCATGAATGAAAAAGCGGCGGGAATGTCCTTAGATTTAGCCAAAGCCTATCCAGCGGAAGCGGGCATTAAAACGTGGAAAAGAACTTTGCAATTGAATAAAGTGAAAGGCCAAGTAGAAATCAAAGATCAGTTTGAGCTTTCTGAAAATAAGCAAGGGGTCCAACAAGCCTTCATTACTTTATGCACCATCGATTCTTCCATACCGGGGAAATTAAACTTGACAACCAGTACGGGAGATAAACATGTGCTGACCTATGATGCAAAAAAATGGACCATGGCGGTGGATCTTCCTTCCACCGATGGACCTGAATACAAAAGCTTTAAGACTAAGTGGGCGAATAGACCAGTCCAACGAATTGTTTTCACGTCGAAAGAAAAAGGATTACAAGGGAATTATCAGTTTACGATACAGTAAGAATTAACAAGAATTTTTCTCGAAAGGTGGTGCGCATAAAATCGCATCACCTTTTTTTATGGGAATAGTGCAATTCATTATTTTAAAATAAATTCACTCCATGCTCCTAAAAATAAACGTTTTTATTACGTTTTAAACATAGAATCCACCCAAATATTTTTCCTGTAAACGTTTACGGTAACGTTTGCAGTAAAAAAATAGTTAATTCCTTTGGTAGTGGAATGGCAAATGAGTATCATTATTTGTGGATACTTTTTAATTTAACCAATTTCAAAATATCCAATATTAATTAAATCCTAAAAATATTTTTGATGAAAAAAACTTACCCAATCAAACAGAGGGTAGCTCGATGGAGCATCCTATTCATGATGGCCTTTTCCATGCCATTGTTTTCCACGCTTGGTTCAATGAACCTTAATGCAGTTGCAGCTTCCAAACTAACCGGAACTGTTACAGATGAAAACGGAGCTGGAATGCCCGGAGTTACAATTGCCAAAAAAGGCACATCCTCTGGAGCAAATTCAGATGTTAATGGAAAATATTCCATTGACGTAAATCCTGGAGACGTTTTAGTTTACTCTTTTGTAGGCTATAAGTCTCAAGAAGTAAAAATCACCAATCAATCTGTTCTAAATATCCAATTAGCTGTGGATGCTAAATCCTTGGAAGAAATTGTCGTTACGGGTTACGGAAATCAAAAAAAGAAGGACTTCTTAGGTTCATCTGCTTCCATTAAATCAGCAACGATTCAAGAAATGCCAGTTGTCAGTGTAGAATCTGCCATGCAAGGAAGAATGACCGGAGTTCAGGTCCAACAAAGTTCTGGCCAGCCGGGTGCTGGTATTTCGATACGTGTCCGTGGAGTAACATCCATCGCGGGTGGTAATGAGCCACTTTTTGTGATTGACGGTGTTCCGCAGTACAACAATGACAACCGTGCGATGAACGGAATGTCTTCATTCAATGCAAGTGATATCGAAAGTATTGAAGTTTTAAAAGATGCATCTGCCACAGCCATTTATGGTTCAAGGGGAGCGAATGGTGTGGTTCAAATTACAACTAAAAGTGGTAAAGCAGGCGTGAGTCGCGTTACTTACGAATCAACTTATACCAATCAAATCATTCAAAGAAAATTGAACTTAATGAATGGAGTTCAAATGATTGATTTTATTAAAAAATATTATACAAATTCAAATCTTGTACTTCCTGCTGAAGTAACCAATGCGACGAATGCTGAGACTGACTGGCAAGACCAAGTATTGCGCGCTGCCTTGCAACAAAATCATACCTTAAGCTTTTCTGGTGGTAATGATAAAACACAGTACTATGTTTCTGGAAACTACTTAGACCAGCCAGGAATTATCAAAGGATCTGACTTCAATAGAGGATCCATGCGTTTCAATTTAACTTCTCAGTTGAATTCAAGAATTAGCTTAAGAACTTATATGACTGCATCTAGAACTGTTTCTAATGGTTTCTCTGCGTCAGATAACTCGCCAACCCGTTATACAGGTAAAAACGGAGTAGGTGCCATGGTATTAGCATCACCTACCGTACCTGTTTATAATGCAGACGGTACCTATGGAAATCCTAGGCCTTTCTCTTTCAGTGGAATCGATGTTGAAAATCCATTAGCATTTACGAAGGAATCCTTAGATCGCAATACGGTGGTCCGTTTTCAAGGGGGTATGGACTTCAATGTAAAATTAGCTGAAGGATTAGTCAACACAACCCGAATAGGAGGTGATTATTTTTCTGCGCGTGCAGATTTGTATTTCCCAATTGTATTAGCCCAATTAAGTTCTGGGGTGGGTATAGGCCAATTAACTACCACTAGCTCGTTAAATGTGGTTGCTGAAGATTATTTGGAATACAAAAAGAAGTTTGGCGATTTAGAGTTTGAAGGTATTGTTGGGGGTTCTATTCAATCGGCCCAACAAGACATCATCAATTTGTTAGGTTCAAAATACATTTCAGATGACTTGAAAAATTATAGCTTTGCCGCTGCAGGTTCTGTTTCAAAGCCGGTTACCGATATTATCACCAACCGATTAGTTTCAGGTTTTTCAAGGGTACGTTTAAACTTTAAGGATCGCTATTTATTTACGGCTAGTATTCGTAGAGATGGCGCGTCTGTATTTAGTAAGAATAAGAAATATGGAGTTTTCCCTTCATTGGGTTTAGCTTGGAAAGCATCTGAAGAGCCTTTCATGAAAAATGTTACGGCCATTTCTAACCTTAAAGTACGTGCTACTTGGGGACAGTCAGGAAATCCTGCGATTCAACCTTATCAATCATTATTGATCGGAAACGTAATTAATACGGCTCAGGGTGCAGGTTCTGGATTAGCGGTAGGTTTATCTCCTACATTGCCAAACGACAATTTGACTTGGGAAACAACCACTCAGACCAATGCTGGTTTGGATTTTGGATTCCTAAATGACAAATATCGAGTTACTTTAGATTATTATGTAAAGAATACAACCTCATTATTAGCGACGGTCCAATTGCCTCCATCTTCTGGATATAACACGATTATTGACAACGTGGGTGAGGTCGAAAACAAAGGATTTGAATTGGAAATTGGCACTGATCTAATCGCGACCAAGGATCTTCGTTGGTCTATCGACGCTAACCTTTCCATCAACAAGAACAAGGTAGTTGCTACTAAAAACAATTTGCCATTTAGTTCCGGAAACTCTAGAATTACTCCTGGTGATCCATTATCCTCTTTTTACGGACCTAAATTTAATGGATATGCCGCAGATGGAGAAATGGCCTTTATGGATGTGAATGGAGATGGAATCATTGATGGACGTGATAACCAGTACATTGGAAATCCATATCCGTCGACCATCATTGGTTTAAACACAAGCTTAAAATATAAGCGCTTTAATTTCATGATGACTTGGTCTAGCGTTCAAGGAAACAGCATTGATAATCAAATGTTATTTACAGCGGCTACACCTACGCCCATTTACAATCGCTCAGCAGAAATTTATAATTACTATCCAAAGCCAAGAGCCTCTATTATTCACAGAAGATCTGATTTGTTTATTGAAGATGGATCTTATATTCGTTTACGCAATATTCGTTTAGATTATTCTCTGCCTTTGGGAGATACTAAATTTATCAAGTCTGCCAATATTTATCTATCAGGTAACAATATAATTACCATAACCGATTACAAAGGATATGATCCTGAGGTGAATGCATTTAGTGGCAACTCACTCCAACAAGGGGTTGACAATGGTGCATATCCAGGTTCTAAAACGGTTACATTAGGTTTAACCGTCAACTTTTAATTCTATAAAATTTTAAATGATTCAGGTTATGAAAAAGATAAAAAACATACAATTAATTCCGATTTTAATGATCCTCATGATGGGATCGCTTTCTAGCTGCGAGAAGTTTTTAGAAGAAGTTCCTCCGGCTCGATATCAAATTTCAACATTAAGCAAGCCACTTTTGGATGCTTTTGTTATCGGGGCTTATGAGCCACTTTCACGTTCTCGTGGTCGTCTCTGGGAATCTACTTTAACCAGAGATATCGAAGGTTTAGCTGAGTATTGCCAATTGCCTGCTGGGGGTGGAACCAATTATATGAACTATAATTTTGAGCCTCAAAGAAATGATAATGCGGCCAGATGGACTACCTTTTATGAAGCCATTGGAAAATCAAATTTGATCATTAAAGCGATTGATGATGATAAATCACTTGCTGAAAACATCAAAGCACCTTATAAAGCAGAAGCTTATTTTGTCCGTTCATTGTGTTATTGGTGGTTGACCCGTATGCATGGCAACGTTCCTTTACGTTTATCGCCAATCGAAAATTCTGATGGAACAGCCTTGCCATTAACAAGCTCTAGCATTATCATCGATCAAATCACTAAAGACTTAATCTTTTGTGAAGCTAATTTACCTAATAAAGTTCCTGAAGCTAATACAGGTAGAGCGACGAAAGGAAGTGCTAAAATGATGCTTGCCGACATATATTTATGGAAAAAAGATTATACCAATGCACGTTTAAAAGCGAAAGAGGTAATCGACAATAAAGCAACGTATGGCTATGATCTAGTTAAATCTTTAGAGACTTTATATTCGCCGTCTACGCCAACGAATTCTGAAGAAATTTTTGCGATTAAATTTTCTCAGCAAAAAGCATTGGGCTCGTTCTTGCCAACCTATGCTTTTGAAGGACGTGCTTTAGATGCGGGTCTGGCCGCTCGTGGAATCTCCGCGTTAATGTGTAGAAATGCTCCTTTAATTAAAGATTGGGACAGAAAAGACCTACGCAGAACTTGGAATTTGATCGATACCATTACCATCAAAGGAGTAAAAGTAAGAGCCAATTTAATTCCTCAAGCTAGCTTTATGTTTGGAAAATTCAGAGATGGTGCTGCACCTGAAGAAACAGCTGCAGGAAATGATTATTATTTATACCGTTTTGCTGAGGCCTATTTGATTTTTGCAGAATGTGAAAACCAATTAAATGGTCCAACGCAAGCAGCTTATGACGCGGTAAACCAAGTTCGCAGAAGAGGATATGGAGTAGATTTAGCTAAGTCAAGTACTTTAGCTGACTTTCCTGCAGGATTATCCAAAACAGCTTTTGACGATTTGATTTTCCAAGAAAGAGGATATGAGTTTATCTATGAGTGTAAAAGATGGTGGGATATGGTGAGAACAGGACGTGCTGATGCCGTAGCGAAAGCTGCTGGAAAAACTCCTACAGGAGGCAGCATTGCTCGATTTACATTGTTCCTTCCTGATGTGGAGTTGGTAAACAACCCTTCCATCAGGTAATCATTTTTTTCAGTAATTTTAAAAATAACTCCCTATTAAATGGGGAGTTATTTTTAATTTAGACGCATGATGATTGTATTCTCCAAACCTATGAAAAAAGCAACCTTCTATTTTGCGATTCGTTGCTGCCAATAGAAAAACCCAAAATCAATCCAGATAACATGAAAAAATACATCGCTATTTTAACTCTTTTATGTTTTTCCAGCGCGGCCCAACAAGCCAGCCTGATCTCAAAAATAGAATCCCAAATGGATTATGCCCTAAGAGAGTCGTCTAGAGTTGCCTCAAGAAATAGTGATAAGGTGAGCCCGAGAACCGTGCGTCGCGATTCACTAATTTTAGTTGCGTCAAAAGATTGGTGTTCAGGTTTTTTTCCTGGAGGATTATGGTATTTATATGAATTAACTGGAAATAAAAAGTGGGCAGCCCAAGCAGAAAACTACACATTGCCGCTCGAAAAAGAAAAAATGAATGCCGGAACGCATGACATGGGATTTAAGATGTACACTAGTTTTGGAAATGGGCTTCGGTTGACAAACAATTCCAACTATCGTGATATCTTAATCCAATCAGCCAGAACCAACATAAAAAGATTCAATCCCACAACAGGAGTTATTCGCTCTTGGGATCATAGTCGGGACAAATGGGACAACCCCGTGATCATCGACAACATGATGAACTTGGAATTATTATTTTGGGCATTTAAGGAAACCAAAGATTCTGCTTTTTATAAGGTAGCCGTATCTCATGCAAATACGACGATGAAAAATCATTTTAGGCCAGACTTTAGTTCTTACCACGTGTTAGACTATGACGTAAAAACGGGGGCCGTGGTCAAAAAAAATACGCATCAAGGCTATGCACATGCATCTGCATGGGCTCGGGGCCAGGCATGGGCTTTGTATGGCTATGCCGTATGCTATCGAGAAACTGGGAAAAAACAATATTTGAATTTAGCTGAAAACATCGCTCAATACATCTTAAATCACCCTAGATTACCTTCCGACCTTGTTCCTTATTGGGATTTTGATGATCCTAAAATCCCCCATGTACCTAGAGATGCCTCCGCCGCGGCTATTACAGCTTCCGCATTGTATGAGTTAGCAAACCTCCAACCCTACAAAAAAACCTATTACCAAGGATTTGCCGATAAGATCTTGGCGAGCCTTAGTTCTACGGACTATTTAGCCCCTGTGGCATCTTCCACCCATGGATTTCTTTTAAATCACAGCACGGGCGGTTTACCAAATGGATTTGAAATAGATGCACCTATCGTGTATGCTGACTATTATTTTTTAGAAGCATTGGTACGTCAAAAAAATAAAAAATGAGATCTTTATTCATCAGTTTACTGCTATTGTCTTCTGAAATATTGTTTGCACAAGCGAATCGACATGAGGTTTCTTGGAGTCCGGACGGAGCTGGAATTACGTTTCATGCCAACTTAAATCCGAACGTTCAAGAGGTAAAAATTCAAATAAGAAGTGATCGAAATACTCGAATAACGAAGATCACAGATATTTCCACCGAACATCCTGAGCCACAAACGGTATTGCCTAATCCCATACCAAACAAACAGATTTGGTACCCCGTGGTTGACATTGTTCGAAATCCAGGCATGAAAGGGCATATCATTCTTGACTCAATGGCCACTGTTTCCGCTTGGAATCAGCATTTTTTCAAAAAGTCTGAATCAAATAAAAAGAAATTGAACTTCGAAGCAGACCGATTGGAAGACTGGGAAAATTCACTCTATATTGAACCACGCGCACGCCAAATTAAAGATTTTTATATCCAACAAATAGTTCAGCCCTTAAATGGATCCCTAAACTATCATTTTACTCCTTTAAGTGAAGACTGGAAAGGTACCATTACGGTGCATTACAAAGAAAATGGGGTATCAAAAACAATTAAACATAAGATAAATTGGTCTACAAAAACCATCGTTAGGCCGGAGCTCACAAACAGTAGCTTCACTCAGAAAAATCTGAAATTAGCACTTTCAAAATCCATTGACTACCTCCTTCGCTCACAAAACAACAATCCGAGTAGCCTTACCTACGGAAGTCTCAATTTATTTTATGATTTAGACGCACAGAGTTACCGATCAAACCATTGGATTTGGGGTTCAGGTCCCGCGGTAAAAGTACTTTTAAATGCCCGAAAAATAGCTGAATTACCTATTTCTACCTCCAAAGCAGGGCTATTGTCAGCAGCAGAAAAAATAGGCCAGTCGGCCATAAATTCGCGAATCATGGATGTGGCTCATCCTATGTTTGGTGTGCCACTTTCCCGCTGGAGAAGAGATATTATTTTGCCTGATTTCGGGTACCAACAATGTTATAGTACCTCGGATGCGAATTTCTTTTCCGGTTGGGCTTGGATTCCATTATACACGGAAACAGGGAATAAAAAATATTTAGATGCGGCGAAATTATTAGCTGAAACTACGGATCGCTTAATGACCCAATATGGCCTTATCCCACAAGATTATTATGTAGATGAACAAAAGTTTTCAGAGCATACCATCGACGAATCGGGTTTTGGATCTGAAGGCATTGCTAATTTATACGCCATCACGAAGGACCCTAAGTATTTCAAAATGACTGAGCAATACATTCAAGAGCATTTGAAAAAATTGAGTCGGCCGGATGGTTTATGGGAACGTGGTTGGCATCAAAAAACGGGAGTTCAGCCGACTATAAAAATGACGCGAGGACTTGGTTGGGCGATGGAGGGATTATTAGCCGCTCATCGAAACAACCCAAAAGGACCCTACCTAGATTTAGCTAAAAAAATGGCTGATCGCATGCAAGCTTGGCAAAAACCGGATGGTCATTGGACTTTTATCACCGATGAGCCTTTAGAGAAAGTGGGCATCAGCGAAAAAGGAACTGCGTTATGGAGTTATTTATTATACCAATTATATGCGGCTAGTGGAGAGAAAAAATATGTCGCCATGGCACGAAAATCATTAACTTGGTGCATGAAAAATCAATACCAAGGTTCTGACCGACAAGCCTATGGGGGGATTGTTGGCAAAACAATTCATTCGGCGGTAGGCGCTGCATTTAGACCTTGGTTTCCAATAACATGCGCTTATACTTCGGCCTTTTTTTCCTTAGCCATCATGGAAGAACTTAAACTAACCAAGAAATGAAAAATAGCTACCTTTTCTGCTGCTTACTCTTAATGAACATGTCGACTGTTTTTGCACAAAAAACGCCTCCGAATGTGATCGTGATTTTAGTAGATGATATGGGCTATAGTGATATTGGAATATTTGGATCAGAAATCAAAACGCCTAACATCGATTTACTTGGTAAAAAAGGAGCCATTTTTACCCAATTTTATAATGCAGGACGCTGCTGTCCAAGTAGAGCCTCGCTGCTCACGGGAATGTATCCACATCAAGCGGGAATGGGTGGAATGGTCAACACAGGCGATTATGACCGAAATAATACAGGATCTTACCAAGGATTTTTAAACGTAAATACCCCAACAATCGCCGAAGAATTAAAAAAGAATGGATACAATACCTATATGGCTGGGAAATGGCATGTAGGAGAAAAAAAGCCCGATTGGCCTAACCAAAGAGGTTTTGATCACTTTTATGGATTGATTTCAGGAGCTAACAGTTATTATGAATTATTGCCAAAACGACAGCTCGTTGAAGATAACGAGCCATTTGCCCCCAAGGGGAATTACTATTTTACCGATGCTATCTCAGATAAATCCGTTTCCTATCTACAGAAAAATAAGTCCACAAGAAAGCCGTTTTTTCTATATGTAGCCTACACGGCTCCACACTGGCCGATTCATGCGCCTCAAGATTTGATTGATTCCTATAAATCCAAATACACACAAGGTTGGGAAGCTTTGCGGAAGCAGCGATTTGCACAACAAAATAAAATTAAATTAAACCCTAATATTGACAATTTACCCGGATCGGATCCTACGATAGTTAATTTTGAACAAGAAGCTGACAAAACTATTTGGATCGAAAAAATGGCCACTTATGCGGCGATGGTCGACAAGATGGATCAAGGAATCGGGAAAATCATAAAGGAATTAAAAGCTAATGGAACCTATGACAATACCGTTATTTTCTTCCTTTCAGATAATGGCGCCTGCCATGAAATATTAGGCGAACGTTCATCCAAAGATTTAGGGCAAGGAAAATACAATGCTTCATTGACAACGAAAATTGGCGCCCCAGGAAGTTATACCACTTATGGAAAAGAATGGGCCTATGCTAGTAATACTCCTTTTCGGATGTACAAACATTGGATGCATGAAGGAGGAATTTCAACACCTCTAATTATTTCATACCCAACGGGAATTAAAAAAAGCTTTCAAAGTGACCAAGTGGGACATATCATGGATATTTTTCCGACCATCATGGAATTAACAAAAACTAAAACTACAAAATTGGTCGAAGGTAAAAGTTTGGCTCCCCTTCTGAAGCAGAATAAAAGGGAATCTCAACCTTACATTGCATGGGAACATTTTGGCAATAAAGCCATTCGGGAAGGAGATTGGAAATTGGTTTGGGACGATGAAGTAAAAGAATGGGAATTGTATAACGTCCGAATAGATCGAATTGAAACAAATAATTTGATCAAAAAAAATCCCGAAAAATTTAAAAATCTTTTAGCTAAATACACAGAGTGGGCCTCAAAAATGCAAGTCAAATGAAATTGAAAATTTCTTTCTTATTTCTCTTTTTATTAAATAATACTCTGACCTTTTCTGTAGCTCCTAGGGAGATTTATTCCAAAGAGCGCATCGCAAAAACGATTGTCATAGCCGATAAAAATTTGACGCAAAAGCCCATTACGGTTACTGCCACACAATGTCCACGATCAGCCGGAGGCGTAAATGATTTTTATTCAGAAGGCGATTATTGGTGGCCCGACCCAGCAAATCCTACTGGACCTTACATTCAAAGAGACGGAGAGACTAATCCAGAAAATTTTGTGGCACACCGTCTGGCCATGATACGTTTCAGCGAGATTGTCGGTTCACTAGCATCTGCCTACACATTCACCAAAAAAGCTCAATATGCCAAAGCAGCTATTCCGCATTTTAAGGCTTGGTTTGTGGACCCATCTACGCGCATGAATCCTTCCCTATTATATGCTCAAGCAATAAAAGGAAAAGCAACGGGTCGTGGCATTGGAATCATTGATACCATTCATTTTCTGGAAGTGGTCAAGGCCATGGAAGCCTTAAAAAGTCAAATCGCACCAGAAGATTATGCCGCATTTGTCGCTTGGTTTAAGGAATATGTACTTTGGATGACGACGCATCCCTATGGAATGACTGAAAGAGATGCATTAAACAACCATGGAACTTGTTGGGCACTCCAAGTGGCCGTATTTGCATCCTTTACCGGCAACGCCTCACTGATCGATTTCTGTAGAAAACGCTACCGGACGGCATTTATTCCAGACCAAATGGCGGCCGATGGTTCATTTCCGCTCGAGTTAAAACGGACTAAGCCCTACGGTTATTCCATATTTAATTTAGATATTATGAGTACCCTAGCCCATGTATTGAATATGTGGGACTGGCAAATGCCCGATGGCAGATCCATAAAAAAAGGCGTTTCTTATCTAATTCCATTCGTCAAAGACAAAAGCCTGTGGACCTATCCGGCTGATGTCATGTATTTCGACCAATGGCCGATTGCCCAAAGTTTTCTCTATTTTTCTGCCATTCATGGCGATGATAATAGCTTGGCTCTGTGGAAAAAATTAGACCATTTCCCGACAAACCAAGAAGTCATCCGAAATTTCCCCATTCGAAACCCCGTTCTTTGGAACCAAAAACCCTTTTAAATTTAGGGCAAAATGAGGTGAATTTCGTAGCTAATTCCTTGTTCTGCCAGTATGATAGCATTGCCGGAATCGTCGATGTCGGTTGGCTTAAAAGCAACCTCAAATCCCTTTGCCACTTTGTCGAAAGTAATGTGAATAACCTGGCAACCTTGAATATCTACGCTCGTTAAAAAATCGATCTTATTTTTAGGGAGGCGACTTTGTGTAGCTATTATTTTCGCTTGGAAAGGGCCATCTTCAAACGTGCAGCCAAAATTCGGGGTCTTGTATTCAATAGCTTTTTTAGTTTGTGCTGAGGCCTCCACACAAACACCCATAAAAAACAATACAGATAAACCCGTCAACAAATAATTTGAAAGATACATCAGCGGGTCTTTTTTAAAATGAATATCCATTATTGACCAAAGCTTTTATTCGGCTTCGCACCTAAAACATACTTGATTTTTCCCCCTTTAATTAGGTCAGGATGTGAAATCCAAGATTTTATCGGCTTGCCATTGAAACTCGCCTGCTGGATATACACATTGTCCTGAGAATTATTTTTTGTCTCTATTGAAATTATTTTCCCCGGATAAAAATCGGGGTTAAGCTTAATTTCAATTTTGTCAAAAATAGGACTGCTTAAATCGTAATAGGGTGTTTGAGCGACACCACCATCCATGCTAAAAATACCTATTTTCATCAACACAGCCAATGAACCCATGAGTCCTTGGTCTTCATCTCCACTATATCCATAATTGGGCGAAAGGCCTGAATATACTTTTTCGATGACCTTACGGGTCCATTTTTGGGTCAACCAAGGTGCCCCGATTTGATTGAAAATATAGCTAGTTTGAATGGAAGGCTGGTTGCCAAAGTTCAAATAAACCCGACGGTTTTCCTCCTGAGTTTCCTTATCATGAGATTTTCCACTCACAAAATCATGAACAGATGCCTTCTCAAAAGACTCATTTAATTTTGCGACAGCCTTGTCATTTCCTCCCATCAAGCTTGCCAAACCTTTCAAATCGTGTGGGACAAACCAAGTCCATTGGGCCGAATTTCCTTCTTCCCAACCATGGTCATAACGTAAAATGTCCACCGATTTCTCCCAATTTCCATCTAGGTTTTTGATCCACATCCAACCTAATTCAGGGTTCCAAATATTTTTAAAATTTTGAGAACGCTTCATAAACAGCTGATAATCATCTGTTTTACCTAAGGCCTTTGACATTTGAGCTAAAGAAAAGTCCTGATAAGCGTATTCGAGCGTTTGCGCAGATCCATCCATGTGAAAACCATATCGAATTGGACTGATGGGATGAGGAACATAACCGCGCTCCATATAATACTCAATCCCACCACCCTTAAATGTCTTATGTTCATAACCTGCCTTGCTCATCATACCCCCAGGGAAATGATTTTTCCGCATGCCTTCATAAGCCTTTTGTATATCAAAACCACGAATCCCTTTTTGGTATGCACTTACAATAAATGGAGTCGAAGACGCTCCCGTCATTACATAGGTGTAATTTCCGCCGGCAGGACCCCTAGGAATTAAGCCTCCGTCATCATACATCATCAACATCGAATTAATGAACGATTCGGTCACCTCAGGATAAACCAAATGCCACAAGGTATTGATCGTCCATTGCGCTCCCCACATGGCATCAAAATTATGGTGATTGAATTTCGGTTGGCCATTCGCCTTCAACGGAATTTGACCCGCGCGCGGATTATCCCCCGTCATGTCCAAATATTTACCGTTCACATCACTGACAATTCGTCTCCCTTGTAGCGCATGAAATAAGTCCGTGTAAAATCTTTTCTTTGCCACTTCGTCCTTACCTTCCACCTGAATACGACCCAGCCATTCATTCCATTCCGACTTGCTTTCTTCCACGACACGATCAAAATCCCAATGAGGAATTTCTGTTTTCATGTTTAAACTTGCTTGCTCCGTACTCACATAGGAGATGGCGACCTTCATCAATCGCTCTTCATTATTGGCCGTTGGGAAGCTCACATAAACCCCTATTTTCTCCCCTTCTATTTTATTTGAAAAGGCTTCCAATTTTCCTTTTCGCCAAGCGGCTATTTTAGTAAAAGGCTTATCAAATTCGACAACAAAATAGACAGGCAAAATTTTAGGTCGGCGTACTGCAGGCGACATGATGGCATAGCCTTCAATTCGACGATCTCCCACTTGCTTGACATACGCACTTTGGGTATCTGATGGTCCTAAAAAGGTAGCAAAGTCGAATAATATTTGGCTTTCTCCAGCCTTTGGATAGGTGTATTTATGAAACCCCACTCGGGTAGTAGCGGTTAATTGGGCCTTAATCTTATACGATTCCAAATAGACTTCATGGTAACCTGGTTTGGCAATTTCTTTGGCATGCGAAAAGGTGGACCCATATTGGCCTGAACCTAATTGGCCTTTAAATTCACCCGTGGTTGGCAGCACAGGGATGCCCGATAATTGCCAACCGTGAATGTGGCTGAAGCATTTGATGCTATCCGAATTATATCGATAGCCTGCTCCCCAATCACTCTGAACGCCATTGTCAGGACTTAGGTTGACCATGCCAAAAGGCCGACTCGTCGAATTAAAGAAAAACCACCGTGAATTAGCTGAATCTAAAAATGGATCCACCAAATCGGATGGAGAGAATTTATCATGGTTTACAGCACTTACTTTTTTGGCTAAATCTGAATAAGAAATATCTTTATAAGCTTTAAAACCTTCGATCAAGATTTCTTCTGAATCGGCCCAATGAATTTCAGCAATTTGTTGGAATGGCCACACTTTATCCTTTTTGATGTAAGGGACTAAAAAATCCAAGCATTTCTTAATTGTCGCACCTTCAGGAGTTTGATAATGCCATAGATCAACATTCAATTTTTGAGCAAATTCTGCTAAATAAAAGAAGCCTCTAAGATTCATTAGAGAATAACCAAAAGACTTCGTTCTGGCTAATTCATGGGGTTGGGATCCGTCGGGCTTCAACTGTGAAGCCATTCGAGATTTGGTGATTTCTAGTTGGCGCTTAGCCAACTCATTTTGGCCCAAAAACATGGCAAAATTAACGACTTGAACATCATAATAAGTTCCATGGTTGTTATGTTCATCGGCTTCATCTTGGCCAATGGGACTTTCAATAAGCCAAATTAGGTAGTCTTTAAACCAGTTTTTCAACGCTTGATGATCGGACTTACGCCAATGCATAGACGCTTGTAATTTCTCAGCCGCATCCGTAATTTTAATTAAAAATCGGGTCTCAATGATACCAATTCCCCGGCCAGTATTAATGCCTGGAATTCCTTGGCTGAAATTCAAATTGGGATTCTGCTTGGTTTTTGGATTAATGAACCAAGTCTTAATTAATTGAGATGCAAAAGCCGCATATTTTTCATTTTTTGATTTTTGGAATGCTTGGGTCAATAAATCCACATCGTCAATGAGCTCATCCATTTCATCTGAGTCGGCGATTCCTTTTATTTCGGGATTTTTAACGCCATCTTTTCGGATGTACGGTTTTCCATCGGGCTTGCTTGGGTCTGGCCACCAATAAGGTCCTTGGCTCATATAGTCATGCTTATCCCCACTAGGTGGAATTTGAGTTTTATGCATGACCGTATACAGCTTATATACTGCAATAATTCGATCTGCCTTTTTCATCAGCTCAGAATGATCTTTGGCCTTTAGGGAAATGAACGAAAATATAAATAATATGAGTAGTAAATAATTTTTCATAGGAGTAAATTGGATTTAATCTAATTGGAAACAAGCTGAGTATTTAATAGTTTTAAATTTTGTTTCTCAAATGAATACACATTTGAAATCCCTATTAATAAACTTGTTTTGGCGAAGTTGAATTTCAAAGGCTGATGTATCGATTTAAGTATAACTTTTCGATTATATGCATTTCTTTTGTAACTATCGCTCAAGATAATTCTGGGGGTTCTTTTTGAAATATTTTTAAATAATGAGATGATTTCGGCAATGGTCGTGGGGCTCTCTGAAGCAATTATTTTTATTGTTTGACCCAATTCTTCACTTAAAAAATTGGAAGTTTCAATCATTGCCTTAGCGGCATCAAAAGAATAGATATAATCTCGGATTGTATCAAACGGAACATAAATGGAAGCGTGCTGATTTTTCAGGATTCTTCTAGCAATTTCGGCAATCAATCCTTGACCCTTTCCAAAGGCTTGCCCAGGTCCATATAGTGTAGATAAGCGAGAAATAATAATTCCAATACCAGGATTTTCTCGACCAAAAGCCATCAATAATTCCTCTTGTTTGACTTTTTCAAACCCATACGCATTCATGGGTGAAACTGATGAGGTTTCATTCAAAATTAATTCGGTCGACCCCGCATACACTGCACCTGCAGAGCTTGCAAAATTTAAGCAACCCCTTACAGAATTAAGAATTTTATTGGATTGAATGAGTTGAGTTAACCTAGATATGATTTTTGTTTCTAATAACAATTCGGGAACTGTGCTATGCATTGTTCCTACACCAGCAGCCCAATAAATATGCCAATGCTGGCCATCGGTTAATGAATTAGCAAACTCCTCAACCGACTTTTCTATTTGTCCCAGGATGCTAGATTCATCTGTCCAATTAAATTTGTCCTTAGGGGAATAAATGATTTGTTCTTCGCGTAGTAACGAATCATAAATAGCGGAACCTAATAATCCACCTTTCCCTAATACCCAAATTAGTTTCATTATGTGTTTTGTTGGGGCCTTGACGGTTTCGTAGCAATCACATAGAGTGGTTTTCCCATGGCAATGCTCATGGTTATTGCCAAATATTCAGCCACTATTCCCAATGAAAGCATGATGGCTCCGGAGAAAAATGAGACCATAATGAACAAAGAGGTCCAGCCCTGAACTGGTACATTTCCTAAGATTTTATCATACAAAGCAATGATGGATGTGATGAAAGCAATCATTAACGAGGAGAATCCTAACAAAGTGATTAATCTTAAGGGTTTTGTGCCTGAAGTTAAAATTAATCGCCAAAAATGACTCATCAACTTACCATAAGAATACCCTGATGGCCTATCTTCATCTCTAAGCACAACGGGAAAACTTCCAATTCTTGAAGAAACCCATAAAAGACCAACATCTAAATAAATTCCATTTCCACTATAAGCTGCCAATGTTCTTGCAATTTCCCCATCAATCATTCGAAAGCTATTGAAATACTTAGACATAACATTTCCTGAAAGCTTTTGGAAAATCGATTTCGCTAAGACGCTAAATATATTTCTTAAAAAACCGTGGGGAGGAGGATTTGTAGGCAGCGCGTAAACTACTTGGAGTGATTTAGACAATGCCTCGTCTAACATTCCTGCAATAAAAGTAGGGTCTTGCTGTCCATCTTCATCTAATGTAACGATCCAATCACCTGTAGCACTTGCCATTCCAGCCATGGTGGCGGGATGCTGACCAAAATTTTTAGATAACCAAAGTGGCCGTACTTCTGAGTATAGCTCACTTAATTCTTCGATAACTTTATCTGAGCGATCAAAACCACAATCATGCACTAGAATAATATCATTAATGATATAGGGATTCCCAAGCTTAGTCATTTGTACTTGGCTATAGGCAATTAACTCGCCAACTAATTTTGGCAGCGTTTTTTCTCCTTGATAAACAGGTATAACAATGGATATTTGAATAGGATTTGTCATTTATGAACTTATCTGGTTTTTAAATTTTAAAATTTAATACTTTTTAAATTTGACTTAGTAAAATAACAGCATTCAAAATCCCATTTAATATTTAAATCAATGTGCATAATTTACATAAGAAAGATAATTACTTTTTTTAAAATGACCTAAAATATGAAATCAAATGGCCATTTTGTTTAAAAAGGTAAGCGATTTAGTATAATCAAATGATTATTTCAAAAATTTATTCCATTAAAATTCAAACACAATCTTTATATTTAATATATAAAAAGCATCTGTTGCCATAAACCTAGCTCCATGAAAATCTTTAAAATTCTTATTTTTTTAATGTACGCACAATCCATTTCCGCACAAAGCCCAAGCGACTTTAGAAAAGAAATAAAAACGGAACTGAATGACATTTTAAGTTATTGGGAAAAGAATAGTGTGGATGTCGAAAAAGGCGGATTCTACGGAGCTGTTGACGCGAATAACGTACCCAACCTGCAGGCCGATAAAGGTTTAATTTTGAATAGTAGAGTTCTTTGGACATTTTCAGCTGCCTATCAAATGGACCCAAAGCCAGGGTATAAAAAATTGGCCGACCGAGCATTTAATTACCTCAATACTTATTTTTGGGACACTAAAAATAAAGGCGCTTATTGGTCCGTGAAATCGAACGGAACTCCCTCCGACACCCATAAACAAGTCTATGCAGAAGGATTTATGCTATATGCCTTTGCTGAATATTATAAAATTTCGAAAAATCCGCAAGCGTTAGAAAAAGCAAAAAGCATCTATCAGATCTTACAAACCAACTGCAAGGACCTGAAAAATGGGGGTTATTATGAAGCTTACAATGAGGCTTGGACGCCGATTGATGATAAGACGATTACCGAAGGAAAAGCAGATCAAAAAAAATCCATGAATACACATTTACATTTGATTGAAGCCTTTTCAAATCTTTATCAGGTGTATCCCGACAAAAAATTAAAGGCTGAAATTGAAACCATGCTTTCCATTTTTCATGAAAAAATTATAGCCAACGGCAAAACGCAAACTTTATTTTTCACTGATAATTGGTCTACAAGATCGGAAGCCGTTTCTTTTGGACATGACATCGAATCTGCTTGGCTTTTGTTAGAAACTGCGGAAACGATTAAAAATCCGATTTGGATTAAAAAAATGAAAAAATTGGCCGTAAATATGGCCATCGAAGCCGAAAAAGGAATTGACCCAAAAGATGGTGGGATGTGGAATGAGAAAAATCATGGACATATCAATACCCAGAAACATTGGTGGCCACAAGCAGAAGCCATGGTCGGATATTATAACGCATACCAGTTAACTGGAAATAAAAAATTCTACGCACTGAGTCTAGGAAGTTGGTCTTTCATCAAATCAAAACTAAAATCATCCTCAGGCGAATGGCTTTGGGGGATCGATGAAAAAGAAGAGCCTATGATTCGCAATGGAAAAATAGGCCCTTGGAAAGGCCCTTACCACAATGGAAGAGCCTGTATAGAAATTTTAAAGCGTATCCGCTAATCAAAAAACGGAACTCCTTTAACTGCGTATTTACGCATGGCTTCAATGTTGATATCAACACCCACACCTGGTTCATTCGATAATGGAATAAATCCTTTATCTAGCCATTCTCCTTTGTGAATGACAATCTCTTTATACATCGGATCCGTATGGAAATACGCTTGCCATTCTAAGATTAAGAAATTCGGTACCGATGCACACACGTGACAAGCAGCCATAGCACCTAAAAATGAGGACACCATGTGCGGCGCAAAAGGCACATAATACAAATTCGACAAGTTGGCAATTCGCTGGCCTTCACCCAAACCACCCGCTTTCTGCAAGTCTGGCATGATGATGTCAACCGCACCGATTTCCAACATCTCCCTAAATCCATAAGCTAAATACTGGTTTTCACCCGCGCAAATAGGCGTAGAAGTGGAGTCCGTGATTTTTTTATATGCCTGGATATTCTCAGCTGGAACGGGTTCCTCTAGCCACATTAAATTTAATGGCTCCATCATTTTCGCTACTTTTTCACCGGTAGGAGCATCGTATCTTCCATGCATGTCCACACATATGTCGATATCAGGGCCCACTTGCTTTCGAGCAGCGGCGATTTGTTCAAACATACGTCTTAATTCAGCCGGACTTGCTGTCCAATTGTATGCATCATATTTATTAGGATCATTAGCTTGATCTATGTCAAATTTAATCGCATTAAATCCCATATCCACCGCCTTCTGAGCCGCCTCCGCAAAATCAGAGGGCTTAGGTAATTTGGTTTGATATAAAGCTGTGTCCATATAGACACGGATTTTATCCCTAAATTTTCCACCTAATAATTGGTACACCGGTAAACCCAAAGCCTTCCCAGCCAAATCCCAAAGTGCACTTTCTACAGCTGTCAAAACAGCTACATACATGCCCGACTGAGCACCGGCAAAAAATCCACTTTTGCGTATGTCCTCAAATAAGCGATTGATATTCAATGGGCTTTTGCCAATGATCCGTTGGCCCATCATTTTAACTAAATGATAAGTTCCCGGAGTTGCATCCGCACCTTCTCCCACGCCATAAATACCTTGATTCGTAAAAATTTTAACATACAGGTGGTAGCCTCCTCGGATATACCCACATTTGATGTCAGTAATTTTCAAGTCGGCCGGAGCCGACATCTTTGGATTATCACTGATGGCCTCTTCATAGCGACCACCCCAGTGAAACATGGATCCGGACATTAACGCCGAAGCAGCTAAAGATCCATTTTTAAAAAACTCGCGTCTATCTGATTTATTTTTCATTTTCATCTATTTTTTACCAAGTCCTACCTTTCAAAAATTCTTGTATTTGTGCCTTAGGAACTGGCAATTTGTCTATTTTGTCATTTAACCATTTTGAGAAATCTTTTTCGATTTCTTCACTCCAACGATTGTCAATTTGACCCGGGGTATATTTTTGCTCGCGTAAACGCTGATGCCCAAACATATCCCTCAAACGAACAATCTCAGAGGTCTTTACCACTTTTTCCAATAAATGTGGAGGGATGAAAATCACTCCGCCATCTCGACCTAAAACCACGTCTCCTGGAAGAACCGTTGCTTTTCCGATGCGGGTCGGTGTATTTATTCCTACCAACGTAGTATTCAACTCCCCATCGGGATTGTTTAAATGATGGGAAGGGTGATAGGTGCGAAAAAAGGAGGTAAACCTACCTAATTCCTTTAAGCCATTGATGTCGCGAACAGCACCATTATACACAATGCCATTGCCCGTTTTCGCATAAATGGAATTCCCCAAATTATCGCCAATCGTCGGACCATCCTCATGTGCACCAAATTGGTCCACCACATAAACATCGCCTTTGACTAGCATGTCAATGGGCCATGAATTTTGAGACTTAATTCTTCCGTCTTTGGTATGACCACGGTCGTCGATAACCCGTTGGATATCTGGTCGACCCGGCATAAAAGTAGCGGTTAACGCTCGACCCACTAACACACTATCGGGATTAATGGTTTGCCAACCGTCTTCATAATTATGCTTAAAGTTTTCATTTTTCAATACTGCCCAGGCCTCTTCCAATGTCACGGATTTGAGCCTTTGCAATAAAGCGTCAGAGGCCTTTGGTCGGCCATCAGCAAAACGTTCCCCTTTCCATAAAGGAGTCAAAAAAAGCATTTCTTCCTTGGAAATTTGTTGGCCCCACGCGAACGTCGACACCAAGACAATTGCGAAAATTCCGATTATTTTTCTCATCTGAATTACCAATTTTTATCTTTCAAAATCTTGGCTAATTCCGCTTTAGACATCGGACGCTTATCTGGATTTTCGTCGGCCCATTTAACAAAATCAGCCTTGATGTCATCCGTCCATTTTTGATCTATTTGACCTGGCGTATATTTTCCTTGCTTCAAACGTAAATGGCCAAAAGCATCTGTCATGCCAATAAACTCAGATGTTGAAATTACCTTTTCGGCTAAATGAGCAGGAATAAAAATAACACCTTCTTTTTTACCTAAGATCAAATCCCCAGGCATCACCGTGACACGACCAATTCGGATTGGGTAATTGATACCAGTCAACATTTCATTTTTAATAAATGAAGGATCCACCCCACGTACAAAGCCTACAAAACCATCAATGGCCTCAAGTCCTTCTAAATCGCGGATACCGGCGTCAAAAACAACACCCGTTTTTGATTTGGCATAAATCGAGTTTCCTAAATTATCACCAATCAAAGTACCGTCTATAATCTTGCCATAGCCATCCGCTACATACACATCATTCTCTTGTAATAAATCGATAGGCCAGGAATTAGAAGCACCTTTCCGATTTTCTGATTTCCCCTTTTCCATGATGGGCGTATTGATATCTGGACGCATTGGCATGTATTGCGCAGTCAGGACACGGCCAGCAAGCGGCTTATTGGGATTTATAATATGCCAATTCCCTTCAAATTGACTTTCGTATCCTTCGCCGCGCATTACGCCCCAAGCTTCCTCAATGGAAATTTTGGCTAATCTTTTGACCAAATCATCTGAAACTCTTGGACGACCATCAGGAAAGCGCTCACCCTTCCATTGCTGAGAGTAAGTCATAATCATCTCTTTTGGCATTTGGATATTTTGTCCGAAAGACAAAAATGAAAGGCTAATGGCCAAATAACTCAATATTATTACTTTAATTTTCATGATATAAATAGGTTTATGTGTAGATAAAAAAGGGTGATGCGAACATCACCCTTGTAAAATTTAAGACCATTCGCGATCCCATGAATCAATCTTGGTCCAATCGTCCGTAGGAGCAAAGAACATTTCACCTGATTTCAAGTGGGCTTTTACTACCTCTTCATTCAATTCGACCCCTAAACCTGGCTTGTTTGGAACTTTGACAAAACCTTTGTTGAAAATTGGCTTCTCGATTCCAGTCACTAAATCCTCCCACCAAGGAACATCGAATGAATGATGCTCAAGCGCAACAAAATTTTCTGTGGCCGCAGCGCAATGAATATTAGCCATAAAGCAAATCGGAGAACCGGCAAAGTGCATTGCCATAGGAACTCCATTTTCTTCAGCATAATCACCTATTTTCTTCGTTTCCAAAATACCACCTGAACTAGCTAAATCTGGTTGAATCATATCCACCGCGTGTGCGTCGATCAACTTGATAAATTCTTCTTTCAAGTAAATGTCTTCACCGGTTAACGTTGGCGTATTGATTGCCGAAGTAATTTGATGCCATTGTTCCGTATACTGCCAAGGTATCATATCCTCTAACCAAGCTAATTGGTATTTCTCCAACGCATTACCTAAACGAATCGCGGTATTTACATCAAAATGACCAAAATGATCCGCTGCAAGTGGAGTATCATACCCGATCACATTTCGAACTGTGCCCACATAATCAGCTAAATACTGAATCCCTTTATCGGTTACTTGGATACGTGTGAAAGGATGTTTCGTCCAGCTGTACGAACGAGCATTTCCCTTCGCAGATGGGTTATTCCCCCATTGTCTCTTTACATCCCAATTCTTTCCACCCACTAAAGCTCCAGGAACATCAGCTAATAATTGAATACCAAAGTCCATTTTCAAAAATGTCAAACCTAAATTTTGACGTTCCTTCATTTTTTTAGCAAATTCGTTTGGATCTGCGACCTCAGGAGTATCTCCATAAATTCGAATTTCATCGCGATACTTACCTCCTAGCATTTGGTACACAGGAACGCCAAAAGCCTTTCCTGCTAAATCCCAAAGTGCCATTTCTACTCCACAAACACCGCCAGCAGCTCTTCCTTGACCGCCAAATTGCTTGATGATTTTGAAAATCTTCTCCACATTACATGGATTTTGACCCATCAATCTGCTTTTCAGCATCATGGCATATTTCGGACTTGCGCCATCGCGCACCTCACCCCAGCCAACTAGCCCTTGGTTTGTATCAATACGAATCAAGGGACAAGTCATAGGTGCTTTGTCAATTACAGCAATACGAATATCGGTAATTTTAAGTTCTGAGGGATTACTCGATTTGTTCACTTTTTGAGTAATATACTCCATTTCCTTTTCAGGATCATGATCAAAAATCATCCCCAATGACAAGCCGCCTAAGGCAGAATTGCGAAGGAAATTTCTTCTTGAGTTTTCTTGAGCCTTGGCTTTATCCTCCGCTCTAAAACGTTTTACAAAATCTTTCATATATGTTATAGGTTTATGGTATTCATTATTTATGCCACCAAACTTTGGTATCTAAATCATCCGCACCTTGGTTCGCTATAGCTGCTTTTACGTTCACCGAATTAACTGAAATTTCAGAGTTAGGATACGTTAAACGATTGATGAAATCTCCTTTGATAGCTTTACCTGAGAAAGGATTGGGCGTCAATTTAGGGAATCCTGTACGGCGGAAATTAGCAAATGCTTCAGGTCCATTTAAGAAACATGAAATCCAATATTGCGTATTAATTTGCTCCAAGGCCGTTGTTGAATTAAATGGATTTGCAGCTAAATATGCATCAACGGCGCTTGAAGCAACCACTGAATTAGCGTCCATTTCGCTTACTTGGGCCATGTGTGTTTTAACACCTGCTTCATAATAGTCTTTGGCGCTTCCTGTAACCCAACCTCTTGTTACTGCCTCAGCTAACAATAAATTAGTTTGTGAAGCTGTTACTAGATAAGCGCGAGCCGTCGTTTTATTCATTCGAGTTCTGTCGGCTTGACTAAAATCATAAAAACTAGCTAAACCTAATGTCTTTACAGGTCCACTGATTGAAGAGTTGTCATATCCAAAAGGCATTCCTATTTGAACAGCAGGATCAATCACCGCCCTAGCAGGCGTTTGTTGAGTTCCCGAAGTGGCTCCCACGTAACGTACCGCGATTGA
This sequence comes from Aquirufa sp., assembly GCA_044349095.1. Lineage (GTDB taxonomy): Bacteria > Bacteroidota > Bacteroidia > Cytophagales > Spirosomataceae > Aquirufa. The sequence continues at coordinate 89,983 of JBIKRO010000002.1, read as the reverse complement.
CCTCAAGCGCGGATCATTTGTTTTCTTTAAATGATCAACGAATGGTGCAGCTAGGTAAAAATTGTTCGCCTCAGTAGCGTTTAACAATTGGCCTATGCTATTTAAATAATTAGCATCATGAAGAATAAGCACATTATCTGCATTAGTAGTGATAACGCCACCCGCAAACGCTCTAGTTACTAATGCTTGAGCTTGGGTTGCGTCCACTTTAGACAAGCGCATTCCGATACGAAGCAAAAGTGAATTTCCAAACTTCTTCCATTTTGCCACATCACCTCCAAAAAGGACATCAGCCGTTTCTCTAGTTTTACTAGCATCTAAGGCTGCCACCGCATCAGATATATCTTTGATAATTCCAGCATAAACAGCTTGTTGTTTATCATATTTAGGATAAACTTTTTGATCCGTATATCCTTTTCCTGCTTCTGTATAAGGAATATCACCATACGTATCTGTCAACACTAAAAAGGCATAGGATTGTAAAATCTTAGCCATGTTAACCAAATTAGTTCTTGACGGATCTTTGGTTGTAGCGATCACATCATAGGTATTTCGAATCACAGAACGGTAATAACGCTGCCAAGTTGCCTGCGTATAATCACGGTTATCTTGATTAAAATTAGCCCCTGCTAAAACCCCAGAGTTGGGCGAAATCATTTGTTGGACTATCCCCATTTCATATTGAACTGTTGGTGACGGAGGAGTAGTATTAATTACGGCGTTATTTAATGCAAAAACAGGGTTGATGGCTATTGCCGCTGTTTTGTTTACATTCATCTCGTCGAAGCCCGCATCACAAGCATTGAGTCCTATTAACCCACATGCTGAAAATAAAATTATTGCTATCTTTTTCATATTATTTTTCGTTTAAAGCGATTTAAAATTTAACATTTAAATTAAATCCTAAACTTCTAGTCGTTGGCAAGCCTGTTGACTCCATTCCCACCAAGTTATCTGAAGAATATCCAAATGACTCAGGGTCAATATTATCTATGTATTTTTTGAGTATTAATACATTATTGGCAACAAAGCTCAATTTGATCCCTTTAATTGGCGATTTCGGGCTTAAGTGCTTCGTAAAATCGTATCCAGCTGTAATTTGACGTAATTTCCAATAACTACCATCATATACAACAGGCTCAATTAATGCTTGGGAACGAACTACTTCCCAGAATGGTTGAACACCTGCCTTAGCCGTATTGGGTCCACCCTGTGCATTCACTCCATCAGCCACTACGCCACCTTCTCTACCTTCCAAGGTCATCTTATGCAATCCGTGACGTACTGCATTGAAATTAGTTCCCGAAAGCATCATGTTTCCTACTTTGAAATCAATCAAGGCTGATAATGAAATTCCCTTATAATTAAACGTGTTTGTAATACCGCCCACATACTTAGGAATAGCACTTCCAAAAGAAATCAAATCAGGAGTTCTTAAGGCAATACCGTTAGCCCCAAAAATTCTTTTCCCGTTAGCATCACGTCTATAGCCAAAGCCATAAATTTGGCCCATTTCTTGGCCTACTACCTGACGTAGTTCACCATTAAATACGTGAGTACCTACTGTAATTCTTTCCCCCGGAGTATTAGTCAATAAGCTTAATACCTTTGTGGTGTTATAAGAACCATTAAGCGTTAAATCCCATTGGAAATCTGCTGTTTTGATAGGCACCAAATTCAATAACATTTCAAATCCTTTATTCTCACTTTGTCCACTATTAATAAGGGAGTTCGTAAATCCTGAAGCATCTGAAATTTGAGCAGAAACGATTTGGTCGCTGGTCAACTTCTGATACACGGCCATATCTAAGGTTACGCGGCTATTGAACATTTTTAATTCCAAACCGATTTCAGATTCACGCGTTCTCATTGGTTTCAAACCTGCGTTAGGCACCACGTTTCCTTGTCCACCTCCAACGGGTTGCAAAGCACCGGCAGGATTAGCAAATAAGTTGGGGTTAATGCCATAAAACAAATTGTTTGAATAGGGAGAAACGTCCGTATCTGATCCCACTTCTGCCACAGCAGCTCTTAATTTACCGAAGGTCAACCAAGAAGGCATGTTGTCAAATGCTTGCGAAAATACATAACTACCCGAAACAGAAGGATAGAAAATGCTTCTATTCGCCGGTGAAAGCGTAGAGAACCAGTCGTTACGAGCGGTTACATTTAAAAACAAATAATTTCTAAATGAAATTTCACCCGATCCATACACGGAATTAACGGACCTTTCACTTAATCCATAAACCGGATCCTTCACACGTCCATTCATGACTGTGTATAAATCTCTTACGACAAAGTCCACAACTTGAGTACTATTCAAGTCGGAGCGACGATACATTTGATTACCACCCGCCGTTAAATTAAACTCAAAATCTCCAAAGGCCTTAGTAGCTGAAATCAAAATGTCGGTATTGGTTTCTCTAAATCTTCTAGATTCTTGTGTATATGTTCCATTCACAAAACCGGCAGGTGCAGGCCCGATGGAGGCATGTCCTGTAGGGAAGTTGTTAAAATCTTGATCACGTGACCAATAATCCTGACCTACTCTACCTTGAACAAATAACCATGGTAGGATATTGTATTTGGCAGAAATATTTCCGAAAATACGATCTCTTCTAATGTTTTGAAATTGCTTCTTCATGGTGAAGTAAGGATTCGTTCTATTTCTAAAACGAGAATATACAAACTCGTCTCCGTTGGCATCCACCGCTTTCTGCTCTAACAAATCAAAAGGCATCGAGTTAGCCATGTTATAAACGGCTGTTGGAATCGAGTTATCTTGATTCGCAATATTAGGTGGGTTCTTGTTATACTCATTCGAGTAGTTGATATTTCCTGCTACTGATAGCTTCGTAGAAAGATCATAAGCAAAACCTAAGTTGATCGTTTTTCGATTAAACGTATTGTTTGAAACAATACCATTGTTATCCATATTAGAAATAGACATATTGAAACCACCGTTATCACTATTGCTAGCAATACTCACGGTATTGGTCAAGTTCATTCCTTTTACAAAGAACTTATTAATTCGATCATATACAGGCGCATAAGGAACGCTAACTCCATCAAAAAGTACTTGGGTCATTCCTGGCTGAAATTTCTCACCAAAAGACCACTGACCTGAAGTCGGGTTAGCCGTTGTAGGGCGCAAACCACTTTCTCCTTGGCCATACTCATATTGATAATCAGTGAAGTCCAAAGGTGTCTCGTTGGTGTAATTCATATTATATGAAACGCCGATACCCTTTGTTTTACCTTTTGTTTTTGTCGTGATCATTAAAACCCCATCTTTCGCACGAGAACCATACAATGCGGCAGCAGTTGCTCCTTTCAAAACCGTCATGGACTCAATGTCATCTGGATTTATACTTGACAAACCATCACCCCCATCGGAAGTATTACCACTTCCACGGACGCCAATTGAATTATCGGAGGCATTATTACCTGGATTGGTACCAAAGTTGGTATTATCAATAGGCACACCATTGATAACAATTAAAGGCGAGTTTTGACCAGAGAATGAAGACTGACCCCTGATTCGAATTTTAGAAGTACCTGCAGGTCCAGTTCCTAGAGATGAAATGTTTACACCGGCAATTTTACCTTGTAAAGCATTCATGAAGTTAGGAGATCTATTCTCTGTAATGGCCTCAGGAGTGATCGTTGTGGTTGCATAACCTAATTTTTTCGACTCCTTTTTAATACCCAAAGCAGTAACGACTACTTCATCTAAGGCTGTGGTTTCTTCAGAAAGAGAAACATTAATCACAGACTGAGCACCTACGCTTACTTCTTTTTTCACAAAACCAACAAATGAAAAAACTAGGGTTGCGTTACTAGGCGCATTAATGGAATACTTACCATTCGCGTCTGTTGATGTGCCCTGACTAGTCCCCTTAATGGCGACTGATACACCTGCAATGGCTTCATTGCCCTTGGCAGAACTGACCAAACCAGTGATTCTGGCTTGAGCAAAAATCAAATTTGGCATCATGATAGCCAAGCCTAACAATAACCTTGTTAGATTCTTTTTGTAATTTTTTATCATAATTGTTTAAGTTTAGACCGCTAATATTCTTAATTATATTGAGAAAAAATTATATATTTCCTCGTTGGTGATTTTTATAATTTTTTTTTATAAATTTTCGGTTGTATTGTGTTATAATTTAAATTGAAGCAATAAACCAACTAGTTCTATTCATATTTTTTAGACTATTTAGCGCTAAAATTGATTTGCCGAATGGATTGATTTTAATTTAACATGAAAAATTTTGCGTTAACATTTCCATTTAATGATTGTAGTGCTCACTTCCCATTTATCGAGCATTTTAGCTTTCAGACCGTTGACTCAAACAAGTCAAACCCCGTATATTTACCTCAAGGAATCGGTATTCGCATGTTCTATTTCAAAGATGGAATTTTTGAAATTAGTGTTGACGGTAATAGACAAACCATGCTTCCCGGTGACTGTTTGGTGGTATGCCCATGGGAAAATGTCGAAATTATCCCTAATCGAATTAGACGTTCATCCTTCTTTCACCTCATTATACGCACTAAATTTTTTGATGCTGATCAAGATTTAGAATTTGGATATTGGTCTAAAATTTCCAAATATGACCAAATGGAAATTGGCGAAATTTTCAAAAACTACCATAAATTCAAAATCAATAAATCAGATTTCTTGGCCAAATTATTTGTGCAGTTGACCAATGAAATATTTGTCCACGAAATGAGCCAAAATGAAATGGTCATCCATATTATTGACCAAATCATGATTTTATACGCACGCGAAGCTCAAAAGTCTAGTTTAAAAACGTCAGAAAATACAAAAGTGAGTCAAATTATTGAACAAAATATAACGAAAGATCCATTGCATCATTGGTCTGTACCTGAGATGGCTCAGATAGCGCAGCTCGGAATCACGGCGTTTAGTGAGCGAATGAAAATGGAGACGGGCTTAAGTCCTATCAACTTTTTAATCAAAACACGCATCAATATTGCCATGAATTTAATGACACATTTCAATCATAAAATAGGCGACATAGCCTATGAAACTGGCTTTTATTCGCCACAACACTTTTCGTTAACCTTTAAAAAAATGACGGGCGTCAGTCCGCATAAATACCGCAAAACCTATTATGAAAAACAACTTTAAATTATTATCCATTTCTGGGGCGACCATTATACTTATTGGGCTTATTTTTTCAGATACTTCTTGGGCCGGAATTTTATGGATCATTGGCGTTGCGCTGATAGCCATCTCCACCCATACCAAAGAGTCACTGAAAGGCTTCTCATTTACGCTGTGGATCATCGCAGCGGTAGTTTTAACGCTACAATTCCCTACGCCCTTCATTGGCTTTGGTGATGTAAAATTTAAAATATTGATTATCCCATTGCTGCAATTAATCATGTTTGGGATGGGATCTACCATGCAGATTTCAGATTTCCAAGAAGTGTTAAAGTCTCCAAAAGCTGTGGCTTTAGGCGTATTTTTCCAATTTTCCATCATGCCATTAGTGGGCTGGGGCTTAACAAAAGTATTTAGCTTCCCGCCGGAAATATCGGCGGGCATCATTTTAGTAGGTTGCATGCCTTGCGGATTAGCTTCGAACGTTATGTCTTATTTAGCCAAGGCCAATGTAGCTCTTTCACTCACGCTAACGTCCATCGCCACATTCATTGCGCCCCTTTTAACTCCCTTGTTGATGAAAAATCTGGCCGGCCAATTGATCGAAATTGATCTGATCGCCATGATTTGGGAAATCAGTAAATTGATCTTAATCCCCATTATTTTAGGGGTCATTTACAACCGAATCATTGGAAATAAATGGCCTTGGTTTCAAGAACAATTGCCACTAATCTCCATGATTAGTATTGGATTGATCATCATCATTATTACAGCTAATGGAAGGGATGCTCTTATTTCCGTTGGCCCACTGCTTGTTTTGGCTTGTTTTTTACACAACATCATCGGTTTTATTTTAGGATATTGGGGAGGTAGACTCACCAATCTTCCTGAAAAAGATTGTCGAACAATCGCTATTGAAGTAGGATTACAAAATGCAGGTTTAGCCTCAGGTTTAGCCATGGCCATGGGAAAAGTGGCAACTGTAGGATTACCCGCAGCCATTTTTGGTCCAGTCATGAACATCAATGGATCCAGCTTGGCCAATTATTGGAAAAATAAATAAGGATTCATTGGGAATCATTACATAAAAAAAGCCTGCCGACTCATGTGAATCGGCAGGCTTTTAAAATTTAAATACCTTTAGGCTAATTTGAATTCTGAAGTAAAATGGAATTCAATTTCAGGGTTATTGGTCTGATTCATACGTAATATCCAATCTGATTCGGCTAAAAAGACGTAGTTCCCATCCTTATCTTGCGCAATATTTTGACCTTTTAAACGGACAAATTCTTGTAGTTTTTTGGGGTCCTCGGAAGTAATCCAACAAGCCTTCGTGACTGACATGCCATCAAAACGGCATTTAGCACCATATTCATGTTCCAAACGGTATTGAATTACTTCATATTGAAGTTCCCCCACCGTTCCCACAATTTTGCGGTTACCTAATTGAGGTTGTGTGAATAATTGGGCTACGCCTTCATCCGTCAACTGGTCAATTCCCTTTTCCAATTGCTTCGATTTCATCGGATCTAGGTTCATTAATTCCTTGAATATTTCCGGTGAAAAGCTTGGAATTCCTTGGTAATTCAGGATTTCTCCTTCGGTCAACGTATCGCCAATTTTAAAATTTCCGGTATCATATAAACCGATTACATCCCCAGGAAATCCCTCTTCCACCACCTCTTTATCCTGCGCCATGAAATTATACGGATTGGCAAAACGCACATTTTTCTTCAATCGAATATGTTGGTAAAAGGTATTCCGATGAAATACCCCTGAACAAACGCGTAAAAAAGCAATTCGATCCCTATGTTTAGGATCTAAATTTGCGTGAATTTTAAACACAAAACCTGTGAATTTTTTCTCTTGAGGTTCTACAATCCTGATATCCGTTCCACGGGCTTGGGTAGAAGGAGCAATTTTTGTGAACGTGTCAAGCAATTCTTGAATACCAAAATTATTCACCGCGGAACCAAAAAATACAGGCGCTAAATCCCCAGATAGATAATCGGTCCGATCAAAAGGCTCGTAAACTCCTTCAATTAATTCGACATCTTCACGCAATTGAACAGCATCTCGTTCGCCCACTCGAGTGTCTAACTCTGCTGTAGAAATATCCACAGAAACCACATTCTTTTCAATCTTAGTTTTATTGGCCGAGAATAAATTTAAAGAACGATCCAATAAATGATAAACCCCTTTGAAATTTTGACCCATGTTGATCGGCCATGTCAACGGTCGAACTGATATCCCTAATTTTTGCTCTAACTCGTCCAATAAATCAAATGGATTTCGACCTTCGCGGTCCATTTTATTGATAAAAATAATCACCGGCGTTTTGCGCATGCGACATACTTCCATCAATCTCTCCGTTTGTTCCTCCACCCCTTTTACGCAGTCGATCACTAGAATTACTGAGTCCACCGCCGTGAGTGTCCGATAGGTATCCTCTGCAAAATCTTTGTGACCCGGGGTATCTAAAATGTTTATTTTAACCTGATTGTATTCAAAAGTCATCACGGAAGTGGCCACTGAAATTCCCCTTTGGCGTTCAATTTCCATAAAGTCAGACGTAGCACCCTTCTTAATCTTATTTGACTTTACCGCACCGGCCGTTTGAATCGCTCCACCAAAGAGAAGCAATTTCTCCGTCAATGTGGTCTTGCCAGCATCGGGGTGAGAAATAATCCCAAAAGTTCTTCGTTTCGCTATTTCTGTTTCAATATGACCCATTCGATATACATTATAAAATCAAGGTGCAAAAATACGCCAAAATCCATTGGATTAAAAATACAAATGAAAGAAGCTGAATGCTTACATTCATTGAAAGTTATCAGGCCAACTTGATCAATACTCAAAAAAAAAATTAGAAACCTTTTTTAAAGGTGCAAAAAAAAGGCGCAATTTCTTGCGCCTCCTTTTTTAAGATTTCTTATTCAAATTACTATGCCCTCGACTATAAGCGAAGTATACAATAATGCCTAAAGTTCCCCATATCAAAAACGAAATCTTGGTTTCTGTACGCAAACCCCACATTAAATATAAATTACACAAAATACCAGCGGTCGCAACAAATGGCAAAAATTTCACTTTAAATGGACGCTCGATGTTTGGCTCACGAACTCGTAACAACCAAACCGCTCCACATATCATCGCAAAGGCTAATAAGGTTCCAGAACTACACATTTCAGAAACTTTGTCGATCGGTGTCAAAGCTGAAACAACGGACACGATACCACCCACAAAAATCGTCGACTTCCATGGCGTCTTAAACTTAGGGTGAATAGCTGCAAATAAACCTTTTGGCAATAATCCGTCCTTAGCCATACCTAAGAAGATACGTGTTTGCGAAAGCATCATAACGAGCATCACAGAGGTTAAACCTGCCGTGGCAGCTATCGTCACAATGTACATCGCGATAGGCAATCCAGCACCTTCGAAAGCCGAAGCCACTGGTGCCTTCAAATCCAAGGTATCATATTTAACCATTCCCGTCAAAACCAACGAAACTAAAATGTACAAGACTGTACAAATTAATAAAGAAGCAATAATAGCGAACGGAACATCCTTGGTAGGATTAATGGCCTCTCCTGCCTGAGTAGACACGGCATCAAAGCCAATATAAGCAAAGAAAATAATGGAAGCTGCCGTAACCACCCCGTCAAAACCAAAGTGCGTCGCACCCTTAGCATCCACAACTGGATCTGGAATGAAGGGATGCCAATTAGCTGTATCCACATAAAATGCACCCACGACAATAACAAAAATTACCGCGGCAACTTTCATAATCACAATAAGGTTGTTCGTACTTGCCGCTTCTTTAATGCCCTTCACTAAAACCCAAGTAACCAACCATACGATGATAAAAGCAGGTAAATTAAAGGCAAAAGCAAAATCTGGAACTGCCTGACCCGCTGCACGTAATTTTTCAACCTTTTCAGCCGCAGTCACGGGATCATTGGTCAAATAAAGAGGCAAGTTTATATTGAAAAGATGTAAAAGTTTTTCAAAATATCCACTCCAAGCAACGGCTACCGTGGTGGCGCCCATCATGTATTCTAAGATTAAATTCCAACCAATGAACCAGGCAAAAAATTCGCCTACCGTACCGTAAGAATATGCATAAGCACTTCCTTCAACAGGCAAAATAGATGCAAATTCAGCATAGCAAAGCGCGGCAAATGTACACGCAGTACCCGCCAAAACAAAGGCTAAAGCTAAGGCAGGACCCGCCCAATCATGTGCGGCAATACCTGTCAATGTGAAAATTCCACCGCCAATAACGGCTCCAATTCCCAAAGATGTTAACGCCCATTTACCCAGCACACGCTTGAGTTGGCTATTCTTGACATCCTCAGCATAGGCCTCTAAAGGCTTTTTTCTCCAAATACTATTGTTCATATTATTAAATTAGGTTGATGTAAATACTGGCAATCCTCTCAGATTGCCAGTATCATTTATTTTTTTGGTTTAGATGAGGTCCCTAGGTCAATCACGATAGGAGCCGCTACAAAAATAGAAGAATAAGCTCCAAATACAACACCTATAAACATCGCGAAAGAGAATCCTCTCAATACATCGCCACCAAAGATTAACAATACAGTAACCACCAAAAATACGGTGGTCGCAGTCATCACCGTACGTGACATCGTATGGTTAATAGATTCATTGATGGTTTTGATCATTAAGGCCTTATTTCCCAAATCTGGATTCACACCAATCTCCTCACGGATACGGTCAAATACAACCACTGTATCGTTAATTGAATAACCAATAACGGTCAAAATCGCCGCAATAAATACTTGGTCTATTTCCAATTCAAAACCAACTAGACGAGCAATACCCACCATACCTAACACAACTAATGCATCATGTACCAAGGCCACAATTCCACCCAATGAATATTGCCATTTACGGAAACGAATCAAAATGTAAATAAAGATCGCCACCAAAGCATATAAAATAGAAAGGAATGATTGCGTCAAAATATCATCGGCTACCGTTGCGCCAACTTTAGCCTCAGAAACAATTACTGGAGAATTAGCCGCAAAATCTTTTAAGCCCGTTTCCAAAGCAGTTTTTACCGTATTATTCGCAGTAATTGATTCGTCCTCCACTAAATACGAAGTGGTTACTTTCAATTTGCTAGCCCCATTAAAGGTCTTTACCTCCACTCCTTTTCCACCAAAATTATCAGACAAGGCCTCTTTAACTTTACCTGCGTCAACCGGTTGAGCAAATTCAACCACATACGAACGTCCACCTTTAAAGTCCACGCCTAAATTAAATCCTCCCTGCATGAATAACACAATAGCACCTGCGGCAATTAATCCCCAAGAGAACCAATATGAATATTTACGTTTGCCGATAAAGTCGAAATTCATTCCTTTGAATAAATCACGCGATATAAATGTCTCAAACGTCATATTCTTCTCTCTACCCGCCTTAATCGCACGATTAGCCATCCATAATATCAGGATATGAGAAATATAAACCGCCGTAAATACCGAAGTAATCAAACCGATACAAAGTGTTACTCCAAATCCTTTAACAGATCCAGAACCGAATATAATCAAGATCACACCGATCAATACTGTGGTAATGTTACCATCCAAAATCGCACTTAATGCTTTCTCGTAACCAACATTAATCGCATCTAATAAGCCTTTCCCTTTGTGTAATTCTTCACGAATACGTTCATTGATTAATACGTTGGCATCCACAGCCATACCTAAGGTTAACACAATACCTGCGATACCTGGTAAAGTTAACGCTGCTTGGATTTGAACCAACACCCCCGCAATGAAAAATACGTTAAAGAATAAGGCCAAATTAGCCATCCAACCAGGATTTCCATAATAACCAATCATGAATACGATTACTAATAGCAAGCCTAATAGCATCGACATATACCCTTGGTTAATGGACTCAACTCCTAAAGAAGGACCAATAAATGCATCCTCAACAATACGTGTTGGCGCCGGTAATTTACCCGCTTTCAACACATTAGCTAAATCTTTAGCCTCCTCCACGGTAAAACTACCTGAGATCGAAGAACGTCCACCTGCAATTTCTCCATTAATCACCGGTGCAGAATATACGTAGCCATCTAATACAATGGCAATTCGACGACCTACATTAGCCCCCGTTAAATTTTTCCAAATTCTAGCACCCGTTCCATTCATGGACATCGTCACTTCAGCACGACCCGTTTGATCAAAATCTTGAGCGGCATCTGTAATCACATCTCCTTCTAATGGGGCCGATTGGCCTTCCGCCTTTTTCAAAGCTTCTAAGGTTAAAATCTCATCTCCATTCGTTGCCGGAATTCCTTTCGCAGCCCAAGCAAATGTCAGGTTAGCAGGAAAAAATCCACGCACATCAGCACGGCGAAATAACGCATTTACTCGAGCTGTATCTTTGCGATAAACCCCAATTCCATTGCCCATAGGCAAGAATAATTTGGTCAATGCACTTCCAGCACTTGTGTCTGCCTTTGCTTTTCCTGAATCCTTAACCGCAGGCTTAGATAATTGGGATGCCAAAGCATTGCTTAACGTATCTTTAACAGAGGTAGTGGCTGCCGATGAAGCTACCGCAGGTTGCTTAGACTCCTGATCTAATAATGCTCCTAAAGCATTCAATCCAGATCCATATTCATTTACTTCATAACACTCGATAAACTCCAATTTCGCCGCACCCGATAATAATTTACGGGCACGCTCAGGATTATCCACACCTGGTAATTCTACTTGGATTCTGTTCGAACCAGGAAGTCTTTGAATGTTTGGATTAGCTACACCAAACTTATCGATACGCGCTTGAATAATTTTGTACACACGGTCAACAGCCCCGTCAATTTCCGCGTCAATAACCTTCTTAACCTCTGAATCAGAAGATGAAGAACTGATTTTTCCACGATTCACCGAATTAGCAAAAACAGATGCTAAGGTTTGATTCGGTGCAACTTTTGCAAAGGCATCATAAAACAAATCATTAAATGATTTAGATGAATTCGCTTGAGCCGCATTAGCTTCCGCTAAAGCCTTCTCAAAATTGGGATCATTACTTTTTCCAGAAAGAGCACGAAGAATTTCCACAGGTGAAACCTCTAGTACCGCGTGTAAACCCCCTTCTAAATCCAATCCTTTGTGAAGGGCATATTGGGTAACTTCTTGGAATGTATATCCGATGTATACGGGTTGTTTCCATAAGGAATCAATAAAATGAAGTCTTTTTGCCGGGTCAAATTTCCCGTCTTTAGAGGTAGCATAATTATTTGCCTGATCTCTTAATTGGCCCGCCTTCCATGTAAAGGAAAGGAAGAAAATACATAAAGCTGAAATAATAGTAGACAGCCAAATAATAGCACTTTTGTAACGCATGATATAAAAATTAAAAATTTGTAAATTAAAAATTGAATAAACCTCTTAAATAAGGTTCATCAGGGTGCCAGAGTGGCTATAAATTGAGTTAATAAAATTCGCATAAATTGCGTACGATGTATAACCGCAGGCAGTTTAAAATCATTAAGAGGTTGTATGCTGAAAAATTCGATCGGCGAAACAAAATTCCAATCAGAAGGAAAATCAAACTGTAGATTTGCAGCCGCTTGATATACATGCTGTACCGCATAAACTTGGGATTGCTTCGAGTCCGCTGGACGTTTTGAGTGTCCTTTTTTCTCTATCTTACAATCAACCCTTTCAGCCGAGGTTAAAGAAATCGGCTTTGCCACGAGCCAAAAAAGCACGGGGATGAATAAGATTATTTGAAATATTTTGACTTTATTTTGCATACTAGGAGGCAAAAATAGGACATTTTTTTTAGAATTCAATTTCTCATGCCCATAAGATTATAATTCGTAAATTTGTCGCTACAAAAATGGTAACATGTTCGAATATCAAGCACCTGAGTATATTCAGCACTTTATAAAAGAAGCTTTGCATGAGGATTTAGGAGATGGAGATCATACTTCATTAGCGACTGTGCCTGCCTCTGCCACGGGTTCTGCTTCTCTATTAGTCAAAGATACGGGAGTCCTTGCCGGTGTGGAATTAGCTAAAGCCATTTTCAATTACGTTGACCCCAACTTAAACCTTACGCTTTTCAAACAAGATGGCGACTGGATCGAACCAGGTATGATCGTGTTAGAAGTTAACGGTCTATCACAATCCATCCTGAAAGCGGAGCGTTTAGTCTTAAACTGCATGCAACGCATGTCTGGAATTGCCACTTACACGAGGTCATTGGTTCAAATTATTCATGGGACGAAAGCCAAATTACTCGATACTCGAAAAACGACACCCAATTTCCGGTTAGCTGAAAAATGGGCCTGTAAAATAGGAGGAGCTACAAACCATCGATACGGCCTATTTGATATGATATTGATAAAAGACAATCATGTAGACTTTGCCGGAGGAATATCAGCCGCTTTAGAAAAAGCATTTGCCTATAACCTCTCGCGTGACGCTAAATTAGCCATCGAAATAGAAGTAAGAAACGAAAAGGAATTAGATGAAGTATTGGAAATCGGCGGGGTCCAACGCATTATGTTGGATAATTTCAGTCCTGAAAAACTCAGAGATGCCATCAGAAAAATTAATGGTCGCTTCATCACCGAAGCATCGGGAGGAATCAATGAAACGACCCTTCGCGCTTATGCCGAAACGGGGGTTGATTTTATTTCAGTGGGTGCATTAACGCATCATATTAAAAGTTTAGACTTAAGCTTAAAAGCAAAATGAATTTAATTGACGAAGCAAATCAAGTAGGCTATATCGCACGTTCAACCCCAAAAGGCCAAGAACTTATTGACGCGATCAAAGCATTAAAAAAGGAAAAAAATGCAGTCATTCTAGCTCATTACTATGTAGATGGGGCCATTCAAGAACTGGCTGATTACGTGGGCGATTCTTTGGGCCTTTCCCAAGCTGCTGAAAATACAGAAGCAGATTTAATTATTTTTTGTGGCGTTCACTTCATGGGTGAAACAGCCAAAATCCTGAACCCAACCAAAAAAGTCATTGTACCCGATTTTAATGCCGGTTGCTCATTGGCAGACTCTGTTCCTGTGGAGGAATTTGCCGCCTTAAAAGCAGCGAATCCAAAGGCAGTAGTCGTTTCATACATCAATTGCTCAGCCGACATCAAAGCGATGACGGATATCATTTGTACTTCATCCAATGCAGTCCAAATCGTCGAATCTATTCCTTCAGACCAAGAAATTATCTTTGCCCCTGATGCTAACTTGGGTCGATATGTGGCCCATAAAACAGGACGTGACCTAATTCTTTGGGAAGGTGCTTGCATGGTTCACATCGATATATCACTTGAAAAACTGGCCAAATTAAAGAAAGAATTCCCAGATGCTTTGTTGATCGCTCACCCAGAATGTAAAGAAGTTATTTTAAAAGAAGCTGATTACGTAGGGTCGACAACGGCCTTGTTGAAGTTCGTAGAAACCTCCCCAAATTCCACTTTTATTGTGGCCACCGAAGCGGGCATACTACATAAAATGAAACAAGCGGTTCCATTTAAACATTTGATTCCCGCGCCGGCCAACGAGCAAAATACGTGTGCATGTGCTGAATGTCCTTACATGAAAATGAACACCTTGGAGAAATTGTATAACGCACTTTATTATGAATTGCCCGAAATTCACCTATCGGAAAAAGTGAGAGTGCCTGCTTATAAAGCGCTAAAGGCTATGCTGGAGATATCCAAATAGGTATTTTCAGGTAAGAGGTAACAGGTATTAAGTAATAGGTAATAAGTATTAAGTTATAGGTAAAAGTTAGTTTTGAGTAAGCCTCAAACTTATTTTTTTTTCATCATTAGATATCTGGTTTTAAGCTAAGCCAACTGTTATAGATTCAGCTTTAAAATCTTTTAAAATCCAACTATTACTTTTTACCTATTACCTATTACTTAATACCTGTTACCTAATTTTACCTAATACCTTATTATTAACACCTATTACTTTTTACCTATTACCTGTTACCTAATTTTACCTATTACCTAATTTTTCTAGGCTAATTCAAAAATCACTTCAATTTCCACGGGGATATTGCCGGGGAGCGTGCCCATGCCAACCGCCGAGCGCACACCAATTCCATTTTCTTCCCCCCATACTTTAGCAAATAACTCGGAGCAACCGTTGATCACGTAAGGATGGCGCTCAAAATCGGCGGTGCAATTCACCATGCCCAACACTTTGATAACCCGCTTGATTTTATCTAAACTACCTAATTGGGATTTTAAGGTGGACAATATCGTCAGGCCAACTTGCTGGGCCGCCAACTTCCCTTCCTCCATATCCATCGAATCACCAACTCGGCCCACAATTAAAGAGCCGTCAATAAGGACAGGCCCATGCCCCGAAACATAATAGAAATGATCTACTTTTAATCCGGGTTTATATACGCCCATCGGTTTAGGTGCCGGCGGTAAATCCAATCCTAATGCCTTGAAATTTTCTTCTGGTGTTCCCATAAACTCATTTTTATTTTCCATACAATTGTCTAATAATTTCTGAAATTAAACCGGTCCAACCCGTTTGATGACTCGCCCCTAAACCTTTCCCTGTATCACCGTCAAAGTACTCAAAAAACAAATGCTTATCCTTGAAATTTGGATCAGATTGCATTTTTTCATATTCCCCATACATCGGAATTTTACCATCCTTCCCGGGTGTAAACATCGCTAATAAACGTTTTGAGACACCCGATGCGGCATCTTTTATGTTCATCATTTGGCCTGAATTCGTTGGATATTCCACCTCATAATCACTTCCATAATAATCCGAAAACTTGGACAATGAATCCAAAATTAAATAATTCATCGGAAACCAAATGGGACCACGCCAATTTGAATTTCCACCAAACATGTCCCCCGTAGATTCTGCAGGCGTATAATCAACTTGCATAGAGCCTCCGTCAAACGCAAATTTATACGGATGCTCCTGATGGTATTTTGACAAAGACCTAATTCCAAAATCCGATAAAAACTCCGATTCGTCAAACATACGCTTCAAAATCATTTTCATCCGATGCCCTCTCAAGATTGAAAGCAAGCGACTTTCACCTTTTCCGGGTTCATACCAACGAGATATCAAGGAGGCTAAATCGGGGCGGTTGTTTAATACCCATTCCACCCGACGTTTAAATGCAGGCAATTTGTCCAGCATATCGGATGTCAATACTTCGACCGCAAATAATGGAATTAAACCCACCATCGACCGAACTTTTAAAAGCATCGCGCTTCCATCTTCTTGATGCAACATATCATAATAAAACTGATCATCTTCATCCCATAAATTCAATTTCTCCCCGCCAATGGATTGCATAGCCCCCGCGATGTGTAGAAAATGTTCAAAAAACTTAGAAGCCATATCTTGATACACCGGATTTTCAATGGCTATTTCACAAGCAATCCGCAACATATTTAGACTATACATCGCCATCCATCCCGTTCCATCCGCTTGTTCTAAATGCCCACCCGTTGGCAAAGTAGCTGATCGATCAAAAACCCCAATATTGTCCATTCCTAAAAATCCTCCCCCAAAAACATTATCTCCCCCCGCATCTTTTAAGTTGACCCACCAAGTAAAATTCAACAAAAGTTTATGAAAAATGCGCTCCAGAAAAACGATATCGCCCTTTCCGCCATTCATTTCCTTATCTATTTCATAGACTTTCCAAGTAGCCCAAGCGTGCACCGGCGGATTTACATCCGAAAACGACCACTCGTAGGCCGGAATTTGACCATTGGGATGCATGTAATATTCGCGGAGGATAACGGCCAACTGCCTTTTGGCGAAGTCAGGGTCTAGTCTTGCCAAAGGAATCGTATGAAACGCTAAATCCCAAGCCGCAAACCACGGATATTCCCACTTGTCAGGCATCGACAAAATATTAGCCGTATATAAATGCCGCCATGCATTATTGCGACCAAACTTCCGGCTATCATCCGGTTTTGGCATGGCAGGATCTCCCTTAATCCACTCAAAAACATTGTAATAATACCACTGCTTAGTCCATAACATTCCAGCATAGGATTGACGCTGGAGCAACTTCAATCCAGAGTCGTCGACCCCTTTTTGAATCGAATCATAAAATTCGTCCGCCTCCTTAATTCTTGTCTCAAAAATAGCATCAAAATCCTCAAAAGGGGTTTTTAACGTGTGGTCGACTAATCTTAACCTGAAAATTTTCTTACCGCCCGCAGGAATTTTCGCTGTATATCGCGCCGCGGCTTTGGTCCCTATATTATTTTGATTGATTGATTTTTTACTTTTATTGACAATATAATCATTGATCCCATCTTTGGTAAAATGCGATAAATTAGGCGATTGATGCAGGCGCTCAAAATTCGTTTCATTATCACAAAACAAAAACTCATCCGCTTCCTCCGCATATAATTTAAATCGGCCCACCACTCGGTGATCTACCTCAATAAATGAATTTCCTACCCCCGTTAATAGAGGTTTGTATTTGTAATTTTCATATCCCCAACACCATGTATTTCGATACCAAATTGTGGGCAAAACCGTAATGGGTGCGTCTACTTTTGACCTATTTTCAACCGTCACTTTAATCAAAATATCTTGCTCATCCCCTTTGGCATATTCCATGGAAATGTCAAAATATTCGTTTTTATCAAAAATGCCTGTGTCTAAAAGTTCGTATTCAGGTTCTAATCGGCTACGTTTTTTACTCTCATTTATCAACTTTTCATACGGAAAAGTTTGTTGGGGATACTTATACAACATCTTTTGATAAGAATGTGTAGGCGTTGCATCTTGGTAATAATACAATTCCTTCACGTCCTCTCCATGATTTGATTCCGCTCCAGTCAAGCCAAAAAAACGTTCCTTAATAATATGATCTCGATGATTCCAAAAAGAAAAAGCAAAACACACATGTTGTTTATTATCTGAAATACCTCCAATCCCCTCTTCACCCCAGCGATACGCCTTCGATCGCGCCATGTCATGTGTAATACTTCCCCAGGCATTTCCATGTGCACTATAATCCTCACGCACAGTTCCCCACTGACGCTCAGTCAGGTAAGGCCCCCACTTTTTCCAGCCTTTATTATCGTTCCTTAATGAAAGTCGTACGCGCTCAGCGCCAATTTCAGACATATGAATTTGATTAATAAATGGATCTAAATATGCGAGATACAAATATATTGAATTTGTCCAAATATGAACATGAAGGCCTTTTTAATTACACAGATTCCCAAAATTTTGCTAATTTTACTGAGATGCAATAATTGCCAAGCGGAAAAATTCCCTCATCAATGATTGCGCTGAAAATCCATTCAAATAATTTAATGCACGTCAAATAAATCAACTCATCAAATGAAAAAACTAATTCTATTCATAAGCCTAATTTCATTTTTTTCATGCCAAAAAGAGAAAAATGCTGCACAGAAAAACCCACAGCTTGACAAAATTATTGCAGATTATTATGAGGACCAATTAAAATTAAGTCCCCTTTCTGCGACATTTAATGGCGACAATCGATACAATGACTTATTAAATATTGACTTCACTGATAGCCACCGCGCTTTAGTCAAAAGCATCTTAGAGAAATACCAAAAATCTATTCAAGAAATTGACCGTGAAAGCTTAAATACGAATGACCAATTAACCTACGATTTAATTGAAAGAGATGTCAAATTGGGTCTTGAAGGCCTAAGCTTTCCCGAAAACTTTATCCCATTAAATCAATTTTATGGCTTTCATTTGACCTTCGCACAGTTGGGAAGTGGCTCAGTCATCCAACCCTTTGTGACCGTCAAGGATTATGATAACTGGTCAAAAAGAATGGTTAAAGGGGCCGCATACTTAGATAGTTCCATCGTTTATTTCAGAAAAGGAATGGCCGCGGGACATGTTTTGCCTAAGGCATTGATTGTAAAAATCATACCCCAACTAGATGCCTTTAACGTCAAAGACGTAAAAGAAAGCACCTTTTATGGACCCATTAAAAATTTCCCTAAAAGCTTCAGCGAAGCAGACAAAAAAAGGTTTACTGAATTATACGTTAATAACATCCAACAAATTATCCTTCCTGCTTACAGCCGTTTATCTACTTTCATCAAGGAAGAATACTTGCCTAAAGGAAGGCTGAGTTCTGGGATCAGCGACATCCCAAATGGCAAAGCGTATTACCAATATTTAATTCGCACCATGACCACCACGGATAAATCGGCAGATGAGATTTACCAAACGGGCCTTTCTGAAGTCAAGCGAATTAAAGCCGAGATGGAGAAAACAAAAGATGCCGTTGGTTTTAAAGGCGATTTAAAAGCCTTTTTTGAACACATGAGAACTGATCCTAAATTCACTCCTTTTAAAGATCCAGCAGAAGTGCTTGCGGCCTTTGAAACGATTCATAAAAAAATGGAGCCCGCACTCAAAACGATGTTTGGCCGTGTTCCAAAATCCCCTTTTGAAATACGTCAAACGGAAGCTTTTCGAGCTGCCTCTGCCTCAGCCGAATATTTTGCCGGCACTGAAGATGGAAAAAGACCCGGTATCTTTTATGTACCGATCACGAATGCAAAAACGTTTAACCTGACGAGTGGAATGGAAAGTCTTTTCTTGCATGAAGCCATTCCTGGACATCATTATCAAATTAGTTTGCAACAAGAAAATGGAGATTTACCTAAATTTAGGCGTTTTGGTGGAAATTCAGCCTATGCAGAAGGTTGGGCTTTATACACCGAAAGCTTAGGGAAGGAATTGGGTTTATATACAGATCCATATCAGTACATGGGTGCATTGGGGGATGAAATGCACCGTGCCATTCGATTAGTAGTAGATGCCGGAATGCACTCCAAAAATATGACTCGAGAAGAGGCCATTAAATTTATGATGGGCAATGAACCACTGAACGAAGAGGGTACGATCGCTGAAATAGAAAGATATATGGCCATCCCAGCACAAGCCTTAAGTTATAAAATAGGGGCGCTAAAAATCAAAGAAATTAGAGAACGCCTGACGAAGCAATTAGGGACCAAGTTTAAACTCTCTGACTTCCATGATGAATTGCTAAAAGATGGAAATATGCCATTAGAGGTTTTGGAAAAGAAAATGGACCAATGGGCTAATGGCCTTAAATAAGACTCGAGGTATCATTTCACTTTAATATATAAGGCTTGAAACTTAGCACTGATTTCCCAATTCCCATTGCAAACCATAAGCTAACGCCCAATAGTCGGGTATTATGTATGGGATCTTGTTTTGCGGAAAATATGGGGAAAAGGTTGGATGATTTATCACTGGAATTGCTCAATCAGCCTTTTGGAACCCAATTTAATCCCATTCGCATTTTAAAAGCGTTGGAGTTTGAACCGTTAAAAATTACCGATTTATATGCTGAAGGTGATTTTTATTTACATCCTGATTTTCACTCCAATTTCATCAGTCAAAATCCGGAAGATTTATTGGCCGAGATTCATCTAAAGCAAGAAGAAACCAAGGCATTTTTGAACGAAGCAGATACGTTGGTACTGACCTTCGGTACCGCCTATTTTTATCACGACAATATTCTCAATAGGCCCATCACAAATTGCCATAAACAAGCGAGTCAGCGATTTGAAAAACGCATGAATCAGGTTTCTGAAATCACAGAGGCCTATCGTGCATTTATAAAGAATCATCCCCAATTACACATCATCTTGACCGTGTCACCCGTAAGGCATACACGAGATGGCATGATGGAAAATTCTGTTTCAAAAGCTTTATTGCGGTTGGCAGCCCATGAAATTGCACAAGAATTTCCGGGCCAAGTTACTTATTTCCCAGCTTTTGAAATCATGATGGACGAGCTGAGGGATTACCGTTTTTATGAAAAAGATTTAATTCATCCAACTGAAATGGCCGTGGATTATATTTGGCAAAAATTCAAAGAGACTTATTTTTCAAGCGAATTGGTAGCGGTAGATGTTGCTTGGGAACGTATAATTGCCACCTTGCATCACCGACCGCACCCAACAAAAAAACATTTATATATAGCCAATTTAGAAAAATTAAAAGGGGAGCTATCAAGCCAATTTCCTTCTGTCGATTATTCGAAATTAGCCGAAAAATTAGCAGCTGAAATTTTATCATTAAAAGCATCATTAGGCTCATAAAAAACAGTAAAAACCCGTATATTTGAGGTTTGAATATTAAAATCGAACATGGGAGAATTAAGTGTAAGTAAAGAACTGATTATAGGCGCCTTAAGTACCGTCCAAGAACCTGACCTGAAAAAAGATTTGGTCACCTTGGGAATGATTAAGGATGTCGAGTTGGGCGTTGGCGAAGTTCGATTTACCGTGGTTTTAACCACGCCGGCATGTCCCTTAAAAGAAAAAATTCGTAAAGATTGTGAGGATGCCATACACCTTTTAGTTCATCCTGACCTAAAAGTTGTGATTCAAATGACTGCTGAGGTAACTAGTTTATCGGCGGCTGATCCTTTAATTCCCGGTGTTAAAAATGTGATTGCTATAGCCTCTGGAAAAGGGGGTGTGGGTAAGTCGACGGTGACGGCCAACTTAGCCATGGCGCTTAAAAATCTAGGGGCTAAAGTGGGTATTTTGGATGCTGATATTTCAGGACCTTCTATTCCTGTGATGTTTGGCGCGGAGGATTTGCAGCCTTTGGTCGAAGAAATCAATGGCAAGAATCGCATTCAGCCCATCATGCAATATGGGATAAAAATGATTTCAATGGGTTTTTTGGCTCCCTCCGACAGCCCTGTGCCTTGGCGCGGTCCTATGATGACGCAAGCGTTACGCCAGTTTTTTGGAGATACAAATTGGGGTGAATTGGATTACTTGTTGATCGATCTTCCGCCAGGAACCTCAGACATACATTTAACGTTGGTCCAATTGATCAAATTAACAGGAGCTGTGATTGTAACCACGCCTCAAAAAGTAGCCTTATCAGATGCAACCAAAGGTTTGCAATTTTTCAACCAAGCGGGAATTAATGTTCCATTGTTGGGTTTAGTCGAAAATATGGCTTATTTTACACCCGCAGAATTGCCAGAAAATAAATATTATTTATTTGGCAAAGACGGAGGTAAAATGTTAGCTGAAAAATATAAAGTGCCATTTTTGGGCGAAGTGCCCCTGATACAAGCGATCCGAGAAGCGGGTGATGAAGGGAAACCTATTGCTTCTACGGACGGGCTCAGCGCAAATGCTTTTATACATATTGCTACCAATTTAGCCCAACAAATTGCAATTAGTAACGCACAATCAAACGCTTAACCTATGGAAAATCATCCACTTTATACACGAATTCAATCAGCACTTGACACCATTCGTCCTTATTTGATTGCTGATGGAGGCAATGTGGAAATCGTAGGTATTTCGGAAGAAAATGAGCTAACATTGTCTTTAGTTGGCAATTGCAAATCCTGTAATATGTCGGCCATGACATTCAGAGCTGGTGTGGAAGAAGCGATAAAAAGAGAAGTACCCGAAGTCAAATCCGTAGAAGAAATTAGCCAAATTATCCCCCAGTAATTTATGATGCGTATTGGAATTTTATTTGGTGGCCAAGCAAGAGAACGTGAAATTAGTTTTGCCGGTGGGAAGACGGCCATGGCGCATATCAACAAAGCATTATTTAAGCCCGTGCCTATATTTGTAGACAGTTTGGGGCATTTTATTTTGATTAAAGAATCACTTATTTTTGAAGATTCAATCCGTGATTTTTTCCCTCCAAAACAATATCAAACAGCTCCATTTTCCGTTTACATTGAATCCTTAGAAAATCAAAATCCTGAGGCTTATGCCCAAATTATCCAGGAGATTGGCGTTCAAATTTTTCCTGAAAACTTTAAAGATCATTTCGATTTTGCGTTCATTGCCATGCACGGTCCCGGCGCGGAAGATGGAAGTATTCAAGGTTTATTAGAATGGTATAACATCCCCTATTCCGGCCCTGGTTTATTAGGATCAGCGATCGGAATAGATAAGTCGAAGCAAAATGAATGGTTACAAAAAAGCGTAGGACTCGATAAAAAATTCTTCACGTTAAAGAGGGATGATTACGAGAAATATGGCCGAGAAACATTATTTGAGCAAGTTAAAAAAGAAATAGGCGTGCCATTTGTGGCCAAAGCTCCTCACCAAGGATCGTCGATTGGTTTGGCATTTGTCAAAAAAGATTCCTTAGAAGATTTTGACCAGGCGATCAAAAAATGCCTGTTCATCTCCGAGATTTACCGAGAAGATTGGATTAAATTAACCGAGGAAGATCAAATCGATTTAATACAAAAAATGGTCAATTTAGATGAGGGAATAGGCTTTCCAGTCATTTTCCAACATCAAATTTTCTTACATCCTAGCGGACTTTTGACCGAGTTACAATCGTATTTTTTACAAGGAGTAACTAAGGCGGTTATTCATTCTATTCATTCGGAGGATTCCATTTTATTGGAATCGTTTGTAAATGGAGCGGAATTTAGTTGCGGGGTCATTCAGACACCTGATGGTGAGTCAGTTGCCCTACCGCCGACCGAAATTGTTATTGACGAGTCCGTGGAAGTTTTCGATTTTAATGCCAAATATAAATCTAAGGCAACGCGGAAAAGAATACCCATGGATGCTAGTTTAGCGCATTTGAAAATGATACAAGAGCAGGTTAAAAAAGCTTTTGACGACTTGGGTTTTGGGGTTTGCACGCGAATAGACGGATTTTTAAGCCCTGAAGGAATGGTTATTTTGCATGATCCAAACACCATTCCTGGTATGTCACTAAGCTCATTAATTTTTAAGCAAACGGCTGAAATAGGATTAACGGTTACAGATACGATTACTTATTTCATTAGGCAATCGATTCGCGAGCGGATGTCGACGGGTAAAAATTACCATGCACTTAGAAAACAATTAAACCTGTTAGATAGCGAGATCAAAGAATTACTGGCTTTAAAATTGAGCCAGACAGCAGTCCAATTAGAAATTTCGGGAAATACAGAAGAAAGTTTTGAAGAAAGTTTCCAGAAAACGAAGTTGGATTTAATTAAAATCGCCTCGGCGGGCAACATCGCTTTTCAAGTGTGTACGCCTATGGAGGTTGAAGAAGGTGAGATTTTGATGCCATTGCATATTTCCCACCTAAGCAAAGATTCAGGAAAAGAAATGCTCGAGTTGATACATCGCGGCGTCCACCCCTTGATCGCCCATACCCGAGAAGCCGCCAAAGACATCACTACTTTTTTTACCAACGTATAATCACATGGAATTAAATCCACTTCAATATCCCATTGGGAAATTTGCTGCTCCAGAAATTATCACGCCTGAAATCAGAAAAAACTGGATAAAGACGATTGAGGAATTTCCTGATTTATTAGCCATAGCAGCTTCAAAACATTCGGAAAGCACTTTGAAAAAAGCATACCGACCAGGAGGTTGGACTGCACGCCAAGTGATTCATCACATGTTTGATAGCCACATGAATTGCTACATACGATTCAAAAAAGCATTAAATGAGGACAACCCAACCATCATGCCCTATTCAGAAAATGACTGGGCACACATGCC
Source organism: Aquirufa sp. (assembly GCA_044349095.1). Taxonomy (GTDB): domain Bacteria; phylum Bacteroidota; class Bacteroidia; order Cytophagales; family Spirosomataceae; genus Aquirufa. The sequence goes on along the minus strand of JBIKRO010000002.1, from coordinate 65,292 downwards.
GGATGGCGACGAAGCACCGATTGAATGGTCCATTACAGGTGTCAAATCCGTGCATCAGCGTTGGGTTTATTTGATGAATACTCTGCAAGAAACGGATTGGACGAAAACATATTATCATCCAGAGCGAGGTATTACTTATCCTTTAGATCGAGTATTGGGCATTTATGCTTGGCATTGCACCCATCATCTAAAGCACATCGAGTCTGTTTTATAGCCTTCGATTTATGGAATTAAATGGCTAATTAAATCGGCGCATTAATTGGTTTTTGCTTTGTTTTTATTCCATGGAGCTGTTGTATTACGAGCCATATCGATAGCGAGCGCAATCATCAAAAGTGTAAACAGAATCAAAATCCAACGAAAAATAAGGCGATTTTTTTGCATAGCATTAATGTATAAAATTGACCATGGCACTTCCTTTGATAATTTCATCCCAAGTATCGGCTTTTGGCCAGTGCAAATGTACACAGGAAGATGTTTCCATTTGAATCATTTCTCCAGAAAAATAGGATGCCGCATAGGAAATCGATGAATTGTGGGCTACTAAATAAATAACATCTTGGTGGCTACTCAGTAATTTTTCCACATATTGGGGCCCCGTGGCGTGGTACCAATACTCATCAAAAGAATCTCCTGATTTTTGCACGTTTCCCATCAATATTTCAGCCGTTTCAATCGTTCTTTTCGTATTGGAGATATACCAAAAACCTATAGGGAAATTGCTTTTCAAAAAAATCGCTCTTAACTCTTGCGCCTCTTCTATTCCCCTAATAGACAAGTTGCGCCCTTCATCCGGGAGCAAATAGGGTCCAGCGTGCGCATGGCGAATTAAAAAAAGATCTTTCATGAATTAAAATCGGCTTGTGAGAGTAATGGAAATTCCCCCGCTGCGTGTCTTTCCCCCATCATGATATAATGATCAGCCCCTTCTTTTAAACGGCTTATTTGATCCTCAGAAAGTGTCTTAACGACTTTGGCAGGCATTCCAAGTACCATGGAAAAATCAGGTATAATCATCCCTTCGGTGACCAATGCATGAGCGCCAATTAAACAAAATCGGCCAATCTGAGCGCGATTTAATACCGTTGCATGCATTCCAATGAGGGAGCCTTCGCCTATCGTTGCGCCATGAACAATCGCAGCATGGCCAATCGTCACCCTGGGGCCAATAATCGTTTTATCTCCTTCGTCGGCATGCAAGACCGCATTGTCTTGAATATTACAGCCTTCCCCTAAAATAATTTCTTCCACATCTGCCCGAATAACCGCTCCGTGCCAAACAGAAACATCTTTTGAAATAAGTACTCGGCCCATCACTGAAGCCGTAGGTGCGATATAAATAGCCATGGTAAAATAATTATCTTCAAAGATACCATGCTTCATGATTTATCCATTAATTTAAACCTAGAATGAAAGAACTTTTAAGATTTGCTCCTTGGAAAAACACCTATACCCTCGTTTCTTTAGGTAGTGGATCGGGTTGGTGGGAAATCAATTGTGTGATTCAAAAGCCCGCTGGCCAATTAATTTTAGTCGATCATGATTTTCAGGCTCTGACGAATGAGGAAGTTGGCGACTCCATTGCCTATTTTGAAAACAAAACCCAAACAAAAAACACAACAACCATTTCCGTAAAAAACGAAGACGTACATGCATTAACGTTAGAAAATGAAATGGCCGATTGGGTATTCATTTTCAATGCATTACATGAATTCAAACAAATCGAGTTAGTGCTCCAAGAGGCTTTTCGAATATTAAAAAAAGGGGGGCAATTGCTAATAGAGGAAGAAGTATCTATCTCAATTCCACTCATTCATGAGGGCTGTGGAAAAAAATTATTCTTTACTGAGGAGTTAATTAACATCGCAGCCGAAGCTGGTTTTGAAAAGATAGACAAAAAGCAAAAAGACGAAAAAGCTATTTATCTCTTATTCAAAAAATGAAATTTTTGCTTTAGTTTAATTTAAATCATTTTCGCAAATTTGCATTTGAATCTATTTCATTATGTCGACCAACAACCGTCCATTTATCATTGGGATTACCGGAGGAAGTGCCTCAGGAAAGACCCTTTTTTTAACTCGATTAATGGAGCAATTCGACACAGATGATATTTGTTTATTGTCACAGGACAATTACTATCGCCCTAAACAACATCAAACGAAAGATGAAAATGGGATTGAAAATTTTGACTTGCCTGGGGCCATAGATGATGTGGCTTTTGCCGCTGACGTCGAAAAATTAAGGTCAGGTGAAATAGTCACTCGCGAGGAATACACCTTCAATAACTCTGAAAAAATTCCCTCCATATTACATTTCCATCCTAAAAAAATATTGGTTGTAGAGGGCATTTTCGTTTTTCATTTTCCGGAAGTTGCCAAGCTCCTAGATTTAAAAATATTTATTGACGCACAAGACAAGATCAAATTAAAGCGCCGCATAAAACGCGATAATGAAGAGAGGGGTTATGATTTACAGGATGTCATGTACCGTTGGAAATACCATGTCAAACCTACCTACGAAGAATTCATCAGGCCGCATAAACGAAGTTGTGATATCGTAATACCCAACAACCATCACTTTGAAAAAGGCTTACAAGTCATTGTATCCTACCTTAAACTTCATGCTTAAAAGGTAGTTCCTAAACTTATTTTTTTTCTGATACGAGTTAGCTCGGAGGTTGGAATTTGAAGAAAAGAGGCCAACTGGCCTTCGGGTAATTGGCCAGCGATCCAAGCGAAATTTCGTTGGAAATGCTCATACCGTTTTTGAGGGGGTTGAATTTTTATTAAAACAGCAAGCTTCTCCTGCTTTTCTAATTCGTCTTGTGTTAGTTGGCGCAAAACCGCCACAAATCCCGGAATACTCTCGTAAATCCCGTCCAACTCAGCGCGCGTTAAAACTAAAATATCTGAATCCATTAAGGCATGAATGGATTGGGAGAAGGGTTTAGTGGCCAACAAACTACTGCCTGAAAACAAAAAATTATTTTCGAATGTAAACTCTTTCGATTTCAAAACCTCTGAATCTTGATTTGATCCACTCCGCAAAATTCCTTTTTTCAAAAAAACCAATTGGTCTAAATGCCCTCCCGCTTGAACTAAACAATCATGCTTCTTTAGATGAACAATTTTAAAACTTTTACTAACATTCAGGATTTCAGATTTAGAAAGAATATTTAGAGGAGAGATTACATCTCGAATCGATTGCGACATAGAAAGAATGGGGTATAGAACCGATTAAATGTAGGCCTTATAATTGACAAGTCAAGCTATATCAAATCTAAATTGTAATGAAGCCCTTTATTTTCTCTTTGAGCGCGCGCATGCTTGATGATCAAATAAGCCACATTGATCATATTTCTCAATTCACATAAAGGAACAGTAATTCGAGATTGCTTATATAACTCTTCGTGCTCTAAATAAATCAATTCCAAGCGATCATAGGCTCGCTTCAAACGTCGATCAGTACGAACAATGCCCACATAATTGGACATAATGGACTCCAATTCACGTGCCATTTCCGTAACTAACACTAGTTCTTCAGGGTTTTTCGTGCCTTCATCATTCCAAGCTGGAATTAATTCCGGTAAGGATTGAGTTCCAAATTCGTCAATCGACTTTTGGAATGCCCGATGGGCAAATACAATAGCTTCTAATAAACTATTGGAAGCCAAACGGTTTGCTCCATGAAGGCCCGTATAGGAACACTCCCCAGCGGCATATAAATGTTGAATATTGGTCCTACTAAATTCATCCACGATAATACCCCCACAAAGGTAATGCTGAGCGGGTACCACAGGAATCATTTCTGTAGACATGTCAATTCCCAATTCATCTAAACAATGCTGGTAGATCATGGGGAAATGTTGTATAATTTCATCTTTTGGAATATGCCTTGTATCTAAAAATACGTGGTCGCTACCTTGCCTTTTCATTTCGGAATCGATGGCACGGGCAACAATATCACGGGGTGCCAAGGACAAACGATCGTCATAACGCTCCATAAATGTAGAGCCATCCAAATTTTTCAGAATTCCACCATGTCCTCGCACCGCCTCAGAAATCAAAAATGAGGGCTTCTTTCCGGGATTATATAATGCGGTAGGATGAAATTGAATAAATTCCATTCCTTGAACAAACGCCTTTGCTCGGTATGCCATCGCAATTCCATCACCCGTGGCAATCTTAGGATTAGTTGTGGATTGATATACTTGGCCGATTCCCCCGGTGGCCAACAAAGTAGTTTTGCCTAAAAAGGTCTCCACTTTTTTAGTTCTTAAATTAAGGACATAGACGCCAAAACATTTTTTGTCAGGAGTATCCTTGGTTACCTTTTCGCCTAAATGGTGTTGGGTAATTAAATCCACCGCAAAGTAATGCGTGAAAAAATCCACCGATGGAAAAGACTTGACTTTGGCTAAAAGTGCGCGCTCAATTTCATTGCCCGTGGAGTCCTTGTAATGTAAAATTCTTTTATCCGAATGCCCACCTTCTTTGACTAAATCAAAAGTCCCATCAGCCCGACGGTCAAAATCAGTTCCATACGAGATTAATTCCTTAAGCCGCTCAGGAGCTTCTTTGACCACCATCTCAACAACCTTTTGATTACTTATAAAATCACCTGCAACAATGGTGTCTTGGATGTGTTTGTCAAACGAATCATCCTGATCCCAAACAGCAGCAATTCCACCTTGTGCATATTTGGTATTTGTTTCCTCAGCAATGGTTTTTGTGATGACCGCAATTTTAACAGGTTGATTAATGTCCTGAAAGTGTTGCGCAATTTTTGCGGTATACGATAAACCCGCAATACCGGACCCAATTACAATAAAATCATAGGTGAGCATAATCCATTATTTATTCACGCAAATTAACCAAAAACGCGTTTAGAAATGAATTTAAATTTAATTATTGTAATTTGCGATAAATTAAACAAACCCTTTAATAAATAAAATAAACATAATGGAATCAAATAACAACACTTCTAAGATTGCACTCATAGTCCTTGCTGTATTAACTGCAGTATTTGGAGTCTTATATTTCAGGTCGAACCAACTAACCAAAGAGCAAGCCACTAGTATCGAAGAAAAAGCGACTGAATTAGCTAATACACGCGTTAAATTAGATTCAATTTCAACTCAGTTAGATAGTAAAATCTCTGAAATTAAAGCATTAGGAGGCCAAGTGGCAGACTTAGAAGCTTTGAAATTGCAATTAGAACAAGATAAATCTTCGCTAAAGAAAGCAAATCATGCGACTGTAGCTTCCTATTTAGCTAAAATTAAAGAATATGATCTTATTCTAGCTCAAAAAGATGGTGATATTGTTGAGCTGAAAAAACAAAATGGTGTTTTGACTGAAAACAACCAAGTGCTAAACACTCAAAACCAGACGTTAAACACTGAAAATACGGGCTTGAAAACGGTCAACAAGAACTTAAGTGATACCTTATCAGAGGTAGCAGCTAAGAACAAAGAATTAGCTCGTAAGGTAAGTATCGGTGCGGCATTGAAAGCTCAGAACATTCGTGTGCTAGCTGTCAATGCTAAAGGAAAAGAAACGGAGAAAGCTAAATTAGGTGGAAAAAGAATTGACAAATTGAAAATTGTATTCAATTTAGCCCCTAACCCAATCACTAAGTTGGAGAACAAAACCATTTACGTACGTATTTTGGATGGTGAAGGAAGTACATTATCAGACGAGGCAGTAGGATCAGGAAAAATCAATCAAGGAGGTAAAGATATTCCATTTACCACTTCTCAAACCGTTTCTTATTCAAACGATAACCAAGAAGTTGCCGTACTTTATTCCCGTGGTGGAGTTGTTTACAAGCCAGGGAAATATTCGATTGAAATGTATTCAGAGGGATTTGCGATTGGCAATGGTACTTTTGTTGTCAGATAAATTGCACCTATTCAAAATTTTAAAGAGCCGCCATTGCGGCTCTTTTTTTGATACGTCGACCAGCATTATTTAGTCCCAAAGAAAGAATTAAAGCTCTTATTGTAAAGGATACTTGCGCCTAAAGTTTGGTTGATTTGATAGGAGTTCAGGGATCCTAAAAGGGTGGTTTGGACATTTCGATTGTACATTTTTGTACGTAGGCTTCCATCCTTTTTAATGAAATATTCCAAAGCCCAATCGCCCAATAAAATTTGAGGACTCGTCTGATTTCTGGCATCTGTAAATCCTCCACTTCGCGTGATACGCAATCGGTCGTTCACATTATACGAGACCCGCAGCTGTAGGTTTGTCAATATATCCTGAGTCAAACTGCCGCCACCCAAATAAACATCTATGTTCAAATCCTTATTAATTTCTGAGGCCAAATTGCTCAATTGATTCGAGAGCATCTCCGTAAAATTTCCCATTAAATTACCAAGAACCAATCCACTAGCCCCAAAAGGCGAGACTAATTGGCCAAAAAGAAGTACGTTACTGACCTGTCGGGTCAACTCCTGTTCATCGGTTTTTATACGATTAGCAAAGGCGGTCACTGCACTATTCAACGTTACATCTTTCGGATAATCCCGAATGCCAATATCAAAAGAAACATTGGGAGCCAGTAGCCTATCCTGTAAATTAATCACCACATCTACCGGGTATCGACGCTTAAATTCAGGCAAATTCCCTTTGTTTGTTGTATCCAAAAGGATAGGAAACAGACTCGCATATTGGGTATAAATTGCCTTCATGTTGATGTTGGCATCCAAAGGACTACCTGTCCATGAAATTTTAGAGCCCCGCTGAATGGCAAATTTTTTGTTAATGATGTTTTGAAGTGAGAACGTATAATCCCCTTGATCAATCGCATAGTCGCCCAACATCTTAAAATCACCCTTTTTATCCATGGTCATCCGAATGCCTCCCGTACCATAACCACGCATGATATCTCCTTTTTTGCTGTCCAATTGGACTTCTCCATAAGCCTCAGGGGTCAGATTTAACATCAAATCTAATCGAATGCCATTGTCTTTCGATTGGGTTGAAACGAGCTTCTCGTTGACCGTTTCTGTTTTTAACGTTTGGCTTAAAAACTCAAAATCATCATCTGCTTTCGCCTCCGATTCACGATCTAAAGGAATGAATAATCGGGTACCCTTTTCACTTTTCAAATTGCCTGAAATAAGCAAATTATCCAGGGTTCCATCCAACTGAAATAAGCCACTCGCATAGCCGGTACCATAATAAAAGGAGCTTGGGCTCTTCTGCGTATTTAAAATTTTATACCGAGTAAGGTCTGCTGTTAAGGACATTTCCAAAGGCTTGTCCTTAGGAAAATTGAGTTGGCCATTTAGCTTAGCTACATTGCCATCATTATCTTTTAATTGCCAATTTTTGGCTAAAATTTGACGCCCTTGAAACGAAACCGTGTCGCTCACAAAAATGGCTGTATTCAAATAATCAAAATTGACTTTAGCTTTTTGAACGACAACTTTTCCACTAAAGCTAGGATCACTAAACTGACCTCTAATTTTTAATTCGCCGGAAGCCTCGCCAGCTAATCCTGAAAAAATACCTCTGGTAAATGGCTCTAAAATTTCTAGATTCGTCCGGTTCAATTCCGTTTTGAGGGCCAATTGGTCCCCCTCCGCATACGGCTTATATTGTCCACTAACGGACAATACGGGTTCTCCCAACCGATTTAAGGTATAGTTTAAATCCATTCGTTGGGATTCTGCCATATAGGTACCCACGCCCTGTAAATTACCCATATAAAACTTGTCCAATCGAAGCGAGTCAACAATCATCCATGAGTCGACACGCGTATTTTGATACCAATTTTGAACACTAATTTCGGCGTTCAATTCACCATTCGCCTTAATGGCGAGGATAGGCTCAAGGGTTGCTAATTGGAATTTATTTGCCCGGAATCTTAATGTTTGCGTGGAATCCATGGACAAACTTCCTTGCAAGGCAATCGATTGTTTTTTGTTTGATATTAATACATGCTCAGCTTTCCATTCTTGGCCTTTCAGGGTCACCATATTTTCAGGATCAAAGGCCCAATCCTGTCCTAAAATTTTCAGATAGGAATCCTTAAATCGCAAGGATAAACCATCTTTTTCAAATCTCCAATTGCCTCCAAAATGTGCCGAATTATCATCACCAGCCTGTTTGAAATCAACGTCAAAATTAATTCGATCCTGATCCCAAAGTGCATTTAATTTGAAGTTTTCGGTGGGTGTCAAAAAATTCAACTGCTGTCTTCTTGACTGAAAAACAAGGCTTGAAGATACCTCGGGACCGCCTAAAAACTTGGAACTTTGAAGTGAAAAAACGGATTGATAAAATTTATATCCGCCAAAAACTAATGTGTCAGGATAAGACTCTAAACTAACCGAATAGGTTCTCCCTTTGGAAACATTTCCAGTAAAAATGGTATTTCGACCTACGCCAATAGACGGATAAAATCTCGACAAAATGGGTTGGGCTTGATGGCAAATGATGGTGAAATCAGCAAAATATTTATCGTTGATGTCATATTTTCTCTTGTTGTAGTAAGCAGTCCTTTCGTCCTCTTTTTTATTAAAATAGAATAAATATTCATCAGCTAATTGGCCCAGTTCTGCTTTCATTTTAGTGGGCTTAAAATCTCCGTTCAACTCCACTGAAATCAAATCAGAATTCAATCGATACTGCCTAAATCCCACATTATTTTCATTGGCCGAAAAGGAAATTAACCCCATGGACAAATCATCCATTTGAGGTTTTTTAATCACAATATCTGTGAAAAGTGCCTTGCCAAACAAATCATCGATGTCAGTAAATTTAATGTTCAAATCAAAACCCGTTTTAATCTGAACATCCTCACTCCCCCAATGTAATTTAGCTAGATCCGCATGCCCTATTTTACCCTCCAACAAATACACGGCTTTGGGTTGTTGCAAGTTGATTTCCCCCGACATCTCAGCCACAAAATGAGTGTCTTTCACGGCCACATTTCCTTTAAATAATTGACGCTGGAAATTCCCTTTTACACTCACATTTTTATAGGCATAAGCGTTAAATGTGATTTCAGAAAGCTTGCCATCAAAATCAACATGGGCTGATTTTTTTGAAAAACCGATTCCTTTTATTTTACCTATTAGATCAATATTGCCAATGTAAGTTTCTAGATCCAGCAGTTTGCCCAATTTAAATTTGGCCAATTTAACACTCCCGTCGTAGGATGACAAAGCCATAGAATCTTTAAGCTTGAGTTTAAAGTCACCCTCCATATAGCCTAAACCGGTATTCAATTGGCCTGATGTTTGGAAGTTGTCATACGTGCCTTTAAATTTTCCATCAAAAGCAACAGAGCCCAATATATTCATTTTTTCAGAGGCTCCTTGCGTGATAAAAACGGCTAAATCATTCGGGAAGAAAATGGACTTATTCATCGAAAATTCCATTTGCGTCTTCGTTACATTGGGCAAGCCTTTAAAGCTGAAATCACCTTTCAACTTAGATTTCTGGCCAAATCCTATTTCAAAATTCTTCAGTGCCAAATTATCGACCGAGCCGTTTAGTTGGCCATTCAATTGATAATACCCCTTATAATCATACATAGCAGTAACAAATCGACCTAAATCCTCCCCTTTAACTTTGCTATTTTTTAGGTTACCGACCATGTCAACTTTTGTAATCCACTTCGTCAAGTCATTTATTTTTTGGTAATTCATGTGGACATGGTCGCCAACATAAGAGTCATTAAAAAATAAGGTCAAATCATCAAATCGCATTTGCCGATCTGAAATCATGAACTTGGTATCTAACTTTTTAACTTGGAATTTACTTGAAGGATCGATCGTCTGAAAACCGATCGTCTGAAGTCCTATCGTATCCCCGTGGACATAAAAATCGGCTACTTTTGAATTTATTTTGACAAAACTGAAATGCGATAAATCGAAATGTGTAGGTGTAGCCAGGTTTTTTTCTCGCTCGTCATCGAGTAAAAAAGTACCGTCAACGACCTGGGCCGAATGAATTTTAAACAAACTAGATTCGGTGCTGGTGGAGGTTGAATTTTTATTCACATACGCCACAATACGGTCGATAAACTCATTCAAATTTATCTTCCCCGATTTTTTTTCCAAAATTAAATGCACTCGGGGGCGAATCAATTGCGCATATTCCATCGAAGGTTTTGAACCTTGCAAAAACAAATCTGAAATACTGAAATTGATGTCTAATTTTTCAATGTAAATCATGTCCTTGCCCCAAGGATCTTTGACCCGCAATCCCCAAAAGCTTATTTCGTCAAAAAACTTAAGTTGGATTCCGTCTAAGGTTAGCGGATACCCAATGGCCTTTTCGATTTTGGGAGTAAAGTAATTGGCTAATCGGATTTGATTAGAGGGTACACGCAGAAGCAATATGATCGAAAAAAATAGCAAAAAAATCCCCACCAATCCATACAGGACTGATTTTGCGAGGAGTTTCAGGTATTTGACCATATTTTTCTTTTAGTGAAAAAAACAAATTATGTTTTAATTACCTTATTTTTGCAGACGAATTTTTATGATTTTACTAGCGATTGAATCTTCTTGTGATGAAACTTCGGCGGCGATAATAGTCGACGGAGAGTTAAAATCAAACGTTATTTCCACTCAATTAATTCATAGCGAGTGGGGTGGCGTCGTTCCCGAATTAGCTAGCAGGGCACATCAAAAATCAATTATTCCTGTTGTCCAGGAAGCTCTGCAAAAGGCAAATATAAACAAAAATGACTTGAATGCCATCGCATTTACTCGAGGCCCCGGTTTGCTTGGAGCCCTGATGGTAGGAACGTCATTTGCTAAGTCATTAGCCCTAAGTTTAGATATTCCATTAATTGAGGTAAATCACATGCAAGCCCATGTGTTGGCGCATTTCATCGAAGAACCTAGGCCCCAATTTCCCTTTTTGTGTTTAACCGTAAGTGGTGGTCATACACAGTTGGTCTGGGTGGAAGGCCCCCTAAATATGCAAATCATTGGGGAAACTCAGGATGATGCCGTTGGCGAAGCCTTTGACAAAACGGCTAAACTGCTAGGACTTCCTTACCCAGGAGGACCTTTAATCGATAAGCTTGCCAAAGAGGGAAATCCTAATAAATACACATTTCCCATGGGTGAAATGCCCGGATTAGATTTTTCATTTTCAGGAATTAAAACCGCGATTCTTTATTTCCTCCAAAAAGAAGTAAAATTAAATCCCAATTTCATCGAAGAATACAAGGCAGATATTTGTGCTTCAGTGCAAAAAACATTGATTGAAATTCTATTGCGTAAAGTCAAAAAGGCCATGCGTGAAAAAAAATGTACTTCCATCGCAATTGCAGGAGGGGTATCTGCTAATTCAGGATTACGAAAAAGGTTGCAGGAATTAGGCGAAGAAAATCATTGGGACGTTTTTATCCCAGCTTTTTCCTATTGCACCGATAACGCAGGAATGATCGCCATGGCTGGTCATTTCAAATTCGAAGTAGGTGAATTTTGTGGACAAGATGTCAGCCCATTAGCCAGATACGCACTGTAGAGACGCGATACCTCGCGTCTAAAATTTGCACACACATCCTTTGGGAAATAAAAATAATTTATAAATCGAGTAATAGACGCGAAGTATCGCGTCTCTACAATTCGCGCCGCGTTTTTAAATCATCGACTTCAAGGCATTCCAAAAAACCAATTTCAATGATTTTTCAGTATCCGTCAAGGTGGATATCAAGCGAGGGAAGAAATAAACCGACTTGCCTTCCAGTTGGACCAGTTCTGTCACATGGAAATCAGATTGCCAAATAGCCGGTTGTTGGCCCAAAAATATAAATTTATTGGCCCCCGCCTGTTTAACAAATTCAGAAAGCGTGGGCTCGTCATCCTTAGGCTCATAAATACTCCAATCTTTGGCAGATAACAACATGGGAGGCGCTGAAAAAATTAAGGCCAACCGCGATTTTTCTAATTCAGATATATGACCAACAATGACCCAAGGAGTGGAAATACTACTATTACTTTTGGAAGATTCCCCATCTAATGAAGGTTCTGATTCAAATGAATGCTCAATAGTTGCGGGTTGATTGGCGGCCGCTCGACCAGCCACATGCTCTTGGGGCGATGAAGAACTATCCTGAGCCTGATTTGAATCCATCGTTTGAGAGGAGGTCTTCACTGGCATCTCAACAGATCCTCGATCAGCGGGCACCCAATAAATCTCATCGTATTGAAACAAATCCGCCAAATGATTTTCCTCCGCTTTCATTTTTTAGGCTAAAGAACCACGCAAAACACATGCTTCACGATCGGGTCCCGTCGAAATAAAATTGATCGGCAAATTTAAGTGCGACTCTAAGAACGCAATATAGGCAGTTAACTCAGCAGGCAATTGGTCGAAATTTCTCATTCCTTCCAATGAACAATGCCAGCCCTTCAGACTTGCATACACGGGCTTAACCTTAATATCGGTAATTTCAAATGGAATTTGATCCGTCAACGAACCATCCGGCATTTCATAGCCTGTACACACCAATATTTCCTCAAAAATATTTAGCACATCTGCTTTCATCATAATTAATTGGGTCACCCCATTAATCATCATCGCATATTTTAATGCGGGTAAATCGATCCAACCGCAACGGCGAGGTCGGCCTGTCGTAGAACCAAACTCTCTCCCCTCTTGACGCATGCGCTCACCCACCTCATCTTCTAATTCCGTTGGGAAAGGTCCTGAACCCACCCGAGTAGCATAGGCCTTAAATATTCCAAAAACCTCTCCAATATTTTTAGGTGCCACCCCTAAGCCGGTACAAGCACCTGCCGTAATGGTATTGGAGGAAGTCACAAATGGATAAGATCCAAAGTCAACGTCCAATAAAGACCCTTGAGCACCTTCAGCCAAAATCGTCTTTCCAGCATTTAATGCGTGATTAACGACATATTCACTGTCCACCAACTGAAATTCTTTCATAAATTCAACCGCGGCAAAAAATTCTTTTTCGGCCTCCGCTAAATCATATTCAAACTTGTATACATCTAAAATAGCCTTGTGACGATCCACTAAAGCGGTATATTTTTCAGGAAAATTAGGTGAAATCATATCGCCCACACGCAAACCTTGTCTGGAGATTTTATCGGTGTACGTAGGCCCAATTCCCTTTAAGGTAGATCCAATCTTCGCATCCCCTTTCGCTTTTTCATACGCCGCATCTAGCAATCGGTGCGTAGGTAAAATGATGGAAGCCTTTTTTGAAATCTCTAAATTCTTACGCAAATCTAAATTGAAATGAGCCAGTCCGTCAATCTCCTTTTTGAAAATAATCGGATCTAAAACCACTCCATTGCCAATAATATTTTGAACTTCTTGACGAAAAATTCCAGAAGGTATTTGATGTAATACATGCTTAAATCCGTCAAATTCAAGCGTATGCCCCGCATTAGGACCCCCTTGAAAACGAGCAACCACCTGATAACGAGGAGCTAAAACATCCACGATTTTTCCTTTCCCCTCGTCTCCCCACTGTAATCCTAATAATACATCAACTGCCATAATAAATTTTTAAAACGTAAATTATTCTTGATTTTGTGCCCGATAAGCATCTCGGTGTTCGCACTCTTTTTTGGTACATGAACCATAAAATATTAACGAATGGTGCATGACATTAAACTGAAGCATCTCCCCTACTAAACTCTGAATGGTTTGGACACGTGGATCACAAAACTCGGTGACTTTGTGGCAATCCGTACAGATCAAATGATCATGCTGACGACGGCCATAAGACTTCTCAAATTGAGCTTGATTTCTGCCAAACTGATGCTTAACAACCAAATCACATTCGACCAACACATCCAAGGTGTTATAAACCGTGGCCCTAGAAACTTGGTATTTTTTGTTTTTCATCGAGATATATAACTCCTCCACATCAAAGTGGTCATCTCGCAAATAAATCTCCTCTAAAATAGCAAAACGTTCCGGCGTCTTCCGCAATCCCTTGTTTTCCAAGTAGGCTGTGAAAATCTTTTTTACCGAAACGAACTTCTCTATTTCTGGGGACATTTAATCAAAAAAAACGACGTAAAATAAGCTATAAATTATGAAAAATACTAAATTTCCTCTCTTGCCACCTCGATTACTCCAGTGACTTGCTCTAACTCGGTTACTAGGGATTCTAAATGGTTCGTGTCTTGAATCATTAATGAAATTTTTCCCTCAAATAATCCCTCCTTCACGCCTATCGACAAAGCCGTAATATTTACCTGCAATTCATCCGAAATGATCCGTGTCACATCATTCACCAATCCGACCCGGTCGATGCCACGAATCACCAGCTCGACAATAAATGACATCGCTATCTGACTTGCCCAGTGAGCTTTTATCACTCGATCGCCATGCCTAGACAACAACTCAGGAGAATTTGGACAGCCAGCACGATGAATTTTTATGCCTTCATTAATGGTGACAAACCCAAATACCTCATCCCCAGAAATTGGGTTACAACATTTGGCCAACGTATAATCCACCTTATCCATATCCTCGCCAATCAATAAAATATCTGACTCCTTGCGATCCTTATTAAAATGTTGCATTTCCTTTCGGAAAGTCTTGCTGTCAACAATCGGAGATTGAATCGCTTTTTCTGCCTGCTTTCGCTCATGCGATTCCTTATCGGACTTCCAGTGTTTCAACTGCTCAATGGCAATGTAGCCTTTGCCAAACCGGTAAAAAAGATCACTTGCATCCTTCGCATTAAAATAAGCGCGAATTTGGTTCGTCAATTCTAAAGTCAACACTGGATATCCAAAATGCTTCAGTCGGTGCTCAATCAAATCGCGCCCCTTAATCAAATGGGACTTATTTTCCTCTTTAATGAATTCTTTAATCCGTGCTTTTGCCTTGGTCGTAAAGACAATTCTAAGCCAATCCTCAGAAGGTTTTTGCTTAGATGAAGTCAATATTTCAATCTGATCTCCATTCGCTAATTTATGAGATAGGGGAACTAATTTCCCTCCCACTTTAGCCCCAATGCACCGCGCACCCACTTCAGAATGTATCTCAAAAGCAAAATCTAAAGCTGTAGAACCAGACTGCAAAACAATTAATTTTCCTTTAGGAGTAAACACAAAAACTTCCTCATGGTAAAGTGAATTTTTGATGTCATCCACTAGCTCGACGGCAGATTTGGATTTATCATTGGATTCCAAGGCCTCTCTAACTTGCGACAACCAAGATTCAAAAGCCTGACTCGTCCGTGTGTCCGTTCCCTTATATTTAAAATGTGCTGCGACACCCTTTTCGGCAATTTCATCCATGCGATTCGTCCGAATTTGCACTTCTACCCAGCGCCCCTCTTTATCATTCCCAAAAGGCATACTCATCACCGTGGCATGCAAAGACTCATACCCATTCGATTTTGGAGTGGAAACCCAGTCTTTTAATCGGCTTGGATTAGGCCGATAATGATCGGTTACAATGCTATACACTTCCCAACAATCAGATTTCTCGCGATCCAATGGAACATCTAAGACCACTCGGACCGCAAATAAATCATAAATTTTATCAAAGGAAACATTGCCCTTTTTCAATTTATTGTAAATGGAATAAATGGATTTGGGTCGGCCAATGATCGTATAATTCTTTTCACGCGCATCCAGCGATTTTTTGATGGGCCGAATAAAATGCTCGACAAAACTTTCTCTACTACGCCTGTTTTCGGACAATTTATGCGCAATCTCCTTGTAAGCTTCAGGCTCAGTAAACTTTAATCCTAAATCCTCTAATTCGGTTTTAATTGCATTTAAACCTAGTCGGTGCGCCAAAGGAGCATATAAATAAATGGTTTCGGAAGCAATTTTCAATTGCTTTTCCTTTGCCATACTCCCCAATGTACGCATGTTATGCAAGCGATCCGCAAGCTTGATTAAAATCACCCGAATGTCATCCGAAAGCGTCAAAAGCATCTTTCTGAAATTCTCGGCTTGTTGGGATGTCCCGTACTCAAAAGTCCCCGCAATCTTAGTCAAACCGTCGATGATCGACGTAATCTTAGGGCCGAAATCCTTATCTATTTCCTTTAATGTGGTATTTGTATCTTCAACCACATCATGCATCAAGGCCGAAATAATCGATGTGGTTCCCAGCCCAATCTCCTCCACACAAATTTGCGCCACCGCGAGAGGATGGTAAATATAAGGCTCTCCCGATTTTCTGCGCATATCCTTGTGCGCCTCCGCAGAGAGTAAAAAAGCTTTTTTTATTTGCTTGGCATCGTCATCTTTCAAAAAAGGCTTAGCCGTACGCAGTAATTTACGGTACCTTTTGAGTATCTCTAAACGTTCTTTTTCTATGTCGATGACAACGTTTTTCATTTAGTCTTGTTGAATTAATGCAACGGCCATTGCGGAAATTCCTTCGCCTCTTCCTACAAATCCCATCCCCTCAGAAGTCGTGGCCTTAATCGAAATTTGGCTTTCTTCAATGCCCATCACAAGGGCCAAATTCTCCTTCATCGCTGGAATATGTGCATTTAATTTGGGTTGATCTAAGATCACTGTCACATCCGCATTGCCTAATTCCCATCCCGCTTCCCGAATCATTTCCATGACCTTTTGCAACAAAATAGTAGAAGCAACCCCCTTCCAAACAGGATCTTTATCCGAAAAATGAAAGCCAATATTGCGCATATTGGCCGCACCTAACAAAGCATCACACAAAACATGACATACGAGATCCGCATCTGAATGGCCCAGAGGCCCATGATCGGAAGGAATTAAAATACCTCCTAACCTACATGGCCTTCCAGCAACCCACTGATGTACATCATATCCTTGACCTACGCGAATTTTCATATTATGCCTTTTTATATATCAATGTATTGGATTTCCCTTCTTTAAATATTTTTTTAGCCCAATAATTCACTTCGCTTAAGGTGACTTTAGCCAAATTTTCAGATTCTAAATTAACCAAATTTACATCGCCTGCATTCGCGGCCATCGCTAAATTCATGGCACGATTCAGCACTTCAACCTCCCCAAAAATCAAACTCGCCTCTGCCTGGTTTTTAACGCGTTCCAAGTCGACCGTTTGAAATGAGCAATTAACAAAATCATGAATGGCTTGATTCAATTCCTTTTCCGCCAATGCTAAATCAACTCCATCACAAACCTGGCCAGAAACGATTAATAATCCAGGGTCTAAAGATCCCGTTTGCGATACAGAGATTGAATCGAAAATGCGCTTATTTTGAACCAAAGCTAAATATAAAAATGAGGTCTCATTCCGACCCATTAAATCTGACATTAAATCAATGGCATAAAATCCCTCATCATACCGTCCTGGCACTGGATATGCCTTATAAATTCGATTGGACGGAACCTTGTCCACAATTTCCATTCGGCGATCTTCTGTTTGAACAGGCTCCTGAGGCAATTGACGCTTAGGCTTATTCCCACCCGGAATAGGGCCAAACCACTTTTCAGCCAATGCCTTTGCCTCCGCAAACGTTACTCGGCCCGCTAATACTAAAATCGCATTGGTCGGAACATAATATTTGGCAAAAAACGCTTTCACATCTTCTAAAACCGCTTCCTCAATGTGCTGTATTCCGGCACCTATCGTGGGCCAACGGTATGGATGTTGGGTATAAATGAGCGGACGGAATTTTAACCACACATCGCCATAAGGTTGGTTTAGATAGCGTTGCTTAAATTCTTCAATCACGACTTTTCGTTGGACTTCCAGGGATTGAGGATTAAAGGCCAATTGCATCATGCGGTCCGATTCTAGCCAAAAGGCAGTTTCCAGATTTTGATAAGGAACCGATATATAATAATTGGTCAAATCAGGCGTGGTAAAGGCATTATTTTCGCCGCCCACTTGCTGCAAAGGACTGTCGTAATTAGGGATATTTTTACTTCCTCCAAACATCAAATGCTCGAAAAGATGTGCAAATCCAGTACGATTGGGATCTTCATCGCGTGAACCCACATCATAAATGATATCCATCACGGCGAGGGTCGATGTGTGATCTTCATGCACAATGACTTGAAGTCCATTTGAAAGCGTAAATTGTTGATATGAAATCATGAAGGTCGAATCAAAAAAAAGAATTAAACAAATGTAAAAAATTAGGCCTAAAAACCACAGTGCTTAGTTACTTTTGCAATTCAATTTTATGAGTTATGCGTAAAATCATTTTCCTGGTTCTTATTTTCTGTTCCTCACAAGGCCTAGCACAAATTCTTCAGGATACGTATGCAAAACAATTAATTTCAACGGGATTAGATCATCTATATGCGTACGATTTCAAAGAATCGAATGCCGCATTTTCCTTATTTAAATCAAAATATCCCAAAAACCCCGCCGGATATTTATTGACCGCCATGCTGATTCAGCAACAATATTTTCCGCTAAAAGACCACATCAATCAAGGTAAAAATTATGTGCACAACCTAGAAAAATCGTTTGATTTAGCTGAAGCGATATATCTAAAAAATAACAATGATTTAGAATCCGCCTTTTTTTGCACCTCCGCTTTAGGATTTTTAGCCGCATATGAAGCGGATAATCAGAATTTTATCAAAGCGGTCAACTACGCCAAAAAATCATATCATTACATGAAAATTGGCCTCTCAAATTCAGACAAGCAACCCGAATTTCTGTATTCATCTGGCGTCTACAATTATTACCGAATTTGCTATCCAGAAATTCATCCCATCTTAAAACCTTTTATGTTCTTCTTTGCAGATGGAAATAAAAAATTGGGCTTAGCGCAATTAGAAGCTGGCATTAAAAAAACAGTGTTTGTGAAAAATGAGTCCCTCTTTTACATTGGATATATTTACAACAAGTATGAAGGAACACCGGCCAAAGGACTTCCTTTTAACTTAGAATTGACAAAAAAATTCCCTAACAATCATTGGTATTCCTTGCAAAGAGCCGAATTATTATCGCTGACTGGCAATTACGAAGGTGCGAATGAATTCATTGAAAAATTAGAAAAAACAAAGTCTCCTTATTATGTAGGAAGCGCCTTAACGTTTAGAGGTATGCGGGAAGAATTTGAAAATCGTAACTTAGCAGCCGCTGAAGCTTTTTACACCAAAGCATTAGCCTATCCTTGGGAAGAACGATTTACCAAAGATATTAGAGGCTTAGCTTATTTGGGGTTAATTAGAATAGCGCAAAAAAATAATCAGACTATAAAAGCAAGAAAGTATAGCGCCCTGGCGAAAGAATATATCGAATATAAAAATTCACTGATTGAATTTAGCCGGATTACCGGCCAATAAAGGTAATATTATGGAAAGTAGAGAAGCTGGTATCGAACGATTATATCCAAAAATTTGGGGTAGAATGGCGGCTAGATTTTATTATTTGAGGGAGCTGAGGCGCCAACTAGAAAAAGTCATTTCGTTGTTTGTGAAGAATTCCCCACACCAATTGTTAGCTGACTATGGCTGTGGAAACAAGCCGTACCAACCGTTATTCGATCCTTTTGTGGAGCAATATATCGGCCTAGATCTAGCCTTAAATACGAAAGCCGACGTGACCATTAATCCCCAAGGAAAAATAGACATGCCAGATGAGAGTGTTGGTTTTGTGCTTTCGACCCAAGTATTAGAGCATGTGGAAAACCCCGGTGAATACCTGAAAGAAGCTCATCGGATTTTACAAAAAGGCGGGAAATTAATTTTGTCCACGCATGGATATTGGATGTTTCATCCGGACCCGACTGACTATTGGCGATGGACCTCAACAGGTCTGCAGAAAATTGTGAAAGAGGCAGGCTTTGAAGTGGTTTATTTTGAAGGAATTTTAGGTCGATCTGCGATGGGTCTCCAACTATTTCAAGATGGTATTTTGTTTAAAATACCGCAGCCTTTACGATTTATTTGGGCTATGATCATGCAACCATTGATCATCTTTTTTGACAAAATCATTTTGTCAAGTTCCCGAAATCAAGATGCTTGTACGTTTATTTTAGTCGCTAAAAAATAAATGAAACTTTTAATCGCCCGGTCAAATTTCTTTTCCTATTCGGAGACTTTTATAGACCAACAAATCAGGCAATTAAACCCGCATGCCGTTCTTTATGAGGGTTGGCAACCCAGCAATATACATGCTGGCGGTTCCATTTATCCCTTTCCCTTAAGCCTTTTGATTTTTAGGGGAAGCCTTCGAAATTTATTCCCTGCTTTCTATCAAAAAGTATATACCTACTTTTTAAAAAAATACCTACTAAAAACGGAAACGACTTGCGTATTGGCCAATTACGGGCCACTCGGAACGCATATTTTTACCGCTTGCCAAGAATCTAATATTCCATTTGTCGTACATTTTCACGGCTTTGATGCCAGCGAAAAGAAAACAATTGCTCGCTATGGAGCGGAATATCGTACCATTTTACCTCTAGCCAAAGCGGTCATTGTTGTCTCCCAAGTCATGAAAATGGATATCGAGCGGATATGTGGACCTCTGAAAAACCTGCATGTTTTGCCTTATGGGGTCGACACAGAAAAATTTATACCGGGGGCAAAAAAGTCAAATCAATCTATCCATTTAATTTCTGTGGGTCGTTTTACAGCCAAAAAAGCGCCCATCCTAAGCATTAAAGCTTTTCAGATTTTGCTAGAAAAATTCCCAACGGCCCATTTTACCATGATCGGTGATGGGGAATTGTGGGAAGACGCAAAAAAATATGTGGAGGAGAATGGTTTGGGGGAAAATGTAACGTTTATGGGCCAACAAAAACCCGATTTGATTTTAGAAAAATTACAAGAAGCTGATATTTTCATTCAACATTCCATTAAAACACCCAGTGGTGATTCAGAAGGAACCCCTAATTCCATTTTAGAAGCGAGTGCCTGTGGATTGCCGATTGTTTCCACCTTGCATGCGGGGATTCCTGAGGCCGTCATTCAAGGGGAGACTGGAATATTGGTTCAAGAAAATGATTTCAAAGCGATGGGTGAGGCATTAATTTCAATAGCCAACGACCCAACACTCCGAATTAAAATGGGTGAATCAGCCAGAAATCACATGCTGAAAAATTATGAAATAAAAACACAAGCAGAAAAACTAAGAGGTCTGTTGCAATAGCAGAAAAAAATCAGTGCTTTTTAGTGCAAATGTGTATTTTTGTCAATTACACAAATTAATCCATGGGGATCGTCATTCGTCAAAGTGCAAAAGCTTCCATCGTTACCTATTTAGGTACGGCGATTGGCACTTTTAACGTGATATTCCTTTACAATCAATTTCTATCTCAAGCCCAAGTAGGTTTAATTGCCGGCGCCTTAGTCAGTATTCCCCTTATTTTTGCTTCGTTTACCCAATTAGGAATTCCACATATTGCGGTCAGGTTTTTTCCTCACTTTGATGATCCAGCCAAAGGACACAATGGTTTTTTCGGGTTTTTAATGATTGCGCCGCTATTTGGTCTATCCCTATTTGTCATTGGATATCTGTCCTTGCATGAGGTTTTCAATCAAATTTATTCCGAAAACTCACCGCTCCTACCCACCTATTTTTATTACATGATTCCCTTGACGGCTAGCTATTTATACATGACCGTTTTGGAGGCCTACGCCAGAGTTCACCTTAGAATTGTCGTTCCCGCCATCATTCGTGAATTATTTTTACGCATATCAAATGGCCTTTTGATCCTGTCTTTTGGCATGGGATACATCGATTTCCATCAACTAATTCAATGCATTACCTTATCCTATCTAGTAGCCGTTTTTGGCTTTTTAATTTACATCAAACAATTAAAACGGTTTTACACAAGGCTTGACTTTTCGTTTTTGAGGCAACCTATTTTCAAAGAAATGCTAGGGTATGGAGGCTGGGTATTATTAGCCGGCGCAAGCTTTACCCTAATTCAGCACATCGAAAAATTGATGCTTCCCGCGTATGCAGGCGGGTTAAGTACCACGGCTATTTTTGATATTAATTCGCGCATGGGTTTAATGATTGCGATTCCAAGAAATGTGATTGCCGCGATCAGCACGCCTTTATTAGCCCAGGCCTGGAAAAGAAATGACATTAGCCAAATCGAAGATATCTACAAAAGATCATCGCTTAATTTATTGATCGTAGGATGCTTTTTATTTTTGTTGATCTGGTGCAACTTAGATTTCATTTACCAAATTATCCCAAGACACGAAGTGTATGAAACAGGGAAGTGGGTTGTGTTGATGGTGGGGATTTCAAAAATCATCGACATGGGCACGGGCCTGAATTCTGAAATACTGATCAACTCAAAATTTTACCGTTATGACCTTTTATTTTACATCGTTTTAGCGGTGAGTGTCGTGGTGGGGAATTTGATTTTTATCCCCTTGTATTCCTATAATGGGGCTGCATTAGCTGCATTGATCGCTTTGGCCTTGTACAACACCATCAAGTTTCTTTTTATTTGGAAAAAAATGGGTTTTCAGCCTTTCGAAAAAAGGACGATCCTCATCCTCGCGGTTAGCCTAGTTATTTTTATCCTGGTGAGTCAAATCCCGATATTAACAGGTACCCAATGGATCGCTTGGGCCATGAATATCGGCATTAGAACCATCGCCATTTCCGGTTTATTTTTGTTGGCAGGTTGGCAATTCAATTTATCCCCCGACTTGGAGGAGTTAATACATAATTACAGAAAAAAATGAAGTTGATGTTGCTAGCGGGTGGGTTGCCACATTATTACAACCTCGTATTAAATAAACTGCAACGTGATTTTAACGTAGAAATTAGCGTGGTCGTACCCAAGGGCAACGGGGCAACATTGGGTGCGGGGGTTTTTGAAAGTACGAATGGAATTGAGTTTAAAGTATATTTCCAAGAAGAATACACCACCTATTATGGCAAAAAATTCTTTAGGGGTTTACCTGAGTTAATCGGTCAGGAGAATCCAGATATTTTAATGGTGAGTTGGCCTTACCAAGTATCCTTCGTCTTTTATCCTTTTTGGTATTTGTTTTTAAAAAGGAAAAAAATTGCCCTTATTTCGAAGGAGATTCCGTTCCAAGTGCCACATTACGAAGAGGCGATTACCTATTATACGCAGGGCGGTGGAATCACGGAGAATAATCAATCACATCAAAAAAATAATGCTTGGACCGCTACAATTAAATTTTTAATTGTCCGAGAAACCCGCCGAATTTTTAGCCGCTTGGTCGACGCCCACATCAATTATCTGGAAGAGGCCCGCAGCCTTCATGCCAGTTATGGCGTGGCTGCCAATCGGGTATTTATCACCGCTAATTCTCCCGACACGGATGAGATTTTCAGACATGAGGCATCGCTACAGCATGTTACCTCCAATCCATATCGGCTGTTGCACGTAGGTCGGTTAGTGAAATGGAAGCAAGTGGATTTGCTCATCGAGGCGACGGTTGAATTGCGGAAAAAATATGGGTCAACTGAATTAACCATTGTGGGAGATGGTCCAGAAATGGAGCGTTTGCGCGCGCAGGTGATGGAGGCTGGTGCGCAAGATTATATTCAATTTACGGGGGGAGTTTATGACATGGGGGAATTGGGAAGAATCACTTGTGAGGCAGGCATTTATGTGTTGGCAGGCATGGGCGGTTTATCCATCAATGAAGCCATGTGTTTTGGAAAACCTGTTATTTGCTCCGTGGCGGATGGAACGGAAAAAAGGTTGGTCAGAGAGGGTTATAATGGCCATTATTTTGAATCGGGTTCGGTGTCAAGTCTCGTATCTACGATTGAAAAATTATTTGTAGATCCAGCGCAAATCCGGTTGATGGGACAACGATCCAAAGAGATTATCGAGAAAGAAATCAATATTCATACGGTACTCGGCAATTATATGGAGGCGTTCAAATTTGCAAGAAAGTCAAAAAACTGATATTCTTGAGGCGCCAACGAATCATATTAAACATCTATTTCATCTTTGTGCTTAGCCAAGTTAATTAAACAAAAAGACTATTTTGGAGGTCTTCGTAGAACTATCGACTATTCACTATTTCCTTTATCTTTGTATTTAGTATCCCTCACAAAAAATATTAAATGAACGTTATTCAGGTAGTCGGGGCACGGCCCAATTTCATGAAAGTTGCTCCATTGCACAGAGCCATAAAAAACTTGCCAGGATGGACTTCCAAAATCGTTCATACGGGTCAGCATTTTGACGCCAAAATGAGTGATGTATTTTTCACCCAATTAGAATTACCCACGCCCGACTTTTTCCTAGGCATCGGTGGGGGATCACATACGGAGGTCACCGCCAAAATCATGTTGGCCTTCGAAAAAATCATCGAGTCAGAAAAGCCCGATCTTATTATTGTGGTAGGCGATGTCACGTCTACCCTTGCATGTACTTTAGTTGCCATTAAAATGGGCATCCCGTTAGCACATGTGGAGGCCGGACTACGCTCGGGGGATCGAAGCATGCCGGAAGAAATCAATCGAATCCTAACGGATTCAGTGGCTAATTACTTATTTGTTACAGAACAAAGTGGGCTCGACCATTTAAAACGCGAGGGGGTGCCTGACGAAAAAGTATTCTTTACAGGTAATGTAATGATTGACTCGTTGGTCCGCTACCAAGAAAAAGCTAAATCGAGTACCATTTTGGAGGAGTTGGGTTTGCAAGCATCAGACCTGGAAAATAGACGCGATACTTCGCAAACCGATTTCATCGTGATGACGATGCATCGGCCGGCCAACGTAGACACCGAAAATGGCTTGAGAGCTATTTTAGAATTAATTGAACTCAGTACGGCAAAAACAAAAGTCGTATTCCCCATACACCCTCGCACCCGATCCAACATGGCTAAATTCGGTTTAGAGGATACATTGACACAAAACAAAAATTTGATTTTAACTGAGCCCTTGGGCTATTTGGAGTTTATCCAACTCATGACTCATGCAAAAGCTATATTGACGGATTCGGGTGGAATTCAAGAGGAAACAACCTATTTAGGTATCCCATGTTTAACTTTCCGTGATTCTACCGAGAGACCCATCACCGTAACCATGGGAACAAATCAGTTATTAGCCGACCTTAACCCCAAAATAACCTTTGCGGCCCTAGAAGAAATTTTAGCTGGCCATCATAAAAAAGGCCAAATTCCTCCCCTTTGGGATGGGCATGCGGCAGAAAGAATTGCCGAAAACTTATTCAACCTATTTTCAAAATAATGGCTTCAGACGCGTTGACCGATTATGATTTTTGGAAGAACTACTGGCTTAGTAAGGAAGGCTTGATATTTCCAATACCAAATCAGTATACGTTTACGAAAGAATTAGCCCAGTTAATTGAATCAAAAAAAATAAAAACATTATTGGAAATTGGCGGCTTTCCCGGATATTATTCGGTGTGGGCTGGGAAGAAATTTGACATAAAAAGTACGCTCTTGGATTTTGTTATTTTGGATGAATTAGTAGACCAATTAAAAAAAGCGAATGATTACGAGGGCCCTATCCATATTTGGGAAAAAGACTTATTTTCAAATGACCCGGAAGGAAAAAATTCATTTGACCTAGTCATCTCAAACGGCCTCATCGAGCATTTCAAAGATACTCAAGACATTATAGCAAGGCATGTCAACTACCTAAGCATCGGAGGTCAATTGTTTATTAGTTTGCCTAATTTCAAAGGTTTAAATGGTTGGTTCCAAAGAACCTTCGATCCTGAGAATTATGCGAAGCACCATATCCCATGCATGGACATTGATTTGTTAACCCATATCTGCCAACAATTGAATTTGAAAAATATAGACGTCAACTACTCCGGCGGGTTTATGTTATGGCTTGAGAACGAATCCACTCAACCACTTTGGGTGAAGGCCTTCAAAAAAGCTTGTTGGCTCCCTCTGAAAATTTTCTTTAAATTAGTCCCCATTCAAACCAAAGCTTTTGCCCCCTACCTATTAATTAAGGCTGAAAAATAAATGAATCCCAAAGCACTCAAGATCGTCATGCTTTCCTACCATAACCAAAATGGGGGTGCGGGAATTGCCTGCGGTAGATTGGCCACTGCCTTAAAAAATGTAGGTCATGAGGTAACATATTTAGTGCAGGAAAAATCAGGAAACGATGCAGCTATTTCAGTCAATGATTCATTGTTACAAAAAGGCATCGCATGGCTTCGATTTATTTTAGAAAGGCTCTATTTCCTTCCGCATGAAAAAGATAAATCGATCCGATTTTTATTTAATCCGGGGGTTTTTGGACAAGATTTATCCCAACATCCTTCTATAAAATCGGCTGATATTATCCACTTGCACTGGATGAATTTTGGGTTCATGGGAATATCGGATATATCGAAGCTATTAAAATTAGGGAAACCCGTGGTTTGGACCTTGCATGATATGTGGGCATTTACGGGTGGATGCCATCACAGTGGCGACTGCAACCGATTTCAAATTAATTGTGGCCAATGTAAATTTGTGAAACATCCCGAACATTGGGATATTTCACATAAATTATGGGCCAAAAAAGCAGTGGAATTTGACTCAATTAATTTGAAAATAATTACCTGCAGTGAGTGGTTAAAAGAAAAAGCGGCCGCTAGTACGATTTTATATCCTAGGGAAATTGTAGCGATTCCAAATGCCATTGACACCCAAGTATTCAAACCGGGAAATAAAGAGCAGGCAAGAGAAAAATTAGGCTTAGATCCTCATAAAACGTATGTATTGTTTGTAGCTATGCGGGTGAATGCGCCAGCAAAAGGCTTTGATTATTTAAGCAAAGCACTGGAAATATGGGCACAAAATAATCCCACGCGTATCGCCCAAACAGAATTATTGATCGTTGGCAGTCTGACCGATGCCGAAATTATCCATTCATTGCCGTTAAAGGTAAACGCGATGGGGCATATATCTGATCCCCATCAAATGATTGAGATCTACCGGGCCGCTGATCTATTCATCACCCCGTCTTTGGAAGAAAATTTACCCAACACCATTATGGAGGCGATGGCCTGCGGTACCCCTAGCATCGGGTTTAATACAGGCGGCATTCCAGAAATGATTGCGCATAAACAAACTGGATATGTGGCCCAAAAATTGGATTCCAATGATTTGGCCACAGGCATAGATTGGCTCCTAAAGAATCTAGCAACGGCCTCCATAGACGCAAGAAAATTCGTAGAAAATAATTATTCGGAGGACATTATAGCTCAAAAACATGTCGGTTTTTATTTAAAATCCATTCAAGATGTCAGCCAAAATTAGCATCATCACGATCACATTTCAGGCCGAAGCATATATCCAAAGAACGCTCGATAGCGTTCACGCACAAGGGAATCGAGACCAATTTGAATACATTATTGTCGACGGAAATTCCCGTGACAAAACTTTGAACCTCATCCAAAACGCGCCGATCAATCCGGACGTGCTGATCTCGGAAAATGACCAAGGAATTTACGACGCCATGAACAAAGGTCTCGCTAAGGCTACTGGCGAATATGTCATGTTTATGAATGCGGGAGATGAATTTGCTAGCGATGACATGTTAAAAACTATTTTAAATCATGTATCGGAAAATCCAGATGTGTTGTATAGCGATGCCAATTTTGTTGATTTAAAAGGGAATTTTATGGGCAAAAGAAGTGAGGCCACGCCGCATCAATTGCCAAAAAATTTGACCTGGAAAGATTTTAAATTTGGGATGTTGATCTGCCATCAAGCCTTTATTTGTAAAAAGTCGATCGCACCCTTCTTTTCCCTGGAATACCAGTTGAGCTCCGACATCGATTGGGAGATCAAATGCTTAAAGGCAGCCCATAAAATCAGCTATATGCAGGAGCCAATGTGCAATTATCTGATGGGAGGTGCTTCGGTAAAAAACCTTAAAAAATCTTGGTTGGAAAGATTTCAAGTATTATCCAAGCACTTTGGCCTAATCCCTACCATCCTGAATCATATCACAATAATTTTTAGGGGGATTCGGTTTGCCTACAAAAAAGGTGAGAAATATTGGTAATTTTAAATACATTGTAACGTTCATGAGATACGTCAAAAACCTTATATTTTTATTGATTCTTTTTTCAGGTCCATTAGCGGAAGCCCAATTATTTAGACTTGAAGCTGGTTTAGGCGCTACACAAATTTCATGGTTGGAAAGTCAGTCGACAGCTGATTTGAATGTTCAATTATCGATTCAAAAAAAACAATCGAAACGTAAATTTTTTGTCGCCTTAAAAGCGTTCGGGAACCTACATCGATCTGCTGTGGACCGATCAAAATATACGTTCATTGAACCACGCAATACCAATTCAACTCCAATAAGTTCCACAGAAGAATTATTTTCAAATTATAGGGGTTCGGAAGCGGAAGTTGGCTTTCTATGGAATCAAAATACGAGCATACTCCCGCATTTTTATCCCATTCTGAGTCTATACAGCAAGTCCATCGCCCGGAAAATAAGTTCCAAAAATTCCAATTACATCGAAGAAGAAAAATACCGCCTACATGGAATTAATGCCGGCATTGGATTGATTATTCCTGGAAAAATAGTGACCACAATTCAAGGACAAATTTTTGAACCCATCATGCGGGACATCACTTTATATGGCAATTATGTGGGGGTGCCATATACTTCAACAAAATTCACAAATGAATTATGTTATAAAGGCAAAATAGGATTTAAGAAAGCCAAAGTTGGCGCTTTGCTTACCTATGAAATTTTAAATTTAGGAGCCGCCGAGAATAAAAACTCAAAGTCAATCCTAGCCACCCAGGCAAACAATCTATCTTTTTCATTACAATATGAATTTTAAATTATTACTATTATCGCTCCTTATTTCTGTTCACGCTTTATCCATCCAATCGGATAGTCTAAAAACAACGGAATTAACGAATGTCGAGGTAAAAGTATTTGAGAAATCAAGGCAAAAATTAACCAGTCCAGATGCTCTTTCGATCTTAACGGACAAAATCATTAGTCCGACCAACGGGACTAGTTTTGTCAATGGATTAAATACCCAAGCTGGCGTTCGTATGGAGGAGAGATCCCCAGGAAGTTATCGGATCGCCATCAGAGGTAGTTCGCTAAGAGCGCCCTTTGGCGTCAGAAATATTAAAGTTTATTGGAATCAAATCCCGTTCACCGATGCTGGGAACAACACCTATTTGTCCTTATTAGAACCTGATTTATTTCGCCAAATCATCATCACAAAAGGTCCTGGGGGTGGGATTTATGGAGCAGGTACGGGAGGTGCGATCCTTTTCAATAGCGGCTTTGATTTAAAAAATAAAATAAAATTTCAAACGATGTATCCTTCCCTTGGAGGGTTAAAAACATCCATCGACATTAATCTAGGAAACGCCTTTAAAAACCATCGGATATATGCATCTCAATGGCAGCAGGAAGGATTTAGAATTCAATCCGCCATAAAAAAACAATGGATTTCCTACGAATTCAATAAGTCTTTTGGCACATCTGGAGCCATTAGCCTCACCTCCTACTATGGAGATTTAGCTTATCAGACGCCTGGTGGATTAACATTAAAACAATATCAAGATAATCCAAGGAATGCAAGGCCGGCCGCAGGTGCATTTAAAGGTGCGGTAGACCAACAAGCCACTTTTAAATTAAAGAGTTTTGGGATTGGTACTCAAATATCCAATCAATTTAATTCACAATGGGGATGGAATTTCATCAATGCATTTCAATATAATAAAGTTGAAAACCCAACCATCCGAAATTATGAATTACGAGATGAGCCCAATTTTAGTAGTCGGGGCGTCATTCATCGCAAAGGAATCATCAATCTAGACGCAGGTTATGAATGGCAATCAGGCCAATTTGACAGCCAAACCTTTGGGAATAAAAAAGGAATCAAAGACACCTTGCAATTAACTCAAAACACCCATTTAGAGCAATTAACGACTTTTTTACAAGCTGATTATGCGATAAATACGCAATGGATATTGACGCTTTCCGGAAGTCTAAACACCTACTCGACTCAATATATAAATCAAGAAACGATCTTCTCGCCCCGAGCGGCTATCGTCCGTAAATTAGGTGCGCACCAAAGTATCACAGCTAAAATAGCGCAAGGGTATTCCCCTCCGAGCATCGCTGAAATGCGACCTTCGGCCGGTATTATAAATACCAATTTAAAAGCAGAAAAAGGCTGGAATAAGGAAATTACTTGGAAAGGTGAATCCAATGACAAATCGTTCAATTGGGATTTAACTGCCTATTTATTTAATCTCAATGAAACCATTGTGGTCAGAAGAGCCGCTGATGGGTCTGATTATTTTGCCAACGTAGGCGAAACGACCCAAAAAGGACTGGAATTGACTACGGGCTGGAAAGCCCATAAGTACTTATTGGTCAACAACTCTTTGACTTGGCAAGATTTTAGATTCACGGATTACACCACGGCTGGTAAGACCTATAATGGTAACTTCTTGACCGGGACAAGTCCATTTCAAAATTCATTTTTAGCTATTTACAATCACCCGTCAGGGTTTTCGTGGAACCAGCAATACATCTTCTCGGATTACCTATATTTAAATGACGCAAATACAGACCAAATGCCAGCCTACCGCATTTGGAATTCTAAAATTTCATTTCAAAAATCAAACCCTAAATTTGGGTGGGAACTCTGGTTTGCGTTGGAAAATATCCTAAATGAAACCTATAGTTTAGGACCGGATTTAAATGCCGCAGCCGGAAGATATTACAATGCCGCACCAGGTAGAAACTTTTCTGTAGGCCTTAAAATAAACATCTATTAATTAATCCGAGTGAAATTTAATTTATCGATTCAATCGCATTCATCCACATGCGTAAGAAAAATATCGAATTCAATTAAATTATTTAAAAGAAATTTTTAGCTTGCTTTTGAAACCAAAATATTAACCACATGAACATCAAAACAAATTCAATTCGCCTGACCTTAATTTTAATTTCATTAACCTTAGGGTTTACTTCTCAAGCCAACCCTGTTGGATCTACAAAACTTGATACCGTTAAAAAAAATCAACCAAAAACTGAATTAAAAACCCTTCTCTCCATGGAAAAAGGGTTTGGATTAAAATCTTTGGGATTTTCAGGGGGTATGATGTGGCAGTTTGGCCAATTAGGAGTCGAACAAGGATATAATTTTGCCATTCATGTCAATAACAAATGGTCTTTCGGCTCAGGCGTTTTAAGTAATATGAGAGATCGTGGAGATCATCGAAATATGTCAACTAGCTCAAAACCTAGGCAATCGTTTTCAGGTTTTCAATTAGAATACACTCCAAAACCCAATGCACTCATACATGTGAGTTTTCCTTTAATGATCGGGAGAATTCGTACAGAAGATCCCAATCGTTTAATGAATCAAAATCCCCAATATAAAAACAACCCACAACCGGGCGGTCATGATTTTGATGATGGCCACAGAAAGTTTAACCGAGGACCAGGAGCATTGGGGATTCAGCCCGGTGTTAGCCTTGAATTAAATGTATTTAAATATGCTAAATTATTTGGTGCGGTCAATTACCGATTTGCCACTGGTGAAAAAAGTACGGAAGACATGAACGGGATTTCAGGCCAAATAGGATTAAAACTAGGATCATTTGATCGCCCAGTCAAAGCGAAAAAAAGTACCAAAAAATAAGTTTATTAGGTAACAAAAAAAG
Organism: Aquirufa sp.; assembly: GCA_044349095.1. Taxonomy (GTDB): domain Bacteria; phylum Bacteroidota; class Bacteroidia; order Cytophagales; family Spirosomataceae; genus Aquirufa. The sequence goes on along the minus strand of JBIKRO010000002.1, from coordinate 33,734 downwards.
GGATCTGAAAAATCAGATCCCTTTTTTTATGCACATCGTCAATTAAAAATTACGTTCGCCCGCTTCTCTTTTTCCTAACATCACCGCGCCTACCATCGCCACAAAGAACAAGATTGAAATTAATTCAAAAGGCAAGAGATATTCCGTATATAAGATTTTACCTAAGGTTTCTACCATTCCCGTTTGAGATTTAAAATTAACGTCTGAGGGCACTGGCAAGTTGTTTTTGCGCAATAAAGCAATGAACAAAACCAATAAAGTACCTGCAACAATCGAGCCGGCTAATTTCGTTAAGGAAGATTTAGATTCCGGTTGATTCTTTTTCAAATCAAACATCATAATCACAAATAAAAACAAAACCATAATAGCCCCCGCATAGACAATAATATTGACAGCCATCAAAAACTGAGCATTTAAAAGCACATAGTGACCTGAAATGCAAAAGAATGTAAAGACTAAATACAAAACACTATGAATGGGATTTTTAGCTAAAACAACCATTAAGGCGCTCAACAAAGTTAACCCAGAAAGAAAATACCAAATATTAGAAATCACCATATTATTATTATTTCCAACCGTCACGCAAATAGCGTTGGTCCATTTTTTCTACTAATTTATCTTTCCCGTAAATAACCTCATCGCGGCTATTAAAAACAGGTACCATCGTGTCATGACGAAGGAAAATGGCCTCCTTTGGACAAGCCTCTTCACACAATCCACAAAAGATGCAACGAAGCATATTGACTTCGTATACTTTGGCATATTTTTCTTCTCTATATAATTTTTCCTCACCTGGCTTACGCTCAGCAGCCACCATCGATATCGCCTCCGCAGGACACGCAACCGCACATAATCCACAAGCTGTGCACCTTTCAGCGCCCTGCTCATCCTTCTTTAAAATGTGTTGGCCCCTAAAAATAGGACCTAAATATCGCTTCTGTTCAGGATAACGAATGGTTACTGGTTTTGAGAAAAAGTGCTTAAGCGTTGTTGCCATACCCCCCACAATGGCAGGTAAGTACATACGCTCGGCAAGGGTCATTTCACCCTGCTCCATCACTTTAGTTCGATTGCTTAATTTCATATTCCTAAGCTATTTTTTTCTTTACAAATAACTGATCGTGGATTAATAATCCAAGGATCAATAAAACAACTCCGACGATGCCGGCGGTAAACGGCTTGCCAATTAAGATACCAAAAGCTGTCACAACAACATTATACATTGACAATGGAATTAATCCAGCCCAACCCAATCCCATTAACTGGTCATATCGAAAACGAGGCAAGGTCCAACGAACCCACATAAATACAAAAACAAATAAAAGTGCTTTGCCAATAAGCGCTCCCATCCCCACAAATACCGCAATGTTATGACCAAACTGAGCCGTGACAAAATCAATCCCCGGGTAATCATACCCACCAAAGTAAAGCGTTGCCATGACAGCTCCAGAAATAAACATATTGATGTATTCAGCAAATAAATAAAAGCCCAACTTCATCGATGAATATTCCGTGTGGTATCCACCGATTAATTCCGTCTCACATTCTGGTAAATCGAAAGGAGTTCTGTTACACTCCGCAAAAGCACAAATCAAAAAGATGATGAAGCCAAGCGGTTGGTAAAAAATATTCCAATGCCCATTTTGTTGGCCCTCCACGATCGCCTTAGTAGATAAGCTTCCCGTAAACAATAAAATGGCGATAATCGCCAATCCCATCGCTAATTCATATGAGATGTTTTGAGATGCCGCACGAATCGCACCTAACAACGAATACTTGTTGTTGGACGCCCAGCCGCCTATTAAAATTCCATAAACACCCAAGGAAACAATACCAAAAACCCACAGGATTCCAATATTCACATCAATTCCCTGGAGATCAAAAGTAACACCACCGAGGGTCACCGTGTCTCCAAAAGGCACAACGGCAGAGGTCATTAAAGCTGTTAACATCGACAAACAAGGTCCTGCGATAAACAACCACTTATTTGAATTGGCCGGAATGAAATCCTCCTTCATGAACATCTTCACCGCATCCGCCAATGGCTGCAATATCCCAAAAGGACCCGCGCGATCTGGCCCAATACGATCTTGCATGAAAGCCGCAATTTTACGCTCAAAATAAGTGGAATAAGCGGCTACACCCAATGTAATGGCAAATACAATTCCAATAAAAGCAGCTTTAGCAAGAAAAAAATCTGATAGTAAATCCATATTATTTTTTAGCTTCTAATTTAATTTGATCCGTCAAAAAACTCCGATCACGATCATCATTGATCAACTTATAATCCCTAGCCGCTTGGCTGATTGGAAAGGCAGGCTTAATTAAGTTTGCCCCATATTTATTTGCCGAAATAACAGAATGACGCGAAATTTGAGTAGGACCTTCAATCGTCCATTCAGCTGTTTTCTTCCGATCAAATCGACAAGTATTGCATATAAATTCTTTTACCTCGCCCCATTCATTTTTACGGCCTGTTACTCGGATCACTTCCTCTCCCTTGTACCATAAAGTCACTTGGCCTGAACATTTTTCACAATCACAATGAGCTTCCACGGGCTTTGAAAACCAAACTCTACTTTTGAAGCGGTATGTTTTATCAGTCAATGCGCCCACGGGACATACGTCAATCATATTGCCAGAAAAGTCATTATCAATAGCCTTGTCGATGTAGGTACTAATTTCTGCATGATCTCCTCGGTTCATCACTCCATGCACGCGGCCATCTGTGATCTGATCTGCCGTATATACACAACGGTAACATAAAATACAGCGATTCATGTTGAGTTGAATGTTGGGACCTAGATCCGTTGGCTCAAACGTATTTCTTTCCTCAGCAGTTCGGGTGTTGGAAACCCCATGTTCAAAAGAAAAATCTTGCAAATGACACTCGCCCGCCTGATCACAAACGGGACAGTCTAAAGGATGATTTAATAACAAAAATTCTACAATACCACGTCTCGTTTCAAGCACCTCTTCATTGATCGTGTTTTCCACAATCATACCGTCTTGAACTTGAGTTAAACAGGCAGGGACTAATTTGGGCATCGGCCTTGGATCCTTTTCGGAACCCGCCGTCACCTTCACTAAACATCCTCGGCACTTACCACCAGAAGCCTTTAATGGCTCATAATAGCACATGGCCGGAGGTGCAATCTCAGGTCCAATTTGTCGGGCCGCCTGCATAATAGTCGTTCCCTGTTCTACCTCTAACGTGATATTATCTATCGTTACTTTCATTTTTACTTATTTTAAACCCATATTACGCCAACGCTCCAAAAAACGTTCGGCTGAATATTCTAATGATCTATTTTTTAATTCTAATGTCATTTTGGTTTGAGCGTTAACATCCGACTCAAGCCATTTTATTATACCATCTCTCGCTTCCTCTTCTTCTAGATATCCCACTAACATACCAGGGAAATCTTGTAAAAAATCACTTATTCCTCCACTACCCTTAAAACCTAAGATCGGTTTTTCGTGATAGGCCGCCTCCAGCATCACTAACGGAAAGGGATCTTCTCTTGAAGATAAAAAAAACATATCCATCGCCTCAAAATAGGGTTTAGAATCCAATTTTTGAGGAACTAAATGCACTTGTTTTCCTTCGTCCCAATGTTCCTTTTCAGCCTTTAATTCAGCCGAAAAAATATTATCCCCTACGCCTAACCAAATAAAATGCACCTTTGGCATTTTACGAATAACTTGTCGGGCCACCCGAATAAATATATCCGTACCCTTTCTCCATTCGGCTAACCCACACCCTAAAACGACTAAGGCATCACTCGGAATTCCTAAATCTTCCCGCACTTGATTTCCTCGATCTGAACGATTTTTAGGAATTTCAATGATGGGGGGCAACAATAATGTCCGCTCTTCTGGCACCTTAAATTTGTCCACTAACAATCGGTTTACCTGTTTTGAAACGCAAAAAACCAGGCTTGTTTGTTGGGCCAAAAAATGCATATCCTTGTCAGAAGCATACATCGTCAACGAAAAATCAAGCTCATGCACATAGGCCCCAAAAGAAATTCGCATTCCTTGAAGCTGCTGCAATAAACTTAATGAAGCCACCGTGTTTCCTAAAATCAGACTGAATTTCTCCCGTCTAAATTCTTTCAACATCCCCGCAATTTCTGTGCGGTTGGGTTCCCGATCTACCCGATCCTCACGTTTGAGAAAAGGTATTTTTTTATAAATCTTTTCAATCTTATTTGGTCCCTTTCGCCACACCCAAACTTTCGCATATCGCTCATATTCAGGTAATAACTCCCCTCCTTTTTCCAACAACAAATAATTTTTCTTTCCTCTTCCCGCCTCCGCTTTTAACCAATTTAATAAAACCATTTGCGCCCCAGCACCATTCGCATCATGACCGACAAATAAGATTTTAGAAGTCATTTCGTTGTTTATTGGGCCCAACTAGCACCCGGGCGCATGTAAACAGCTCCCGGCTGAATCGCTAATTCAGGATGTTCTATATGCCACTCAAACTCATCTCTAAAATGTCGTATGGCTGCTGCCACGGGCCATGCCGCCGCATCACCTAAAGGACAAATTGTATTTCCCTCTATTTTTTTGGCCACATCTACTAATAAATCAATATCCTCTTTTCTTCCTTTGCCATGCTCAATTCGATAAATCACCTTATCCATCCAACCGGTTCCCTCTCGGCAAGGCGAGCATTGACCACAAGATTCATGGTGATAAAAACGAGCAAATGTCAAGGTATTATGTACAATACAAGTCGTTTCATCCATGACAATAAAACCGCCAGAACCCAACATCGTTCCCGTAGCAAATCCACCGTCCGATAAGGATTCATACGTCATCAATCTTTTCTCCCCGTCGGCCGTATTCAAAATCATCTCCGCAGATAAAATAGGTACCGATGAACCACCAGCTACCACAGCTTTCAACTTATGTCCCTCTCGAATTCCACCACACCATTCATCCGAATATATAAAATCTTCCACCGTGATTCCCAATGGAATTTCATAAACACCCGGCTTACGAATATGTCCTGATGCAGAAATCAATTTGGTGCCCGTACTTCTTCCTATGCCAATCGCCGCATATGCATCACCCCCATGATTGATGATCCAGGAAGTGGCCGCAATCGACTCCACATTATTCACCACCGTAGGACATTGCCACACCCCTTTTACCGCTGGAAAAGGAGGTTTAATTCGAGGGTTCCCTCTTTTACCTTCCAATGATTCCAACAATGCCGTCTCTTCTCCACATATATAAGCGCCTCCACCAGGCTGAACATAAAGATCTAAATCATAACCAGATCCCAAAATATTTTTACCCAAATACCCCTTATCATACGCCTCTTGAATCGCTTTTTCCAAGATGTGAATAACATACATTAACTCACCTCGCACGTAGATATAAGAGGTATTAGCCCCTAAAGCAAAACTTGAAACAATCATTCCCTCAATCAAGGTATGTGGAGATTTCCACATCAAATAATGATCCTTAAATGTTCCTGGCTCAGACTCATCTGCATTACACACCAAATAACGAGGAATCCCCTCTGGCTTAGCCAAAAAAGACCACTTCATCCCTACCGGAAATCCAGCTCCCCCACGACCCCTTAATCCCGATTTTTTCACCTCTTCCGTTACCTCATCAGGAGTCATTTTTTTAATCGCCTTTTCCACCGCCTGATAACCACCATGTTTGCAAAAAACATCGATGGTTTCGATCCCTGGTACGTCTATATGTTCCGTTAATATTTTCATTCCAGCCTATTTACTAAGTTCATCTATAATCTGATCCACCTTCTCTGCCGTTAATTGCATATAAAACTTTTCTCTAATTTGAAATACTGGACCCCAACCGCATGCCGCCAAACACTCCACTTCCTTAATCGTAAACTTGCCATCAGAAGTAGTCTCTCCCGTCTGAATTCCCAAACGTTTTTTCAAATGATCATACACTTCCACGCCTCCCATCAGGCAACATGGACCCGTTCGGCAATATTCAATTACGTGCTCGCCAACAGGCTCCAAATGAAACATCGTATAAAACGAAGCCACTTCGTATACTTCTATAGGAGCGATTTTAAGCAATGAAGCCACATAATCCATTACCTCAGGACTACACCATTTCCATTCCGCTTGAGCCAAATGCAAAATCGGAAGTATCGCAGATTTATGCTTTCCCTCCGGATAACGCTTCATTATTTTTTGAACTAAATCCAACGTCTCCGCCGGAAAAACAAGTGTATTTTTCGCTTCCATGTATTAAGTATCTAACTCTCCAGCAATCACATTCATCGACGACATCGTAACAATCGCATCTGAAAGTGAAGAACCCTTGATCATCTCAGGGAACGCCTGGTAATAAATAAATCCCGGACGTCTAAACTTCAACCGATAAGGTGTCCGACCCCCATCTGATACTAAATAAAAACCTAATTCTCCATTTCCTCCCTCGACCGACTGGTAAACCTCACCCACCGGGGCATCGATCTCCCCCATCACAATTTTAAAATGATAAATTAATGCCTCCATGTTTTTATATACCTCCTGCTTTGGCGGTAAATAATAATGTGGTGCATCTGCATGATATGGCCCCTCCGGAAGATTATCCATGGCTTGTTGGATTATGCGCAAACTCTGCCACATCTCCTCCTCGCGAACTAAAAAACGATCATACGTATCGCCCTTCGTTCCCACTGGGACGTCAAATTCAAAATCTTCGTACGAAGAATAAGGATTCAAAGAACGGACATCATAATCGACCCCGGCAGCACGTAAATTAGGTCCTGTAAAACCATAATTTAATGCACGCTCTGCGGAAATAGCTCCCACATTTTGAGTACGATCCATGAAAATTCGATTGCGCATCACCATCCCCTCAAATTCCTTCAACCCTTTAGGCAATCCTTCTAACAAAACATTTATTTTTTCAATGGCTACCTTAGATAAATCCCGCTCCATGCCACCAAAACGACCCATATTAGTCGTCAATCGGGCCCCGCATAACTCCTCATAAATTTCATAAATATGCTCTCTCCACTGATACACATACAAGAAACCCGTTAAGGCTCCCGTGTCCACAGCCAAAATTGAGTTACACACAATGTGATCCGCTAACCGAGCTAACTCCATCATGATCACCCGAATGTACTGCGCACGCTTTGGAACCTCAATGCCTAATAATTTCTCAACCGTCAAATGCCATCCCATGTTGTTGATCGGCGATGAACAATAATTCATCCGATCCGTCAACGTGGTAATCTGATAAAACGGACGTCGCTCAGCGATTTTCTCAAAGGCCCGATGTATATATCCAACCGTTTGTTCCGCATCCACAATGGTCTCCCCATCCATCGTCAAGATATTTTGAAAAATACCATGCGTGGCTGGATGTGTAGGCCCTAAATTAAGTGTCGACAAATCATTCACATAAGGACCCCCCTTTTGTGTTTTATCTAAACCAACATTTGGACTATTTACTAAGGCTATTTCAGACATAAAAATTTATCAATATGTAGATTATCTACCAAACATTTCATCAATCTTATCATGACGCGTGGCATCCTCTAACGGATACTCTTTGCGCATCGGGTGGTAATCCATATCATCTACATTTAAAATGCGTGTCAAATTTGGATGACCCTCAAAAATAATTCCATAAAAATCAAAGGCTTCCCGCTCCATCCAATTGGCCGATGCATACAAACCCGTCAGCGTAGGAAAATTAGGTGCCTCAATCGGCGCATACGCCTTGATCCACAAACGCACATTGTTCTCTAAACTGTGCAAATGATAGATAACGCCCAACTCCTGACCTTTCGCATCCGGAAAATGTATCCCCGCTAAATCGGTCAAAAACTGAAATTTTAAAATAGGATCTGCATATAAAAAATGCATCATTGGAACGATATTGTCCACATGAGTAGTCACCTGGAGTATCCCATGAGATTCCCCTATGCCATACACAGCATCTTCCCCAAAGGTCTTCTGAAGTGCCTCAATGATTTGTTGGTTATTCAATTTTTCCATATCCCTACCCTTATTCTATTCCGTAAGAAGCTAATAAAGCCTTGTACTCAGGCATGTTTCTCCTGCGCGTGCTTTCTTTTTTTGCCAATTCTTGGATTTGCATAAACCCGTCCAAAATTTGTTCTGGACGTGGGGGACAACCTGGCACATAAACATCCACTGGGATGATTCGATCAATGCCCTGTAAAACAGAATAGGTATCAAAAATTCCTCCCGAACATGCACAAGCTCCTACCGATAAAACCCAACGAGGTTCCGCCATCTGTAAATAAACCTGTTTTACCACTGGAGCCATTTTTTTGGCAATCGTTCCCATAACCATCAATACGTCCGCTTGGCGTGCCGAAAAACTAAGTCTTTCCGCACCAAAACGCCCAATGTCATAATGTGAAGCCATGGTGGACATAAATTCAATTCCACAACAAGAGGTCGCAAATGGCAAAGGCCAAAGCGAATTCGCTCTGGCCAGTCCCACCAATGAATCTAAACTTGTTGCAAAAAAACCTTGTCCCTCTAATCCCGGTGGCGATTCCACCATATTTATGTTTGAATTACTCATATCAACTAGATGCTGTCTTGAAATATATAAACCATCAATTCGCTTGAAAGTTTACTTTTCCCAGGTTAAAATTCCTTTTTTAATTACATATACGAAACCTGCCAATAACAAGCCCATAAACACAATCATTTCATAAAATCCATCCCATGATAATTCCTTGAAATTAACGGCCCAAGGGTACATGAAAACGATCTCTATATCAAATAGCACAAATAAAATGGCTACTAAAAAATACTTCACTGAAATGGGTGTGCGGGCGTCTCCTACTGACTCAATCCCACATTCAAAGGTATCATCTTTTTTCTCTGAATGCCTTTTAGGACCCAGTGCATGAGTCGCAAGCATGGTAGCCACAATAAAGGCTAAGGCCGCCGCGAGTTGAGCAAAAATCGGAAGAAAATCCTGTGGTTGATAGTTCATTACGTTAGGCTAAAAAATGAAGCCGCAATTTAATTAAAAATCTAGTTTTTTTGAGATAATTTTTTAAAAATACTTTGTTTTTCCAGGTACCGCCACGGCATACAAACCATTTGCATCTGGCTTGGATGGCATATCAGCATCCCAACTAAATGTAGATGGAGCAATATTAATTCCTGAATTGATTGCTTTATCCCACTCGATTACTTGTCCAGAGTAGGTGGCCATACGTCCTAAAATAGATGTCATGGTCGAATAAGCGCCATTTTCAGCGTCAGCATATTTGTATTCGCCCGCTGCCACAGTAGCCCATAATTCATCATGTTCTGTTTGATATGGATTATTTTCCTTTGTCTTTTTATCAAAAGCATATAGCGGATTTCCTTTGTAATCAAAAATTTTGGCCGAGTCAAAATGTATCTTTCCTTTCGTTCCTATTACGTGCTCATCCACCTTGGTCCAAGTACCTGGAATATGTCGGCATTGACTATTCAAAATAGTTCCATCCGCATATTCAAACTCAACAATATGATGATCAAAAATTTCACCATAATTCTTCCCTTTTCTAACCTCACGACCACCTGTTCCACGAGCTCTTACCGGATATCCGTTTTTAGCCCAGTTGATGACGTCAATATTATGAATGTGTTGCTCCGTAATATGATCCCCACACATCCAATTGAAATAATACCAGTTGCGCAATTGATAATCCATTTCAGTCTGACCTTCTTTACGAGGCTTAACCCATACTCCGTCGTTATTCCACCAACAAGATGCTGAAACAATATCTCCAATTTGTCCGTCTTGAACTCGTTTCATCAGTTCCCTGTATGAATTTTGATAATGACGTTGTAAACCCACCACCACATTTAATTTCTTTTGCTTCGCAATTTTAGCCGCAGCTAATACACGTTGGATTCCCGCAGGATCTGTAGCCACAGGCTTTTCCATGAAAATTTGCTTTCCTTGAGCCACTGCTTCCTCGAAATAAGGAGGTCTAAATCCTGGAGGCGTAGTCAAAATCACTACATCCGCTAATGCCATTGCCTTTTTATAGGCGTCAAAACCTACAAATTTATGGTCTTCTGGTACATCAACTTTCTGGCTGATTGGGATTGCTTTCGCTGAAGCGTCCTTCGCTCTCGATTTCATCAAATTGTTGTAGCAATCATCCAAACGATCACGGAAAACATCTGCCATCGCAACTAATTTGATATTTTCTTTCGTACTTAATGCCTGAGTGATGGCACCTGTTCCTCGGCCTCCGCAACCAATGATGGCTACTTTGAGGGTGTCGCCTACTAGGCTTTGGCCTGCAAATGCGTTCGACGCCCATGGACTTAAAATTAATCCACTCGCAGCTAAGCCCGACTGCTTAACAAAATCTCTTCTTGAATTTTTCATGTATAAATAGTTTAGATTCTCAATTTAAATATTTTTCAAAAAATGTCCTAATTTCCTGAGCACTCGGCTGCGGGTTAGGTCTAATAATTCTAAAACCAACGAAGGGGGCATCCGCATTCCACCAAATACTTTTAGGTATTTGTGGGTCTCTGCGATTCCAAACTGGATCTGCAGCAAATCGGGCTGAGGGGCCAACTAACACCTTTTCATCTTGAAAATTCCCTCCTCTAACGATCGCATCTGCATATTTATCCGTAAAAACGGGTGACTCTGATTTTTTATATCCTTCTGCATCATAATGATCTAACACCCATTCAGAAACGTTTCCCAGCATATCATATAAACCAAAAGCATTGGGTTTTTTCAAACCCACTTGATGGTATTTTTCCTGAGAATTTTTAGCATACCAAGCATAATCATCTAAAGGCTCAATGGGATTTTTTTGCCCAGCCTTGCACGCGTATTCCCATTCTATTTCCGTTGGAATGCGATAGAATATACCCGTTTTGGCATACAACCATTTACAATACATGATAGCTGAATATTGCTGCATCGAATTGGCCGGAAATCCGCCAACCTTCCCCATACCTAATGTAAAATCAATGTAGGGTGGGCTAGGTCTAGTAACTGCATCAGGTCCGGTTTTAGCTGGTTTTGGCTCGGGGTCACGCTCTTCCTCAAAAAATAATTGATATTCATCATACGTTACTTCTGTTTTTCCCATCCAAAAAGCATTTATTTTCACTTTTTTTTGAGGTGCCTCATCTGCTTTATGTCCTGCATCTTGTGGCGAACTGCCCAGTAAAAACTCGCCTGCTGGCACGGCGACCATATCAAATGAAACCGTACTTCCGGGGATCGTTTGTTTGTAAGAGCTAAGTTTTTGGGCGTTTACTAAAGGATAAATGAGGAAGGAAAAACAAAAAATGAAAATATATCTCATGCTAAAAAAGGTTACGATTTAGTAAAATGTCTAGCTTACCAGTATTGAATTCCCATACTAATAGACGAACATTAGGCAATTTTACCAATAATTTTTCAATTTCTCGTATAGGCATTATCGTGGCCGCCGTGGCAAGCCAATCCGCCAAAGTCCCATCAGGTGCAATAGCTGTAGCAGAACGCCCATGCGTTAAGGCCATTCCGGTTCTTGGATCTAATACATGCGAATACACTTGATTGCCAATTTGAACTTGTTGGTATGTCTTTCCCGAACTAGCAATCGCACAATTTTTCAAGGATAACATCTGATCTGAAATAGCTGTGCCTCCGGGAATTTCTAAGCCTAGGACCCATTCTCCCCCCATTTTGTCCAATGAAGTCATGCATATTTTCCCTCCGGCATCCACTAACACATAAGGCCATGAATTATTTATTAAATGGTCTAAAACTTTCTGTGCCACAAATCCTTTTCCTAAGGAACCTAGGTCTAATTGGCACGCGCGGTTGGCCAACCGTAATTTTGTCGAATCCTTGGAAAACTCAATGCATTTCCCTTGAATGGCAGCGGCAATTTTCCTTAGCTCGTTTTCATCAGGTAATATCTTATCTTTCCGCGTTTTTCTCCAGGCTTGAACTAACCTACCTAATTTTACATTCAAAGCTCCTTGGGTCAAATTTTCTGCTTGTATCGCAGCGACTAAAATCTCTTTTAACGGAGAATGAATGGGGAAAAACTCTCCCGTTCCAGCCCGCAAATTGACCTGACTTAATTCTGATTGAATTTGATAATCGCTCAATTGAGCCTCTAAATCACGCGCTAAATCAAATGAACTTTGAATGACTTTTGAAATTCCAAGGCTATCGTTTGTCGATACAACAATCCGAAAGGGTGAACCCATGCGGGATGTTTCAAACGCATATTTAACTGATTGAGCAAAAATTTGAGATGAAATTAGGATAATAAACAGTCCTATGAATTGGATTTTTTTAATCATAATTCAAATATTACAAAAAAAAATTGTAATTTTATCCGGCAAATAAGGGTAGTATTCGATTCATCAACTGTCTACCGTTACCCATTCAATATATTTGCTATGCTTGAATCCAATAAATTTCTCTTTGAAGCTTTAACATACGACGACGTATTGTTATTGCCCGCGTATTCGGAGGTCTTACCTCGTGAAGTAAGTACGCAAACCAGGTTAACTCGAAATATTACGATTAATATTCCGATTATTTCAGCCGCCATGGATACCGTTACAGAGGCCGCGTTGGCGATTGCATTGGCCCAAGAAGGTGGAATTGGAATCATACATAAAAATATGACGATTGACCAACAAGCAGCTCAAGTGCGCAAAGTAAAGCGTTCTGAGTCTGGAATGATCATAGATCCCGTCACTTTAAAAGACAATCAAACCTTAGGAGATGCGCAGCGCATCATGAAGGAATTTAAAATTGGGGGTATTCCTGTGATTGATGACGCAGGGAAATTAGTGGGGATTTTGACCAACCGGGATTTGCGGTTTCAAAAGCAAACAGCGCGTCCGGTGGCTGAGATTATGACGAAAGTAAATTTGATCACCGCCAAAGAAGGGATTACCATGGAAGATGCGGAAAGCATTTTACAGGAACATAAAATTGAAAAATTGCCGATTGTTGACAAAAACGGCAAGCTAATCGGCTTGATTACCTATAAAGATATTTTGAAACGCAAATCCCATCCTTTGGCATCCAAAGATTCATTAGGTAGATTACGCGTAGGTGCGGCCGTGGGAGTTACTCCAGATTTATTGGATCGCGTGCAGGCCTTGGTGCAAGTTGGCGTAGATGTAATTAGCATCGATACAGCCCACGGACATTCCAAAGGCGTGATTGACGCCTTGAAATCCGTTAAAAAAGCATTCCCAAGCTTAGAAGTTATTGTAGGAAATATTGCCACAGGTGAAGCGGCAAAAGCTTTAGCAGAAGCCGGAGCCGACGCGGTGAAAGTAGGTGTGGGACCTGGAAGTATTTGTACCACTCGGATTATTGCCGGCGTGGGAATGCCCCAATTGACCGCAGTGTACGAAGCGGCAAAAGCATTAAAACCTTATAATATTCCATTAATTGCCGATGGTGGAATTCGGTATTCGGGTGATGTGGCGAAGGCAATTGCCGGAGGAGCTAGCACGGTAATGATCGGTTCTTTATTAGCCGGAACGGATGAGGCGCCAGGTGAAATGATTATTTTAGAAGGACGTAAATTCAAATCATATCGTGGAATGGGTTCGTTAGAAGCGATGGAAGATGGGTCCAAAGACCGATATTTCCAAGATGCGGAAGATGATATTAAGAAATTAGTACCTGAGGGAATTGTTGGCCGAGTACCATTTAAGGGCTCTGTGACGGAGATTTTATACCAAATGGTCGGTGGATTGAAAGCAGGTATGGGATATTGCGGTGCCGCATCAATTGAAAAAATGCAAGATGCAAAATTTGTCAAAATTACTTCCGCAGGTGTGAAAGAAAGTCATCCACATGATGTGAGCATTTCGAAGGAAGCTCCGAATTATTCGGCGAAATAATTTTTTTAAATTGTAATTCCAGTTATATCCTTTAGTTGTAACATTTAGTATAGAATGCATACAAGTATACCACTAAAAATAATTGGTCTTGTGCCATGAATGAAATAAAAAAGTACTTCGAACGTGTTGTTCCGATGTCAGATTCCGATTGGGAAATATTTTCCTCCAAACTGATTCGTCGAGCATTCCCCAAAAAATCAACTATTCTAGCCCAAGGAAAAATAGAAAATTACCTTTCTTTTATCGAAAAAGGCATGATCCGGATGTGCATTCCGAAAGAGTGGAATGACCTAACCTTTAGTTTTGAATTTGAAGGCAATTTTTTCAGTGCCTATAGTTCATTTTTGACTCAGCAACCCAGTGAATATCAAATTGAGGCAATTACTGACACCATTTTATGGAGTGTTTCCCATGCAGATTTACAGGAAATTTATTCAAAAACGAGCATTGGTAATACCATCGGACGACATGCCAGTGAAGGGCTTTACATAAAAAAAACCAAACGCGAGTTATCCTTATTAACTCAATCTGCGGAAGACCGTTATTTGAATTTATTTAAAGAAGAACCACGTTTGTTGCAACAAATTCCCCTCAAATATATAGCCTCCTACATCGGAATTACCCCTCAAGCTCTAAGTAGAATTAGGAAACGCATTTCTTAACCTGGGTTCATTTTTTAAGAGTGAGAAGACTGGTAGTTTTGCCTATCACTAATCCACAAAAAATATGAACTACTTATTCATTTCAATTGCTGTGCTGGCATTTTTAGGTTCAGCAGTTACCGTTCAAGGGTTTAACCCCTATCATTCCATCATCAAAGGAAAGGTTAGGCAACAATTTGCCTATGTCAATGAACACAAGTATGACGAACTTCTCAAAGGGGTATCAGATGAAACACTAGAACACAAATTTGCCGGTGATCATTCCTTAGGGGGTGTACGTCATGACAAGGTTAGTTTTAAAAAATGGTTTGAACGCTTAGGCACGGTATTACCAGACTTGAAGATAGAAATTTCTGACATTCAAATAAAGGGGGGGCCGAATAATACCCTTGCTATTGTCCGCTGGAAAGCCACTTGTGTTTTACTAAATGGCGAGCCCTATACGAACTATGGCGCTCATTTTATCACCATCAAATGGGGCAAAGCGGTAAAATTTGACGTTTACGAAGATACTAAAACCGTATCTCACGGACTAGATGTTCAATTTGAAGCTGGCATTAAAGAGGCAAAAGCCCCAAAAATCGAAAGCTAATGCTCTCATTATGAAAACTTAAACAGTTTTCACAATAATTGCTGAATCGTCAATTTAAAATTATTGGGGATTGAAACAAAATGCCAGCCGTGATCGGTTGGCTTTTTTTATCCTTGGTACCCTTGAACCGTATCTACAAAACATTGTACCTTATCTGGATGAATATCTGGATAAACGCCATGGCCTAAATTCGCGATGTATCGTTGGCCCCCAAAAGCCTTCAACATCTCCTTGGTCTCAGCTTCTACCGTTTTAAAATCCCCATATAAAACACAAGGATCTAAATTGCCTTGCAAGGTTTTATGAGATCCTACAAGTGCGCGCGATTCCGCAATGTCCATATTCCAGTCCAAGCCAATGGTCTGACAATCCAATTGGGCCATTTCGGCTCTAGCGAAAAATGCCCCTTTGGCAAATAAAGTGAGTGGGACATCTTGTATGGCATCACAGATCTGCTTTAAATAAGGAATTGAAAATGCACTGTATTGTGAAGGCGATAGAATGCCCGCCCAAGAATCAAATATCTGTAATAAATTAGCTCCAGCACCAACCTGAGCTTTTAAATAGGCAATCGTAGAATCGGTAATTTTTTGCAATAGCGCATGTGCTAAAGCCGGTTCGGCGTAAAGCATTTTTTTTGCTTGTGAAAAAGTTTTTGAACCTTTCCCCTCCACCATGTAACAGAAAATAGTAAAGGGTGCTCCAGCGAAACCGATTAAAGGAACGCGTCCAGCCAATTCTTTTTTGACAATTTTAATCGCATCTAGGACATATTTCAAATCTTCTTCGGGATTCGCTAGACGAATCTTGGCTAAGTCGGCCTGCGAACGAATCACCTCAGGAAATACAGGGCCTTT
Source organism: Aquirufa sp. (assembly GCA_044349095.1). Taxonomy (GTDB): domain Bacteria; phylum Bacteroidota; class Bacteroidia; order Cytophagales; family Spirosomataceae; genus Aquirufa. Next base: position 17,716 of record JBIKRO010000002.1, on the reverse strand, counting down.
TTGCTCTTCCATCAAATAAGGCAAGCCCATGGCCTCAGGAACCACTAAAATGTCTGAAAAAATAATCGCTGCATCTACACCAAACCTATCTACAGGTTGTAGGGTAACTTCTGCCGCCATTTCTGGATTCGTAGCCAAGGCGATGAAGGACCCAGCTTTTGCTCTAACCTCACGGTATTCAGGCAAAATTCGACCTGCTTGACGCATCACCCAAACGGGTACACGTTCAACGGGTTGGCCTAACGCGGCACGAATGATTAAATCGTTTTGTAAATTTTCCATTTTGAAGGTACAAAGGTAGAGAAAATTTAGGTATTAGGTAAATTAGGTAAGAGGTAATAGGTATTAGGTAATAGGTTTTAGGTAACAAGAGGAATTTAGGTAAGAGGTAAATTAGGTAAGAGGTAATAGGTATTACTTATTACCTCTTTTTATTACCTATTACTTAATACCTCTTACCTATTACCTATTTTTTCCTTTACCTTTGCAAACTAACATTTCCCTCATGGCTGCAGCACCGATTATCGCCCGATTCATTACAAGCAATACCGATTTTACAAAAAGTCCTCCGGCTAGATTCCCTGAATTTGCATTTATTGGCCGGTCTAATGTGGGAAAGTCTTCGTTGATTAATTCATTGACCTTTCATAAAGGTTTGGCAAAGACCTCTCAAACTCCAGGAAAAACTCAATTGATCAACCACTTCATGATTAATGAAAAATGGTATTTGGTCGATTTACCAGGCTATGGATACGCCAAAGTAAGCAAAGAGAAGAGAAGGGATTTCGAAAAAATGATTTTTGATTATTTACTACATCGGGAAAATTTAACATGCCTTTTCGTATTGATTGACATTCGCATCAAACCTCAAATTGTAGACATCGAGTTCATGAACCGAATGGTGATCGAGCAAGTTCCTTTCCATATCGTTTTTACGAAGGCAGATAAACTTTCACAAAAGCAGGTGGGTGATAGCGTTGAATTATATAAAAATTATTTGTTAGAATCTTGGGAAACATTGCCAACTATATTTATCACCTCCGCTGAAAAACATGTAGGCCGAGAAGATATAATGAAAAATATAGAGCAATTAATTCAAACATCACCTTACAAAGTAGGGAAATAGTACTAATTTTGCAGTCGAATTATTAAACATATTCATGGAATTATTGAACGAAGTTGCCCACATCTCTGGTAAACCAGGATTATTTAAAGTGTTAAAGCCAACAAGAACTGGAGTTATCGTCGAGACATTAGATGCGGCAAAACAAAAATCAGTGGTCAGTGGCCAAACCAGAATTTCGGTACTAAAAGACATTTCTCTTTATTTAGATGATCACCAAGATAGCACCATGCCTTTGGCGGAGTTGTTCTTGAAAATACATGAGATGTTTAATGGCGTATTGCCGATAGAGCCTCGAAAATCAACTGATTTAGAACTATATGGCGTAATATCTACGGTAGTTCCTAATTATGATGCTGATCGGGTATTCGCATCCGACATCAAAAAAATCTTAAACTGGTATCTAATTTTATTCACGCATGTTCCTGAACTTTTTCCTAAAAAGGTCGCTAAGGAATCTAAACCGGTGAAAGAAGATCTAGAAAAACCCAAGGCAGAAAAAAAGCCGGCAGCCAAAAAAGCCCCAGCTAAAAAATAATCAAAAAAAATCCCGGCCTAAACCGGGATTTTTTTTATCTCAATGAATTAATCCATTTTGCTATTTTGATGGCATCGTCCTTTGGAACATTTGTCATAGGAGCCATTGGAGGGTAACCAGGCCAATTACTAGGTTGAGGTTTTGCGATCAGTGCAACTATTTTATCCACACTGTATTTCTTCTTAGCCACATCTTGGTAAGCAGGTCCTACTAATCTTGTATCTACTTTGTGACAAGCAAAACAAGTATACTTTTGCATCAAAGGCTTAATTGCTTCCGGAAAATCTTCAGCTTTAGCTTGAAAACTCAAGGCTGAAAAACTCAATACTGCTGTAAAAATTAACTTAGATATCGTTTTCATAAAAAATTAATATTAATAGGTAAAAATATAAACTTAAAAATTGGATTCACAAATTAAGGGAATTCTCATTAAAAAACTGCCCTGAATCACGCCTTTTTTAATGAATCAATTGCATTTCTTACACTTCCATGCTTTTCTAATAAATCCGCAGCCATCTCTTCGCTGATTCCAGTCGCTTCGCGGACCATCATAATCGCCCTTAAAACTAATTTATGATTACTTAATTGCATGTCGACCATCTTATTCCCCCGTACATGTCCCAGTTGGATCATCACCGAAGTCGAGATCATATTTAAGACCAATTTCTGTGCCGTTCCTGATTTCATGCGTGTACTTCCCGTGACAAATTCAGGTCCCACAATCACTTCAATCGGATATTTAGCTTCTTTGGCCACAACACCTCCCGCATTACACACAATGCAACCTGTGAGAATTCCGCGCTCGTTTGCTGCGCGCAATCCGCCTACTACATAGGGAGTTCTTCCAGAAGCTGCAATGCCAATGACCGTATCTAAGGCACCTATTCCATAGGCTTCCATGTCTAACCAAGCCTGTTTTTCATCATCTTCGGCATTCTCAACGGCCTTTCTTATTGCCCCATCCCCACCGGCGATTAATCCAATCACCCGGTCAAAAGCCACGCCATAGGTTGGCGGACATTCCGAAGCATCCACAACGCCTAGTCGGCCAGAAGTTCCAGCACCAATATAAAATAAGCGTCCACCTTGTTTCATTCGAGGAACAATTTGATTCACCAGTGCCTCGATGGCTGGAATTACTTTTTCGACTGAATGAGCGACCGTTTTATCTTCCGCGTTCATTTGTCGGAGTAACGTTTCAACACTCTGTTGCTCTAAATTTTCATATTGAGAAGCAGATTCGGTTGCCAATAAGGTTAGATTTTCGGCCATTATTGTTGGTATAATTCGTTATAATTTGAGAAAAAATACGGAATGGTTTCGATTCCCTTATAAAAATTAAATAAGCCATAATGCTCATTTGGAGAATGGATGGCATCGGAATCGAGACCAAAACCCATTAATATAGATTTGATTCCCAACTCCTTTTCGAATAAAGCTACAATGGGAATACTCCCGCCACCGCGCGTTGGCACTGGCTCTTTTCCAAAAGTCTTCGCCAAAGCCTCGGATGCTGCTTGGAATGCAATGCTATCCGTCGGCATTAAATACGCCTCACCGCCATGATGGGGGGTAACGGTCACTTGAACTCCTTTAGGAGCTGCAGATATAAAATAGTCGGTAAATAGTTTAGTAATATGCTCAGAAGATTGATTCGGAACTAACCTCATGGAAATTTTCGCATAGGCCATGGAAGGCAAAACAGTCTTTGCTCCCTCGCCAGTATATCCACCCCAAATACCATTGACGTCTAATGTAGGTCTAATCGAGGCCCGTTCAATCGTTGAAAAACCTTTTTCCCCATGGACAGCATGAATGCCTAAATCATTTTGATATGCTTCTAAGTCAAAAGGCGTTTGTGCCATGGCAGCGCGATCAGCTGCACTAACGTCCAACACCCCATCGTAAAAACCTGGGATGGTAATGCGATTAAATTCATCGTGCATGGATGAAATCATTTCACATAAAATATTAATGGGATTAGCTACCGCTCCTCCATATACGCCAGAGTGTAAATCTCGATTAGGCCCTTGTACGGCCACTTCCATATAACTAAGTCCCCGCAAACCTACGTCGATGGATGGCGTATCATTCGCAATGATAGCCGTATCTGAAATTAAAATAACATCTGCCTTTAATAACTCTTTATTTGCACAGACGAAAGTGGATAAATTGTTTGAGCCAATTTCCTCCTCCCCTTCAATCATAAATTTAACGTTGCAGGTTAATTCACCTGTCGCATACATAGCTTCAAAAGCTTTTACATGCATAAAGACCTGACCCTTGTCGTCACATGAACCACGGGCATAAATAACCTCATTTTTAATGATTGGGTCAAAAGGAGGATTATCCCATAACTCTAATGGATCGGCGGGTTGAACATCATAATGCCCATAAACTAAGACGGTTGGCGCCTGAGCATCCACCATTTTCTCTCCATAAACAATGGGAAAACCCGCTGTTTCCTCTAGGCGAACATGGTCAACACCTGCTTTTTTGAGGTTTTCGGCCATCCATTCTGCGGCTTGCCTAACCGATCCAGCATTTGAAGGATCAGCAGAAATAGAGGGAATGCGCAAAAATTCTAATAATTCAGTTAAAAATCGATCTTGATGGGCGGATATATACGCTTGTGTTTCTTTCATATTTGATTCTAATTGCTAAAGTGTAGCTATACAAATATAAAAAAATAATGTTTACGAACGCTTTTTACGTGGGATTAGGTACATGCGATTTTCGGTCCCTTGAAAAATACGTAAGATATTTCCTCGGTGCGTGAAAATGACTAGGCAGGCGATGAATAGCCCAAAATAGATTAGCAAAGGAATTTCCTGCCCAAATACCCCAAAAATCAACAATAATGAAAATACGATGGACGCAATGATAGAACCCAACGAAACGTATTTTGAAATGGCAAAGACGATTAAAAAAACACAAATACCCACGATGGCTGCTTGCGGGTGTAATGCTAATACCATGCCTAAGGTGGTAGCAACTCCTTTTCCTCCCTTAAAATCGCAAAACACAGGTAGCAAGTGACCTATAATGGCTAAAAAACCGAAAAGTATTTTTAAGGTCACACAAGTTTGCCAATCAATTAAATGGAAGTAAAATAAAACAGCGGAGAGACCTGTGGCAATAAATCCTTTGAGTGCGTCCACAAACAAAACAAAGGATCCTGCTTTTTTGCCTAATACTCGAAAAGTATTTGTTGCGCCCGCATTTCCACTCCCATGTTTACGAATATCAATCCCGTGATACGTTTCTCCATACCAGATAGCAGTAGGAATAGAACCAAGAAGATAACTCACAACAGAAAGACCAAAAATGATTAATACCATAATTAATTTCAAAATCTACCTCTGGGTAGAGGTCAAATATAGACTGCTAACCTTCAGAAATCAAATGCTTATAAAACATTCTTGAAATGTTTAAATTTCAATCTTTAATTTATTCTAATTTCAACTAAAATGAAACATTGATGGAGGCCATTAACCTGAAAGTCTGTGGAACTCCGTGGTTCAAGTAGCTAAGTCGGTGAAAAGCCTGAATGCGGAAAATCCTAAAAATATTATCAATCCCATACCCCGCCTCCACATATGGTTTTCCTGGCTCAAGCGCATCAAAAGCATATTGATCTAAAAACTTAGATTTCAATGGGTTATTGACATTCTTCATAATCTCTTTATTAGAGTTTCGCTGACTGCCTACCACTATGTTTGAACTTGCAATAAAACGCCACTTCAGTTTTTTTATTAAGGGAATGCGGTTAAATAACAAGCCATCAAAATTGTGATTATACTGCAAGGAAACATACTGATCACTCACAAATTCAAAATAATTCATCGTGGAAAATGCGCTTCTTACGAAGAACAATGTCTCATTTCCCAAATGTGGAAATAAAAGAGGTGCAGGTAAATTTGACGGTGTATAACCCGCCATCATGGTATAATCAGAACGACCTATTTTACCTAATCGAAAAGATTGATGTGCTTTTAAAGTAAATCGTTCATAATCAAAATTTCCTCCTAAAAATCCTTTGATGCCCCTTTGATATTTAAAAGTAATCACGGGAATTCTCTTGGTTGACAAAGTGACTTTCTCATTCCCATTCATAATAAACGTCTCATTTTTGGCAAATCTGGCCTCCAATGTGATGAATGAATCTTGATAATAATCTTGTACGGGTGAATTTACCCCCATCTCAGGGTTTAGTCGGTATTGAAATCGGAATAAAGGGTCAAAGGACCTCGTATTAGCCGAAACTGAAAAGCTAATTCCTTTGGTAGGCTCTGTCGTAAAAAAAGCTTCGGTTTCACGGCGATAGAATGCGCCTGAGAACGCACCCCAACGAGTAAACGCGTAAAATAATTTATTATCGCCAATCAATTCCGGAGTTAAACCAACCCTTTCGATGTCATACGAGTGCCGCAATCCGGCCATCGTCCATTTTTTCTTTGAAAATAAATAGTTTACCTCCCCCGAATATTTTAACACCAAATCTTTGGTTCCAAAACCTACATTTCCTCTTAAAATCCAGTTTTTATCGAAATTTGCATTGGTTCTGAAGCCTAATCGAAACCGCGCCCCTTCCAAACGATTAATGGCTAAACTGGTAATGTAGGGACCTACTTCAATATCATTAAAACGCCTAAATCCACTAAAAACAATTTCGGCAATTTCAACATAGGTTTTAACCACCGGCAAGTTTCTCACTGAATCAATCAAGGAGGATGCCAACAAATCCTGAGCGCTTAATGGTTCAAAACGTGCATTCTTCCAAAAATTTGGATCTGGTTCTTTTGCATCCTCAGCCACCTCTGATGCCAAATCATAAAACGCTAACGGCTTGGGTTCATTTACTACAAAATCTTTGTTAGAGATATACATCTTCAAAAGCATTCCAGCTGAGCCCTTCGTGATTTCTTCTAAATCAATCAAAAACCGAGTCTTGGCAGGTAGCCAGACCCCAGAAGCCGTTTGCTCTAATTCCTGAGAAATTTTAATCTTATCAATGAAATTAAGGTTTGCCTGTTTGTCTACAGAAGCATCTATTTGAACTAAGGCAAAATTAGTGGTGTCAACCCAAACCTGGCCCGTAAATACTAAATCCATGGGATTTTTAGGCTCATAATCAATTTGATAACAAACCTTCCCTTCGACTTTCACCGTGTCTACTAAGTAATATTTATAATTTGCTCTCCAACTGTCGCCAATGGGACTTGCAAAATCCTTCCCGAAAAATCCAATGTAATTTTGATAAAAATTATAATTGGCCATTAAATTTCCACCGACCAATTGAGAAATAAAGCTACCCTCCTTTACGCCAACCCCTTTGATGTTCGTCTTTAAAATGAGTTCCTTTTTCCTTTGTGGTGAATCCCTATAATAAAATTTACTTAAAGACTCAGAGATGAATGTCGGAATAACCAATTTACCATCATCCCCTGAAATCTTTTCAAATTTTTTAACTGCCTCTTGGATATCCTTCATCACCTTCCTCTCCTTGAACTTATCCGAAATATTGTCCACATCTAGCTCCATTTTCGTGTAAGAATCATAGGCATAGGCCGTTAACTTACTTCGGTCATTTCTCTCCCGATTCTTAATAACATTTCGCAATATTTTAAACACCGGATTTTCCCCTGAATAGACTATAACTTCATTTAGGGAACGATTTGTAGGCTCAATTTGAAAATCAACGACTTGGGATGTTACTTTTTTATCGATGTACTTAATCTTCTTTTTATATCCGACAAATGAAACATAAATAGAGTCAGATAAAAATTTTGAGTTCAGGATATACTCCCCTTGAAAATTAGTACTTGTGCCTGCATTCACCCCCAAAATGCCTACGGAGGCAAAAGGAACAGGGTCCCCATTGCTCGCATCACGAACAATACCCTTGATTTGATATTGTGCTAGAAGTGATTCAAATGAAAGAAGAACTAGAAAAAGCGCTAAAATAGCACCAAGAACACTTTTTTTCAAAACTTATTAATAGGGTTCGCTAAATTTAAAAGCAAAATTTTTCCCTTTTATTCAAAAATTCTTCTGAAAAAAAGGAAGGAAACAAAAATACAAAGTATTGTGAAAAAAATGTTATTCGTCGACAAATTTTAAACTTTCGTCGGCAAAAGTTTTAAATTTATGCAATGCACGTGCTCGATGAGCGATGAGGTTCTTCTCTGAAAGCGTCATTTCAGCAAACGTCCTTGATTCATTTTCTGGTTGGAACAAAGGATCATACCCAAATCCATAACTACCCCTCGGGCTCAACACAATTTCTCCTCTAATTTCTCCCTCAAATTGACGAAATTGGCCATTCTGATGAAAAGTCAAGACCGTGACAAAACGGGCTGATCGATCAGCGTATTGACTCATGTCAACTAACAATTTCATAGAATTAGCTAAATCATTTTTGGGCTCACCAGCAAATCGTGCTGAATAAACACCTGGTAAACCTCCTAAGCAATCGACTTCAAGTCCTGAATCGTCCGAAAGACAAGTCACCCCAAATCGATCTGCGATAAACTGAGCCTTCTGCCTGGAATTTTCAGCTAACGTCTTACCTGTTTCAGGGATGTCGTCTATAACACCCAACTCGGATATGGATTTAATTAGGAAATGGCTTCCCAAAAGAGCCGAAAGCTCTTCAATTTTATGTTTGTTTTGAGTAGCTAAATATAATTCGATCATTATAGGACACCCACCACCTCAACTTCAAAATATAGTGGAGAATTAGGGGGAATAGTCGGGGGATTGCCATTCGCCCCGTAACCAATTTTCGAGGGTATAATCAAAGCAGCTTTCTCACCTACCCTCATTTTTAAAATTCCCTCATCAAATCCAGCAATTACACCTCCTGTACCAGAGACGTAGGTAAATGTTCCTGAATCAAAAGCTGTATCATAAATTACCTTCATAGCTGCATCATACTTCAGATTGCCGTAACTTAATCGACCAGTGTAATTTACTTTTACCGATTGGCCTCCTGAAATAGCTGCTCCTTTGGGATTCTCGACCAACTTTTTAAATATCAATCCGGAAGGAAATATTTCCGGACTTGTTATCTTGTACAAGGTTTGGAAATCTTTCAATTGCTCCGCCTCTGTACGAATCGAAACCACGTCAATCTCTAATTTAATCACCGAAAATGCAGGTATATCGGTGTAAGAATTACCTCCAAAAGCAAGGGCTGATGGCAATATAAAAATTCCGGAATCTCCCTCCTTCAAAAAGGACATGGGCAAATTTAAAATACTTGAATTTGATCCCCAAACCATGCCTTTTAGTTGGCCCAAAGTCTTCGCCGTAGAGTCTATTTTAGTCCCATCCAACAAAGTCATTTTATAATAAAACTTGATTAAATCCGCATTAAATGCCTGTTTACCTGTAGAGTTAGCTGTATTTATTGAATAATACATCCCCTCCGGAGACTTTTGAAGCTTTAAATTTGACCGACTCATGTAACCTTCGATCTCCTTCTGGTTATCAGATTCTGTTTGGTTTATTTCTTCAAGTTTGCAGCTTGACATTCCGCCGAATAGCGAAAGACAGATAAAAAGGTTAACTAAATATTTCATTATACTATTCAATTTTGGCAATATAAATCTCAAACATTAATGGCGTAAATCCTGGAATACTTGTTCCTGAACCTTTTTCTCCGTATCCGATGGTAGAAGGAAAAATAACTATCGCCTTTCCCCCCAAACGCATCTTTTCAATGCCTTTTTGGAACCCAACAACCGTTTGAGTTCCCCCTACAGTTACCGAAAAACTATCCGTGCGAGCCATATTTCCGTCGAAAGCAAAGCCATTTAAAAACCGCCCCGTGTACTTTAATTTGACTACTTTACCAGTGGCTGGAATGTCTCCCGTTCCGGGTGCCAATTGGATATAACGCAATCCATCGGTTTCTGTAGTCGTAACTTTATAGCCTTTTTTTGCAATAAATGCATTTATTTGATCACTCTGGCTCCGAACAGAATAACTTTTAATGGTTACTTTCAAAGGAGTATATGCGGGCAATCCCTCAAAAGATTGGGAAGTACCTGGCAAAGCCATCACAGCCTGCTCTTCATCCCGTAAATTTGCCATTAATCGAGTGAATATGGGGTTCAAGAAACCATATTGATACGTTAAAGGAGAGTTAGTTTTACGATTCGTACTATCCAACACCTTTCCTGTTACTAGATTAGCTAATTCATAATGAATCAACAAGGTATCTCCTCTCGTTGCTAATTCTCCACTTGGATTTGACTTTGTGAGAAAATAATAGGCCCCATTCTCCATGGCAATGGGAGTTTGATTTAACTTGGAGAAGTACGACAGTATTTGTGTCTGATTCTCCTTTGCTTTCACTTCGTCTGCCAACTCAACATTTGACAAACAAGAAGTCAATATAGAACCCACAAATACCATCGCTAAAAACTGCTTCACCAAATTTCTCATATTTCTTATTTCTTAGACAACACTTCTACTTCAAAAACTAATACTGAATTGGCTGGAATTGGACCACGTGCTTGCTCGCCATATCCGATAGTAGACGGAATCACAAATGTACCTTTACCACCCGCTTTTAATAAAGTTAAAGCCTCATTAAATCCAGGGATCATTTGGCCAACTGGCATTTCAGCTGCATTTCCTTTGTCAAATTCTTTTCCGTTTAAAAACGTACCACGGTAGTTGACCACCCATGTCTCACCCATTTTCGGAGAAGCTCCAGCACCTGGCTTTTCAATTGAATAATGCAATCCTGCAGCCGAAGTCGAAAATGACTTACCTGTTTTTGCTATATAATCAGCAATCATTTTAGGTTGCAACGCAATATCCTTAGCCGCATCTTGCTTCGCTTTAGCCGCCTCTTTCTCCATATCCTTCTCAAATTCAGCACGAGACTGAACTTTCAATATTTTTACGGTGTACTTTAAATCAGTACCAGGCTTCAAGAATGGAGGTAATGGAGATTGAACGGCCTTTGTCAAACTGTCAATCGGCACTAATATCGTTGCGCTATCACCTAAAGCTAATAATCGCAATCCATTTTCAAAAGATCCTTTAAATGATCCTGGCGCGTTTGATGGTGCTTGAATCATCCCTTTTCCTGGTTGGCCATCTTTTTTAGTATCCTGCAAAACAGAATCAGCGCCATTTTTAATCACTAAGTTAAACGTAATGATATCGCCTTCTTTTAATTTCTTTGCGGCATCATCATGGCTATGCATTTGAATTTTTACTCCGTCGATTATCTCTACTTTGTTCTTATTACAAGCAGTCAATAATAGCGCTGCTGAAAAAATTAAACCTATTTGTTTACGCATGATTGTGGTGTTTTGACCGTAGTCCGATGAAAAATTTGTTTAGTTTCTTTATAATTTTTTTACTCGATTTATTTCTGAAAGGTACAAAGGTAATACTTCTTGCAATTTTTCCCTCGCTTGTGTTAAAGATCCGCCAGAAAATCGACCACCGGAGGCATTTTTATGACCACCTCCCTCAAAATAAGTGGACGCAAATGTGTTCACGGCAAAAGGTTCGATCGACCGAAAAGATAATTTAATTCCATCCGGTCTTGCAATCAACAATATGGCCCAAATGGCCCCAGCGATCTGCAATCCATAATTTACAATACCCTCGGTATCACCTGCTTGAGAATTAAATTGGACTAAATCCTCCTCCGTAATCCACATTAATGCCAAATGATACTCCGATAAATATTCCAATCGATTAGCTAAAATATGGCCTAAAAATTTTAATCGGTCTATAGAAGCTGAATCAAAAATCTTTCGGTGAATCGCATTAGTATTAACACCCAATGTGATCAATTTGGCGACCACCTCGTGTACGTGAGCCGTCGTATTGGGATGCCTAAAACTGCCCGTATCCGTCATAATGCCAGAATACAAGCAAGAGCCCATGTCTTCACTTATTAATTCCTCATCGCCCCACTCAACAATCAAATCATAAATTAATTCACACGTTGACGCAGCGATTGTTCGATGGTAATAATAATCAGCAAAATCCTCTGGATCTAAATGATGATCGATCACTACTTTCGTTCCTCGCGCATGTTTGACCAGAGGAGATACATGATGAAGTCGCTGTAAACCAGAGAAATCCAAACAAAATATCCAATCCGCTTGGTCAATTAAGGGGCCAACTTGCACTTTATGCACTGGATTTTCAGCATTTAAAATAGCTGAAGCACCTGGCATCCACTGAAGATTTTGAGCTACTGCAGAAGGTACAATCACCTGGGCATCTAGCCCTTTTAAGGTCAAATATTGTTGCCAAGCAAGGCTTGAGCCAATCGCATCCGAATCTGGATTAAAATGAGTCGTAATAACCGCCTTTTGACCTGGAACTAATTTTGATTGTAAAGCAGAAATGGAAGACATATGAATATTTACTGCCATAAATAAATTTGGGCATTCGCAAAGTTAGAGATAAATTTGTAAAAAAATTTACACATGCCCACAAATAGAACCTTTACCATGATTAAACCCGATGCCGTTTCAGATGGCTTTTCGGGCCCCATCATTCAACAAATTGAGGAAGCCGGATTTAAAATCATCGCCCTTAAAAAAATCAAATTAAGCCCACAGGAAGCTGGTAAATTTTACGAGGTACACAAGGAAAGGCCTTTTTTCCAAAGTCTTTGCGATTATATGTCTTCAGGTGACATTATTCCAATGGTCTTAGAAAAAGAGAACGCGATGGAAGATTTCCGCACATTGATCGGCGCAACGAACCCAGCCAATGCTGCCGAAGGAACCATTCGCCAGCGATTTGCAAAATCCATTGAGGCCAATGCCATTCATGGTTCGGACTCAAATGAAAACGCAGCGTTAGAAGCCGCATTTTTCTTCTCGGAAAAAGAATTGAAAAATTAATTATCTGTGTTTATAGAACAGAAAACCATTCTCCTCATTGATTAAAATCAAATTGGGATGGTATTTAAATCGATCCTCGGCATCAGACTTCATCACAAAAAATGAGGGTCGGTCCACCGAGGATCGATTCATTAATTCCTCGCTCGTCGGACTTCCCGCTTGCTTTTGAAAATACAGTAAGTGAGCAAATGACTTGAACCCTACGGTCTCAACATACACTTTCTGGCCTGATTTAGCAATGTAAAAATCAATAGGTGTAGCCTGTGTATAGCCCTCGATCTTCGGTACGACATACCTCGAATATGCAAAAATTAAACATGTGCTGATTGTCATACATATTAAAAACCTCTGAAAACTGAGTCCATTTTTACCCCAAACGGAATAGATAATGAGCGCCGACCAAATCACTCCGATCCATTTTTCAAATCCATCCCAAGCCACAGGCGATTGCAAATTCCCTCGAACAAACCCATCCTGAATGTAGGGCAAAAAGACGTTTGGATTTTCTCCGATTAAAGGCACTAAGGTAAAAATAAGACCTAACAACAAGCCAACCACAACAAAAAGAATCATTTTAAAACGGTTCAAAGGCACATCGCCTTCATGCCAAGCATTTAATACGTGAGCCGAAAAAAAGGTGATTGGCAACCAGCACATGGATGAATAATGAACAATCTTCGTTTTGACCAAACTAAACAAAATCAAAACCACCCAAAAAAGAACTTTCATCCAGGAGGCGAAAGCCGTTGAATCTTTTTTGACAAATATACGATTCAATGCTAAAATAGAAATAGGGAAGCAGCCCAACAATAAAACCAGGGCATGGTAATAAAACGGTTGGCCATGACCAGCATCCCCGGTAGTCAAAAGTCGAATCTGATACGCAAAAAAATCCTCGATAATTCCCATTCCAAATTTCATTGCGATCAATCCATACCAGGAAACAAAAAATAAACAAGCTATAGTGGCGGACAAAATCGCCGCTTTTAACAACGTGAAAAAACGAGGCATTACTTCCTTTCTATGGATGATGCCGAAAACCAATAAAGTTAAGCCCCATAGTAACAAGGCCACAGGCCCTTTCGTCAGCATCCCTAATCCAATCATCACCCCAGCTAAAATAGCGTTTTTAACTCGAGAAGAATCGGCATAAAACTCAGCAAAATAGTAGATACCTAAAAATATAAATAAGTTGAACAGCGGGTCAATAATCCCCGAACTTGCATATACATGTGGGGTAATCGCCGCTAAGTAAGAAAAAGCCCAAAGGTGCCCAAAATTATCAGAAAAATACTTTTTACCGATCTTAAAAATGATCAACAGCGTTGAAATTCCAACGATTGCATTCGGAAAACGAGCGGCAAATTCCATAGTTGTCCAGGCATTTTCCGTAAAAGTGCCAAAGAACATAAAACTTAATGCTTGCAACCAAATGAATAAAGGAGGCTTTTCCCAAAAGGGCAAAAAATTAATTTGAACACTTAAAAAATCTTGGCTGACTAACATTTCACGGGCCGACTCCGCAAAATTTATTTCATCCCAATCAAAAAGATGTGAGGCACCTAAATTGGGCAAATAAAATATACTTCCTAAAAAAATCCAACATAAATAAGGATAACGCTTACAATATGAAATCATTTTAAATCAGATTTTGAGACATTCAAGTAATAGACTAAAAGCGAAACTCCAGTGCCAATCATAGCCCCCGCAGCGGTATCCACTGGAAAATGTTGAAATAAATAAACCCTTGAATAAGCCACTAAAATGGCATAAAAAACCATTAATAGGGTGATCCATGGTTTATTGGCCGCCAACGAGATCCAAAAACACATAAACCAGGCAGCTGAAGTGTGACCCGAAGGCATACTGTTATATTCACTGATCAAAAGATTTTGTACCAAATGCCACGCATGTGCCTGACCCTTAAAATAGGAAAGCGGCCGAAGCGCGTCTTTAAAAACGACTAATTTCAGAAATTGTACAAGAACAGTTGAAAAAATATAGGAAATCAAATAAGGCTTTAATAAATCGCTTTTTTTCCAAATCAGATATCCCAAAAACAAAATCGGGATCGTTATTTCCGCTCCCGAAGTAATTATTTTAAAAAAAAGATCGGCCCAAAGAGAGTGAAATGAATTAATAAGACTCATTTGACCCATGCGATCCAATGAAAAAATATAGGTCAAAACCACGGCTTCAAAAAAGATTAACCCCGATAAATAATAAATGACAACCTTATTCCTTGGACTCATGCCGACAAAGGTCGTAAGATTTTACGAAATTGTTATTTGATCATTTGCTCTTTAATAAAATTTGCCTAATTTTGCATTCCTTTTTTTATCCACCTTTGGAAATGAAAGTTTTAGACGCATATCAGATACCCATACTTTCGTTAGAAGATAAATCGTATCGATATACCTTCGAAGGGGCGGATGATTTCTTCCAAGCTTTTGAACAGGAATGGGTTGAAAAAGGGCAATTCAGATCAGTAGTAGAACTTAATAAGTCGGCTACCATGATTCAAGTAGAGTTGAAAATTGAAGGTTCGATCCGATTGATTTGTGATCGATCCCTAGAGGAATTTGATTATCCGTTTGAGGTAGATGAGAAACTTATTTATAAGTATTCAGATCACTCAGAGGAAATGGGGAATAACTTGTTTTTAATCGACAGGAAATCTCCCAAATTAGATTTATCGCAGGATTTGTTTGATTTCATAGCGTTACAAGTACCTATGAAAAAATTACATCCGCGATATATCCATGAGGCGGAAGCCTTAGAAGGAAATCAGTTTATTTATTCGACCGAAAAAGTTTTGGACAATAACTCAACTGAAAAAGCAGAAGAAGACATGGACCCACGTTGGGCCGCATTAAAAAATTTAAAAGACAATAATTAAAGAACAATACAATGGCACATCCTAAAAGAAAAATTTCTAAGACAAGACGTGATACGAGAAGAGCGCATGACTTTGGTACACCAAGGCAATTAGCGGTGGATAGCCAAACAGGCGAAACACATTTATTTCATCGTGCGCATGCTCATGAGGGTAACTTATACTACAAAGGCAAAATGATTGTAGAAGGTTATACTGGAAAAGCATAATCAGTTGCCAACAAACCAAGGTATTTTCGCAAATGCGAAAATATCCCGTTAAAATGCTATTTTTTGACTAAAATAAATACTATTTTTGCACTACGATTTTAGTATTTAAAACAAAATAGATGAATATAGCAATCGACGTGATGGGAGGAGATTATGCTCCGGAGGCAGTGATTGATGGTATAATAGAATCAATTAATTTGTTGACCTACAATGAGACTATATTAGCCATAGGACCAGAAGACGTCATTAATTCCTTATTTAAATCTCGAAATTTCTCAAGTACACAGGTTCGCGTAATTCATGCGGATGAGGTCATTGAAATGGGAGAACATCCTACGAAAGCATTAAGTCAAAAACCCAATTCCAGCATCGGCATTGGGTTTTCTCTTTTAAAAGAGGGAAAAGCAGATGTATTTGCCTCAGCAGGAAATACAGGGGCTATGATGGTGGGATCGCTATTTTCAGTTAAAACAATCAATGGTATTCAGAGGCCGGCCATAGCAGGTTTTGTACCACAGGTCGATGGCCATTACGCGATTATGTTAGACATCGGCGCTAATGCGGATTGCAAACCTGAGATGTTAGCGCAATGGGCGGAATTAGGCTCCATTTATTTTGAATCAACAACAGGAAAATCAAATCCTCGCGTAGGTTTGATGAATATTGGCGAAGAGGAACAAAAAGGGAGCATCTTGGCTCAGGGCACGCATGCCTTATTAAAAGAAAATTCTCACATTAATTTTATAGGAAATATAGAAGGAAAAGATTTATTTCGTAACAAGGCTGATGTGATTGTTACTGATGGATTTACCGGAAATATAGTCTTAAAAATGGGTGAGTCTATTTACAACATCATGAAGGAGCAGGGGATGATGAATGAATTTGTTGAGAATACCAATTATGAAAATTATGGAGGAAGCCCCATTATAGGCATCAATGGAAATGTAATTATAGCCCACGGAGCATCAAGCCCCAAGGCGATTAAAAATATGATTAAGCTTTGTAAATCAGTCGTTGACTCAAATGTATGCCAAAAAATTAAGGCAGAATTTGAGGAAAAATAACAAACCACATAGGAGGTCGAAGAGAACCATGCAAAATAAAATTAGTGCAGCCATTACAGGAGTTTCAGGATATGTTCCCGAGTATGTGCTGACCAATGAAGAATTAGAAAAGTTAGTAGAAACCAATGACGAGTGGATTACTTCTAGAACAGGAATTAAAGAAAGGCGAATTTTAAAAGGAGAAGGACAAGGGACTTCTGTGATGGCTGCCAAAGCAGTTTCAGACTTATTGGCCAAAACAAATACTAAGCCTGAGGAAATCGATTTGGTTATTTGTGCGACCGTTACCCCGGATTATTTTTTCCCTTCTGCATCCAATTTGATTTGTAAAGCAGTGGGCATCCGAGAGACTGCTTCATTTGATTTAGCAGCGGCCTGTTCAGGCTTTTTAAATGCTTTGGCTACGGGTACTGTATTTATTGAATCAGGTAGATATAAAAAAGTAATTGTGGTGGGAGCGGATAAAATGTCTGCCATCGTAGATTACACGGATCGAACTACTTGTATTTTATTTGGCGATGGTGCCGGAGCGGTTTTGTTGGAACCCAACGAAGAAGGTGTAGGCGTTCAAGATTTTATTTTGAAGTCTGATGGAGAAGGTTGTGAAAGTTTAATGCAAAAAGGAGGCGGCAGTGCCTATCCGCCGACGCATGAAACCATTGATCAAAAATTGCATTACATACGCCAAGAAGGCCAGTCGGTCTTCAAATTTGCGGTGACTCGCATGGCAGACATTTCTGCCGAAATCATGGAAAGAAATCAATTGACCGGTGAAGACGTTCGTTTTTTAGTTCCTCATCAGGCCAACAAACGAATCATTGACGCTACGGCGAGTCGAATGAATATTGGAGAAGAGAAGGTGATGTTAAATATTCAAAAATATGGCAATACGACCGCGGCCACGATACCTTTGTGTCTTTGGGATTATGAAAATCAATTAAAAAAAGGAGATAATTTAATTTTAGCAGCCTTTGGAGGCGGTTTTACTTGG
>JBIKRO010000085.1:0-11412 GCA_044349095.1 Aquirufa sp. | reverse complement strand
TCGTCCTTTTATTCATTGCCTTTTTAGCAACAAGCTCTTTTGTTGGGTTTGCAAATCCTCCGAAAAATGCAAAGGCTAAAATCATTAAGACCTTGATTGTCGACGGTCAAAATAATCATGACCAATGGGCCAAAGTAACCTATATGATGAAGCGTTATTTGGAGGAAACAGGAAAGTTTTCAGTGGATGTCCAAAGAACAAAATATACCTGGAATGGAAAGGGTTTTGTGGATCAATACAAGATTCCTGGTCTTGCGTCGACGGTCGATTTACCTAAGTCGAAGATGGATTCTAGTTTTCATCCCAACTTCGCAGCTTATGATGTCGTGATTTGTAATTTTGGTTGGAATGCAGCGCCTTGGCCAAAAGAAACCCAAGAGGATTTTGATAAATTTATTAAAAAAGGCGGCGGTTTGGTGATCATTCACGCGGCAGATAATTCATTTCCGGAGTGGCCTGCGTATAATCAAATGATAGGAATAGGTGGTTGGGGCAATCGGACTGAAAAGGATGGCCCCTATGTGTATTATGACCTAAATAACCAATTGGTTCGCGACATGGCTCCTGGTCGTGCGGGTTCACATGGACCACAAAAAGATTATCAAATTACGATTCGCAATGCAAATCACCCAATCACCAAGGGAATGCCTTTGACTTGGATGCATGCGCAAGATGAGATGTATGATCGATTAAGAGGGCCGGCAGAAAATATGGAGGTGTTGGGAACGTCTTTTTCATCCATTGAAAATAAGGGCTCAGGCCGACATGAGCCGATGTTATTGACGATCAATTATGGCAAAGGGCGAATTTTCCACACGCCTATGGGGCATGCGGATTATTCAATAAGTTGTGTCGGATTTATCACAAGTATTTTGCGTGGAACACAATGGGCAGCTACAGGTAAGGTAGATATTCCAATTCCTGCTGATTTTCCAAAACCGGATGTGGTTAGCAAGCGTGAATTTAAGAATTAAGCATAAAAAAATATTAAACATATGAGTACTCGACGGGATTTTATACAAAAACTTTCATTGCCATTAATGGCCATGCCTTTTGCTGCTTCTGCAGCGAATGAACTAGAAAAATCAGGTTATACGGCCCCTAAAATTACCACCTCAACGGTGGCCGATGGACCTGTTTTGCGGGTAGCATTGATGGGCCTGGGTGGATATTGCAATATGGTCGCCAAGGCGATTCAGGCATGTCCTCGAGTTAAAATCACAGCTTTAGTTAGTGGAACGCCGGCTAAATTGGCCTCCTGGGGAGAGAAATATCAAGTCCCGGAGTCGAGCCGATATAATTACTCGACTGTCGATCAAATCAAGGACAACAAGGAAGTGGATGCGGTGTATATTACCACACCCAATGCTTTGCATAAAGACAATGCGATTCAGATTGCCCGAGCGGGCAAGCACGTGATTGTGGAAAAGCCGATGGCGTTAAATGCCAAGGAGGGAAAGGAAATGATCGATTATTGCAAGAAGGCTGGGGTACATTTGTTGGTCGGTTACCGCATGCACTTTGAACCAAAGACTTTGGAAGTTGTCCGTATGCGTCGTGAGGGAGAATTTGGGAAGATTTTATTTTTCCAAGGACTTTCTGGTTTTGTCATTGGCGATCCTAAACAATGGAGATTAAATAAGGCCTTGGCCGGGGGTGGTTCCATGATGGATATTGGCATTTACTCGATTAATGGAGCGCGCTATATGGTAGGGGAGGAGCCTATTTGGGTGACGGCGCAGGAAACAAAAACCGATTTTGTGAAATTTAAGGAGGGGGTTGACGAGACGATTCAGTTCCAAATGGGTTTTCCAAGTGGTGCGGTTGCCTCTTGTTTATCGACCTATGCCTTAAATAATTTGGACCGCTTTTTTATGGATGGGACGAAGGGATTTGCGGAGTTGAAACCCGCTACGGGATATGGTCCAATCATGGCAAGAACAAACAAAGGGGAAATTGAGTATCCGCATGTGACGCATCAAACTGTTCAAATGGATGAAATGGCTAAGATTTTATTGGATGGAAAGCAGCCGATCATCCCTATGGATGGGGAAGAGGGCTTAAGGGATTTGCGTATTGTGGATGCTATTTACGAGGCTGTTCGGACGGGCAAAAAGGTGAAGGTTTAGGTTATTTTTTTATTAATAATAAAATAAAAATAATGATGTTCACTTGAAATACGCAAAAGATGAACATCCATTTAAAATATTCGAATCTTGTTTCTGCCATTTGTCTTTTTATTAAAGACTCTATTTGAACAAGTCTTAAATCAATATTGGACTCAAGTTTAGTGAATCTCTGATCGATTCCAATCGTCTTTTCACTCAAAAATTCTTTGGTGACCAAATTTTCGAATCTGTGGTCATTAAGTTCGTGAATGCTTGAGACAAATTCCATGGCATCGTCATCGTTAAAGTTCAGTTTGGCACGAGCTATGTCGTACAGTTTTATATTTAGTGGTTTCATGGTCAAATGTAGCTTTAAATTTTACATATTAAAACTAAAAAACTGATCATTTTATTACATTAAAATTAATTTTTTAAAATTTGATTGTTCAATAGGAAAATTGGTTTGAAAAGTGCTCAATCTAATAGAATACATGTTCAAATGCATCGATTGTCCTTAATTCATTCACATTGAAAATTTTATTTCACGATGTCTTTTTGATGGGCCAACAATGGATTCGAATAAATAGTGATTCCATGGTATTGATCAGGATTTGCCTCAGGGATATTGGTTCTACGATGTTGAGGTTGGCCGTCCTTGGTCGAGTAATGTACGACAAAAGATTTTCTTGTTTTGCTAGTGTCGTTGATGGGCATTCCTCCATGGGCAAGTGCACCGTGCCAAAAAAGCACATCACCTTTTTTGATGAGTAGAATTTCTTTTTTCAGGCCTAATTGGGTACAGGTTTCGGTTAGGTAGCGCGAGAATTTATCTGGGCTAAAAAGGGATTGTTCGGAGTGGTACAGAATGCCTGTTTTACCAAAATCAAATTTGGGCATTCTGTGTGATTTTGGATAGTAGAAAAGGGGGCCGGCATCTGGGTGCACATCCTCCATGGGGATCCAAGCGGCGACTAGGTGACTCGGTATTTTGGTTGTAACCCAAGGAAAATCTTGGTGCAGGTCTTGTTGGCTACTGTATTTAAAAATAAGGCTTTGGAAAACCGTCATTTGGGGCGTCAAACTCGCTTGTAAGAATGGGGCCAAATTAGGGTGGGTAATCAAATTCTTTGCGCGGATCGAGCTATCGTGGTAATCAATGAAGCGCGTTCCGATTCCATTCAAATTTTCTTTGGGAATCAGTTTAATGGGAGTTTCTTTTTGGTCGTTAAAGCGGTGAGCGAGCCCATCGATGTCGTAATTTTCGTGGTTTTCGGTGATAAATTCGATCTCATCCCAAATGGCATCTACTTCATTTGTTGGTAGTACATTTTCCAACACCACATAGCCGTTTTCTCTAAAGAAATCTAGTTTTTCTTCTAGGTTATAGGGTAATTTACTGTAGGGAGCAATTTGTTTGTTGAGTTCGTCAAATGAATATTCGGGGCGGTCAATGAAAGGAAGGGTGGTGGGTTCGAAGTCCAAGTCCAAAACTTGCTTTTGGGTGCCAATCCATTTGTTGGAATAATAGGCCAACAAGTATAAATCCTTTTTTAGTTTTTGTTTTGCTCCCTTTAAAATGTTTTTGATGGTCGATTTCATCTTAGATCTTTGCTATTGTTTCTAAAATTAAATGTAAAAAAATAAATTATTTTTTCAAATACTTTACCTGCATTGCCCTAAAACCTCATAACTATTACTTAATACCTTTTACCTAATACCTATTACTTAATACCTCTTACCTAATTTTGTATTACCTATTACCTAATACTTATTACCTAATTTTGTATTACCTTTTACCTAATACCTCTTACCTAATTTTTAATACCTCTTACCTAATTTTATTACCTTTTACCTAATACCTATTACCTAATTTTTAATACCTCTTACCTAATTTTTTATTACCTATTACCTAATACTTATTACCTAGTATTAATGGGTTACATCCTCCACCCTTACTACTTTCCACACCGTCAATACCAGGATTTTCAGGTCCATCCAAAATGATTTTTGGTCTAGGTATTCTTTGTCGTATTTCACTTTAAGGTCTAAAGGTAGTTCATCTCGGCCATTGACCTGTGCCCAACCGGTTAGTCCCGGCATGAGAGTATGTACACCCAATGCCGTTCGGGCATCAATTAAATCTTGTTGGTTATATAGGGCGGGACGAGGGCCCACGAGAGACATGTGTCCCATGATGATGCAATAGAGCTGGGGTAATTCATCCAAACTACTTCTACGGAGGAATGAGCCGATGGGGGTAAGAAAAGCGGAGGCATTGGATAGCAAGTGCGTAGCTAGCACGGGGGTGTTCAACCGCATGGTCCTAAATTTAGGCATGCTAAATACTTTGTTATTTCGACCTACGCGCTCTGACCAGTATAAGATGGGCCCAGGAGAACTAATCCCTACGGCAATGGCGACTAGTAGCATGGGAATCAAGAAAATGATGAATGCCAACAGTGAAACCAAAAAGTCAAAAATTCTCTTTTGCATCCTATTATTCTAAAATTCGAAAACTCGATGAAAAACAAATTTACGATTCTCTTCTATTATTTCATAGTTTACAGACGCGATACCTCGCGTCTATTGTTTTCATGTTGACGTAATTCACAATACCTGCATTTTTTACCTTTTACCTATTACTTCATACCTATTACCTAATTTTACCTATTACCTAAACTTACCTCTTACCTAAAAAACTGTCCTTTAAATAAATTTGTATAAAAAACCATTTGTTTTTTATACTATTAACTTATATTTGTTACTCAATATTGTATCAATTTGCTCCACGCATCTGTGGGTCAAGATGGCGAAGCCGTTAATAGGGCATTCATTTGGTTTTAGACAACATTTTTTCAGGAAAGATTCGGATAGCCTTGCTTACCAAACTACTTTTGAACCCAGCGAGTAAGGTTTACTTACGGGGTTTGGAAAGAGATTTAGGGGTAAGTAGCAATACGGTGAGAACGGAGCTGAATAAATTGCAGGACATGCATTTGATTGAGGCGCAGGAAGATTCTGAAAATACCAAAGTAAAAAATTATGTGGTCAACCAGGGGCATCCTATGTTCAAAACGCTTCGTGGCATCATCATGCAATTTGTGGGTTTAGATCAAATCGTGGATCAAATCATTAAAAAACTTGGAAATTTAGACCAAGTGTATTTAACTGGGGACTTGGCTGAAGGTAGGAATTCTCCTTTTGTGGATTTGATTATTGTTGGGGAGGTGGATAAGCCTTATTTGTATCAATTGATCGAAAAGGCAGAGCCATTGGTTCAGAAAAAGATTCGTGTGGGGGTTTATAAGTTGGAGGAGTTTGAGGAAGGAATATTAGGGGCGGTTGGGGTTATCATGAAGTTAGTGGGGTAACAGTTTAAAAAATTAAAGTCTTGTTCTATTGATATAAATAATCATTATTTTAGCGAATTTTACTTATTCGGTTGTACTAGTAAACTGCTTTTGATTGGATTTCAATCAGTTTAAACAGTTAAGTCTGCGCCACTTCTTTCAATAATCATAAGATTCTATAATTTGTGCTTTTTAGTATCAGTTTATGATGGTTTTGTAAAAAACTTTTTAGAGAAAATTATTTTAGTATTTATAACTTTTTAGCAATGATTAATAATGAGGCTGTCTTGGAAAAGCTATACGCGATGACTAAACACAAGTAGTTATCTGAGATGTTTTAACTAAACGGAATATAATTTTGTATCTATTTAGCCTTTTAGGCTATAATTAAAAACTAAAAATAAGAAATATGAAAGCAGTAGTAATGGGTGCCGGAGGATTTATTGGCAACCACCTTGTTAACAGGTTAAAATCAGAAGGTTACCATGTGTTAGGTGTAGATTTAAAATATCCTGAATATTCAGATTCTCGTGCAGATGAATTTATAATTGGTGATTTACGTGATCCAAGACTTGTAGAAAAAGTTGTGTATCAAAATGTTGATGAAATTTATCAATTAGCAGCAGATATGGGCGGTGCTGGATATATTTTTACCGGAGAGAATGATGCAAATGTAATGCATAATAGCGCATTAATAAATATAAATGTTGTTCATGAAGCGGTTAAGAAAAATGCGGGTAAAGTATTTTATTCATCATCTGCGTGTATGTATCCTGCGTACAATCAGGAGGATCCCAATAACCCCAAATGCAATGAAGAATCTGCTTATCCTGCTGCCCCTGATAGTGAATACGGATGGGAAAAATTATTTAGCGAAAGGCTATATTTGGCTTTTAGTAGAAACTACAAATTAGAGGTTCGTATTGCACGCTTTCACAATATTTTTGGTCCCCTAGGTACTTGGATAGACGGGAAAGAAAAAGCTCCAGCCGCTCTTTGCAGAAAAGTGTGTGAAACATCTGATTTAGGGCAGATTGATGTTTGGGGCGACGGTAAACAAACCAGGTCTTTTTTGTTTGTAGACGAATGTATAGAAGCTATCAGGCGTCTGATGAAAAGCGATTTTACAGGACCCGTTAATATTGGATCCGAAGAAATGATATCAATAAATGATTTTGCAAAGATGATTATAAGAATTAGTGGGAAGAAAATCTCAATAAATAATATTGAAGGCCCGATTGGTGTCAGAGGACGGAATTCAGATAATAATCTAATTCTTGAAAAATTAGGATGGAGTCCAAGTCAGCCTTTGGAGACTGGAATTAGAATAACATTTGATTGGATAAAGGGTCAGGCAGAAAAAAGAGCGATTTTAAATTAATTGCGTACTTAAGTGAATCTCTAACCATTTAAATATGGACTAAGTAGAAAAACTTTATGAATGGTATAAGAAAAATTTTTAAAATACTTGATTTGAAACAACGTAAAACTACATTGGTTCTTTTTTTGTTAATGATAATAAGTGTTATTCTTGAGACTCTTGGAATAGGCTTAATTGTTCCTGCAGTAGCTCTGCTTACAAAAAATAGTTCTGGTCCAAGCAATCCAATTCAAAAGTTCTTACTACCCTTTTTCGAAAATAGTAATTATGAAAATCTAGTAATAGGTGGATTATTTTTTGTTTTTTTCGTTTTTCTTATAAAAAATATTTTTCTTACGTATTTTGTTTGGAAGCAAAATAAGTTTTCAAACTCTTTTACTATTATTGTTTCTACAAGACTTTTCGAAACATATTTAAGACAACCATACTCTTTTTATCTACAGCGTAATTCAGCACTTCTTATAAGAAATATAAATGGTGAAATAGAAGCTCTAAGGGATATTATTGTATATTTTATTACGCTGATTACAGAGTGTTTTGTTATAGTCGCTATTACAATGTTGTTAATACTTGTGGAACCTATTGGTGCCATAACAATATTTTTAATAGTAGCAGGTTCTGCTTTATTATTTAGTAAAGTTACGCGGCAACTAGTTTTTCGTTGGGGAGAATCAAGGGCTATAAATCTTGGCCTGTCTACCAAACATTTAATGCAAGGATTAGGAGGTATAAAGGACGTAAAGATTTTGGGACGGGAAGAAGAATTTCTTGATCAATTTAAAAAGCACTATTTACAGTTTGCAAATGCCAATCGCAAAAATAATACTCTATTAGCTCTTCCACGCCTTTTACTTGAGGTGTTTTCAGTTCTTTCTTTGGTGTTACTTGTCATTATTATGTTTACTCAGGGTAAACCATTAGATTCAATAATTCCAGTTCTTGGATTATTCGCATTTGCTGCTTTTAGACTATTGCCATCAATAAATAAGGTCTTCAATGCAATACAACATCTTAGATTTTGTCTGCCTTCGGTTGACATAGTTTACAAAGATTTACAATTATCATTTGAAACTCCTAACATTGATTCTAAATCAAATGAGTTATTCTTGAATTATGAAATCACTTTTGTCGGTGTAGATTTCGCTTACGAGCAATCAGATAAACTGGCTCTTAATAATATTTTTTTAACGATTCCAAAAGGACAATCTGTTGGGGTTATCGGAAAAAGTGGTTCTGGCAAAAGTACTTTTGTCGATATCTTATTGGGACTTCATATTGCGAAAAGTGGTAAAGTGTTAGTTGATGGAAAAAATATCAATGAGAATTTAAATACTTTACGTTCATGGCAAAATCAAATTGGATATGTTCCACAAAATATATTCTTGACAGATGAATCACTAATGAAAAATGTAGCGTTTGGTGTTTCAGATGATAAAATAGATATTGCAACGGTTGAAAAGGTTCTAAAAGCTGCTCAGTTGGAAGCATTTGTGAAGACTCTACCTAATGGAATTAATACAACCATTGGAGAAAGAGGAGTACGTTTATCCGGTGGACAACGCCAGAGAATTGGAATTGCGAGAGCTTTATACCATAATCCAGGTGTACTTGTTTTAGATGAGGCAACAAGTGCCTTAGATGTTCATACAGAGAATTCTGTAATATCTACAGTCAAGGCACTAACGGATAAAACGATCATCATAGTTGCTCATCGTTATTCTACCATTGAACATTGTGATACAATTTTTCATTTTGAAGATGGTAAATTGGTAGAGGAAGGGATACCATCAGTTGTTTTAACAGCAAATAGAAGAAAAGAAAATGCCTAAACATTTTAAGAGCAATAGAATGGTCGATGGGCATAAGTAATAGAAACTTAAATATCATTCTTATAGTAGTTGCAATAATTGTAATGGCTATTGGAATTAAAGTTAGGTATAACTTGATGGAAACTCACTTTGGCGCCGGTGTGGATGATTTCGGTGTCGCTAAGACTATTTTAGATTTTAAAAATTCCTTGCCAAGATATACCGCAGAAGTTTCTACTAGAAAAATGGCTTCAATAAACGGTGCCAATGGTATTAGAATAGCAAAGATTGCTACTAAACTGAATTCCATCGATGTATTGGATCCCTTGTTACGACTCAGATTATATTGGAATTACATTCACTCAATCCCTAAAAGCTGGACTTATGCGCCTTTACAATTTTACTTTACCACAGCACTTATTAAACCTGGAATGCAATATGCTGATGTAAAATTTTGGGGGAGATTCCCGTCTTTTGTATTCAGTGTCCTTTCTCTTTTGGTTTTAGCATCCTTTTATTATAAAACTTCTAAGGCATTTTTGTTACCAGACAGAACTAGCGCTGTTGTTTTATCGACTACTTTATTAGCCTTGTCTTGGCAGGATATTGTTTATGCAGCTCAAATGCATAGTTTCGCAATTGGTGTTTTATCAATTTCAATATTATTTTTAATGCTGGGAAATATTGTAAATCAAACCGTTGATTATAAAGGCAAGCAGGCATTTTTGACGGGATTATTACTCGGACTGCTCACAATGGCACAATATCAGGTCTTATTATTTCTCCCAGGATTTGTTATTGCACTTCTTTACTATAATAATCATCTATCGATAAAGGTGATATTTATTCGCTTTATGCAGATACTTGGGGGCTTCGGGATTATAGCAATCCCATTTGTTTTTTCGTTTCTTTATAAGCTTCAAAATAGTGGAGTTAACTGGAATAAAGGCCCTGGTAATATTTATTTACTTGATATTCCAAGCTGGGGGGGATTAATTGCTATATGGAATTTCTTTATATTTTTTATGCGGAATATTCCCGAAGTAATTAAGGCAATGCTTTTCCCAATAACAGAGAATAGCCTCATTTTAATGATATGCCTCTCTATCTTTGCTTTGGCAGGTTTTATTTCTTTATTAAAAAAATGTAAAATTAGACGTGCTTTTCTAACATTTCTATTAATTACATTTTCTGTCTGGATCGTGTTGCTTTTAGCCCAAAAGGTTACTCTTTCTCCTTCCAGGCATAGTATGGTTTTGATTCCAGTATTTATATTTTTAATCATTTTGGGAGTAGACTTAATTATTAAAAGAATTTTTAAAAACACCAGGGAATTAGCCTTTCGTGTATTTACTCTTGGTTTCTCAGTTTGCTGGTTCATCCTATTTTCCCTTAAAGTTTCCGGTGAGGTGCATTTGCGGAAAGATCCTTATGAAGAACAGGCTTTTTTGTCTAAACTGACTTATGATCAAGTTGATTATCTTTTATCTTACGAATCTACGTATAGTGTAAATTTAATGCCCTCAGTCCTGTCAAGGTATACATTATTGGAAATTAATGATCCTTGGGGAGCAAGAAAAGAAATAGGTATATCTGGCGCTCCATTTAATATCAAAAGAAATAAGAATGAAATAATCGTTGCTGCTTATAGTTCAGCACGAAGTTTTTCACCAAGTGATTTGGTGAAATTAAAGGAACAATTCGGGAACATAGCAAGAGCAGTGGTAAAAAAGATCGAAACAGTAAGTGTAGAAGAACAAGCTTGTAGGATTGGCCCGGATTGGGATTTCCCTTTAACCGGAATGAATTCATTTTGTGGATTTTATTATAATTTAATTAAGATCACAATATAAAATAAAAACAAATAATCTTGTGCTTAATTAATATAATTGAACCTTTAGCAAAGCACACAACATATGGTAAAATCTACTAATCATGCAGGATACTTTTGATTATTCCGATACTTATTATAAAAGTTTAACAACCGGATGGAATAAAGAAAGCTATCCTGTTATTTCAAAACTAACTAAACCTGTTTTAGAATAATGTAAGCCCGAAAAAATTTTAGACTTAGGTTGCGGAAGTGGCATATACTTAGAAATCTTCAAAAAATTTACAAAAGATATATATGGTGTTGATGTATCCGAGCAAAGCGTATTTCTCTGCAAGGAAAAGGGATACAAACTTGTGAAGTTAGCAGATGCGGTAAATATTTCATATCCTGACAACTATTTCGATTTTGTTTTTAGCTCTGAAGTTATTGAACATGTTGAGGATTATTTACTCATGCTTAAAGAGATTAACCGGATTTTAAAACCAAACGGGGTATTAGTGCTTACAACTACTTGTTACTCAACTTCTATCTTTCAATTTCTCAATTTATATAGAGGAAGTATTTCGAAATTTTTTAAAGAATTGAGTATTTACTTTACCGGGTTTGTTTCCAAAAGACGAAGAGATTTCTTTGTTAGAAAATGGTGCTTTCAGAGCTTAGGTGGACATTATCACGGCTTCAGACCAAGGGCTTTAAAAAGAGATATTAACAGTGTCGGCATGACTGTTTTGAAGAAAGAGCCGTTTTATGTTTACCCTCCGGTTATTATTTATGATCCTAAAAGCATATATAGGCTTGCAGTTTCAGGTAAAACGAATTATCAAATAATAAAAAGAATCATAATGCTCTTTTTATCATTGATTATTAGTATTTCGAATCCAGTATTTAGGTTTTTTGGCTTGCTTTCAAATAATATTTTAATTGTTGCAAA
>JBIKRO010000084.1:0-11462 GCA_044349095.1 Aquirufa sp. | reverse complement strand
TCCAGATGACCTAATTTCTTTAACGAATAAAGAAGTAGATGTGTCCATAGAGTTTTCAAATCCTGTTTCTGCGTTTTCTAATATTATGAAATGTATTGAGAAACAAATTCCTATCGTCTGTGGTACGACGGGTTGGTTAGAGAAAAAAGCTGAAGTGGAAAAAGCGACTCAATCATTTGATTCTACTTTTTTTTACGCGTCAAATTATTCAATAGGTGTTAATTTATTTTTTAAATTGAACAAGCAATTGGCCAAACTAATGCAACCGCATGCTGGATATGATATTTATACGAATGAAATTCATCATATAGAAAAGAAAGACTCGCCGAGTGGGACTGCGATTTCGATTGCTGAAGGTATCATGAGTCAATATCCAAATAAGAATAAATGGGTTAATAATGAAATTCCAGGAGCGGATGAAATTGCTATATGGTCACAAAGGGAATCAACTAAACCGGGTACACACACCGTTAAATATATTTCTAAGGTGGACCAAATTGAAGTAACTCATGAAGCATTTAGTCGGGAAGGTTTTGCATTAGGTGCGGTGATTGCGGCAGAATGGATTTTAGGTAAAAAAGGAGTGTTAGGAATGGACGATATGTTAAAATGATGGCGATGTTGAAATTGGATCAATTAAAATCGGATTTAAAGGAAAATGGAGTCATTGTTATTCCAGGTTTTTTCGAGCGCAAATTAATTGAGGACATTCAATTAGCGGCTAAAAATATTTTCCAAATTCAATTTGATCATTTAGGTATAAAAGGAGATTATTTATCTCAAATGACGCAGCTGTTTCAAGAACATTTAGATACTTTTATTAGTTGCGGCAAATTAATACAAACAGGATTAATCGAGTTATATCAATTATCCGTTAATCCCGAGTTGATTGAATTGGTTAAAAATTTGGGTTTGTCGAAGCCTTTAATGTGTACTCGGCCCATGTTGTTTTTCAATCATCCGAACCTTGCCATGTCAGAGCATTTTTATAAAACGCCCTTACATCAGGATTGGGTTTCTATGCTGGCCTCACAGGATTCCATTGTTGTTTGGTTCCCTTTGATTGATTTGGAAATTGGGCATGGTCCTGTTATATTTTACCCAGGCTCTCATAAATTGGGGCCATTGACGGATAAATTAGAAAATGGTTTTGCTGAGGTACCATTTGACCGAAGTGCGTTTCCTAAATTACAACCTGAAGTGAAGATGGGGGATATTGTCATTTTTTCAACCTTACTAGTTCACGAATCGGGAGTTATAACCAATAATCAAATAAGGTGGTCTTCTCATTTGCGGTATACCAATATGGAAGATGTTGATTTTGTAGAAAGAGGTTTTCCTTCGCCATATATAAATAAACCATCACAAGAGTTAATAGATAAGTATTTACACAAAAAATAATTTTATGAATACCAAAGACGCAAAAAAACCTACGCAAAAATCAGCCTTTAGAGAGTGGTTGGATTCTGTTTTATTTGCAGTAGTCGCGGCTACCCTGATTCGCTTTTTTCTTTTTGAGGCATATACCATTCCTACCCCATCCATGGAAAGTTCTTTGATGGTAGGTGATTTTTTGTTTGTTAGTAAAATGCATTATGGGGTTCGCACACCAAAAACTCCTTTGCAATTGCCTTTAACGCATCAAAAAATATGGTTCACGAATATACCCTCTTATTTACGCTGGTTGAATTTGCCAACTTTCCGTTTACCTGGATTTACTGAGGTAAAAAAAGGGGATGCAGTTGTTTTCAATGCACCTAATTGGGAAGACGATGGAGATGCTCCATTAGACCTTCGTACTTTTTATGTAAAAAGATGTGTTGGGACTCCTGGGGATGTGATTGAGGTACGGAACCAACAAGTATTGATCAACAATAAGGCGTTGGAAAATCCGGAAAGAATGCAACATCCCGTATTTATGAAGACTAAGGAAACGTTAGAAGAAGGTTTTTTTGACCAATTTGGTATTCGCAATTCTCCTGATGCTAGCTTTGATTCAGCAGATTGGTTGCCGCTTGCTGACTCATTAAACCAATTGGTCGGATATAAATTGAATACCTCGCAGAGTAAGATTTCAGAAATTTCTAAATCTTCATTTGCTAAATCTTTTGATTATGATTCATTTAAAGACGTCAAAGGACAGGCATTTGAAGCTATTTTCCCTCATGACACTACTTCCTTTAAATGGAATAGAGATTGGTTTGGACCATTGCAAATTCCGGCAAAAGGTTGGACGGTCAATTTAGACTCCAAAAATGTTAAATTATACCAAGAAGCCATTCAAAAGTATGAAGGAAACGAAGGCATCACCATCGACGGAGATAAAATTTTACAGAATGGAAAGGTATTGAATAACTATACTTTTAAACAAGATTACTATTTTATGATGGGTGATAATCGCCATAATTCAGCTGATTCTCGGTTTTGGGGTTTTGTTCCTGCCGATCATATCGTAGGAAAAGCTGTATTTGTCTGGATGTCATTAGATCCTAACAAAGGTTTATTCTCAGGTAAAATTCGCTGGAATCGCATCTTCCGTTTTGTGAATTAGATAACTCTTAACACAAATCCTTTTAGGTAATTACTTTCTGGGTGAAATAAGTTGATCGGGTGATCGGGTGCCTGAGTCATTTGATGAATCACTTGGATTTCTCTACCGGTCTCTATTCCTGCGGCGACTAACATATTGTAAAATAAGTCTCTTGTGATTACTTGGGAGCAAGAATATGTGAAAATGAGTCCATTTTTCTTAATCTTCTTGATAGCTAAGTAATTGATTTTTTGATATCCTTGAAGCGCCTTGTGTTTACTGCTAATTGATTTAGCAAAGGCGGGTGGATCCAAAATAATGATATCAAATTCCTCTTCACAATTCTTTAAATAGGGTAGGGTTTCGCCTACAATGGATTCATGCTTTTTAGTAGTGAATTCATTTAAAGTCAAATTGATGTTGACTAAATCAATGGCTTTAGCTGAGGTGTCTAGTGACACAACTCTCTTGGCACCTTCCTTAAGGGCGTACATCGAAAACCCTCCTGAATAGCAAAATGTATTTAAGATGGTCTTGCCTTTTGAATACAATGATAGCAATTGTCTATTATCGCGCTGGTCAATGAAGAAACCTGTTTTTTGACCCGTAATCCAATTGACCGAAAATTTTATCCCATTTTCTACGATTTCATGCGGTGTCTTAGCACTTCCCTCTAAATAGTCATTGTTGCAATTTTGCGCATATTCAGGCGGCAAAGTTTCCTTACTCTTATCATAAATGGCTTTAATCTTTTTCCCAAATACATGCTTCAGCGCTTTGACCACTTCTAGGCGATCTAAATGCATCCCTATGGTATGCGCCTGAAATACAAAAACTCCATTGTAATGGTCGATCACTAATCCAGGGCATCCGTCACCTTCCCCATGTATTAGCCGATAAGCGTTAGTTTCTCCCAAGGGAAGCTTAAGCCTTAAATCAGAAGCATTTTGAATTCTTTGTATCCAGAATTCTTCTTTAGATGTGATTTCTTTGAAAGAAACAATTTTGACAGAAATACTTCCATGATGAAAATGACCTGTACCTAAAAACTCATCTCTTGAACTAATGACATTGACCCAGTCTCCATCTTGTAAATGATCACTTTGCTTCAAGATTGCTCCTGAGAAAATCCAAGGATGGAATCTTTTTACTGGTGAATCTTTTCCTGGTTTTAGCTGTACAAATTTTATGTCTTCCATCCTGTAAAATTGCAAAATTTTATTTAAAAAAGGGTTGGCCCGCTTCAATCCACGCTGAATACCAAATATCACCTACATGTTTATATGCACTTTGAAATCTATTTTCTATTTGATGGTCAAGTACTTGGTGATATTTTTTGCTGTATTCTACGCTATAATTCTTTTGTAATACGCCGCCCTTTTTTTCGAAAGTATACTTTTTTGATTGTTTATAATTGGAATTTAATTTTGCTTCTTGGTCGATTAAAATTTTTACTTCACGATGTGATTCCAATACCCAATCCCAGGTAGATTTAGATACATTAGGGATGAAAGTAGCTGGGCCAACCCACTCCTCTAATGCCTCATTTAATAATTCAGGAATACGAGATTCCCAAAAAGCATGTAATCCTGTTTGCCCCGTTTTTTGTCCATCATAATTAGATGTGGTATGTAATGGTACATGTAAATCGCCGACGTAATGCCCCATTTCGGCTGATAATTTAATAATCATAACAGTATCTCGACGAACAAACGCATATTTCAATTGTTGGTATAATATGGGAATGTGCCAAGGAACGATTCCATGCTTGACCAAACTATCTGAATGGATGTTCTTTGTTATTTCGGCCCAAGTCGTATAGTGAATGTCTGAAATCTTGTAACGGTCTAAATCAATATAATGCCTAGATGCCTCATTGTCCATGATGTATCTTCGTTGATCCGGCAAAACCGATAAACCCTCGATTTCCTTTTGATGCCTTTTGTAAAATGTTATCATATCCATAGGTAAGGTATATATAGCCAGCGTGTTTATTTTTTTATGTGCAAAAAATCCCCAAGGTTTGATTAATTCGCTTGAAAATGCGCTAGAATGAAGTGTCAGGATTAAAATTATAAGGATCTGACTGCTTTTTTTGTTTAGGATGTTGTGTTTTAAAATCATTTTGTTTAATTTTGCATTTCAATTTTATTAGAAGAAGAAGATTATTTAAAACAATGGCAAATCATAAATCAGCATTAAAGCGTATTAGAGCAAATGAATCAAAGCGTTTGCGTAACCGTTATCAACACAAGTCTACTCGTACGATGATTAAAAATCTGCGTTTGGCTACAGATAAAACCATAGTTGTTGATTTGTACAAAAAGGTTTCTTCTGCTTTAGATAAATTAGCAAAGAAAAACATCATTCATAAGAATAAAGCAGCAAATCAAAAATCTAAATTAGCTAAGTTGGCCAATAAATTAGCCGCATAGTTATAGATTATCAGTATATTGATAAACCCCGCAATCGCGGGGTTTTCTTGTTTATAAGGATTATCTTCAGAAAATTTTTTCAAATGAATTATTTACTTAATGGAGGTAAAATCAAAGAAATTCGATTAGAGGAAAGGCCACGTGAGTTGATGGCAATAAAGGGGAAGGATACCTTACGGATTGAGGAAATACTTTCTTTATTGATTGGCTCGGGGATTCCAAATAAATCAGCATTAGATCTTTCCAAGGATATATTGAACTCCATTCAAGGCGATTTGAATAAGTTAGGCCGTTTTAATCAATTTGATTTCATGAAATTCAAAGGGATTGGAAAGGCTAAATCAGCCGTTTTAGTGGCCGCACTAGAGCTAGGTCGACGTAGAATGGTTTTTGAAACAACACATCGAATAGACACTATATTGGCTTCTAAAGATGCTTATAACTTATTGAGACCCCATTTGAGTGATTTAGCGCATGAAGAATTTTGGATTATTCATTTAAATCGCGCTTCTCGATTAATTAAATTAGAAAAATTTAGCGTAGGTGGTGTTGCAGGTACTTCCGTGGACATTAAATTATTGTTTAAATCTGCTTTAGAGCAAACATCTTCAGCCATCATATTGGCACATAATCATCCTTCTGGTCAATTACAACCAAGTCAGGCTGATAAGCATTTGACAAAAAAGATTATTGAAGGTGCAAACTTGTTTGAAATACAAATTTCTGATCACTTAATTGTGTCTTCAGAAACCTATTTCAGTTTTGCAGATGAAGGAATACTTTAATTCTTTATTTGCCTCTCTCTTTATAAATTTTTTGAAGTTTAGCTCCTATAACGAAAGCTATTGCAAATAAAATGATAAAAAAGGTGGCTCCTGAATATCCCATATGATGTTAAATTTTGCTCAAAATTATGAAATTAATTATAGTAATCCTTTTGTGCTAGGCAAAGAATTTAAATTATTTATATCTCTTTTAACGGCTAATTGGATCGATTTGGCAAAAGCCTTAAAAATTGATTCAATTTTATGATGCTCATTTTCTCCTTCAGCTTTGATATTTAAATTACATTTGGCACCATCTGAAAATGATTTAAAGAAGTGACTGAACATTTCAGTTGGCATCTCGCCGATCTTCTCTCTTTTAAATTCAGCCTCCCAAACGAGCCAATTTCGACCAGAAAAATCTAAAGCTACTTGGGCTAAACAATCATCCATGGGCAATAAAAATCCGTATCGAGCGATGCCTTTCTTTTGACCTAATGCCAATGTAAATGCTTCACCCAAGGCGATTCCAGTATCTTCTATGGTATGATGTTCGTCTATGTGTAAATCACCATTGACCTGTATGCTAAGGTCAAGGTTACCATGCTTTGCGATTTGATCTAACATGTGATCAAAAAAGGCTAAACCAGTTTGGTTATTGGCATTCCCTTTTCCATCTAGGTTCAATTGGATCGAAATTTTAGTCTCATTCGTATTTCTAGTGTGAATGATTAGGCGCTCGGGTAATTTTAAAAAGGAATATATATCATTCCAATGAGTAGTTTGTAGCGCTGTGATTGATTTTAATTCAATCGGTATCTCTAAATCACTAATAAATAATGCTTTTGTACCTAAGTTTTTCGCCAATTGTATGTCAGTGATTCGGTCGCCAATGACAAATGAATTTTTCAGATCATACTCGGCCGTCAGGTACTCTCCCAACAAACCTAGACCCGGTTTTCTGGTAGGAAGATTATCATGAGCAAAAGATTTGTCAATTAAAATATTCGAAAATATAATCCCTTCAGAAGCTAACGTTTCCAGCATTTTGTTTTGGGCTGGCCAAAATGTTTCTTCAGGAAAAGAGCTAGTACCTAGCCCATCTTGGTTGGTGACCATGACTAATTCAAAGTCTAATTCTTCCTTAATCTTCTTTAAATTAGTTATAACATGAGGCAAAAAAGACAATTTTTCTAAACTGTCAACTTGCTGGTCTGGTTGAGGCTCAATTATTAAAGTGCCATCCCGGTCTATGAATAATACTTTCTTCATGCTACAAAGGTAATGAATGTAAAGTTTACAGCGAATAAAAGAAAAAAATATGCAAAAAATAATTCTTATATGTGCTCGAGTACTTGTAATTTTGTATTTGAAATAAAAACTATGGGGGAATTATTTGGTGTTATTCAAGAAGATTTGCGCGGAAATGTGATTCGCAGAATCTCTTTATTTACTGGTGAGTCAGAACCCAAAGTAGAGCAATTGATCCCAGTTTGGGAAGCCATAATTTTAGGTGGATTATTAAAATTAATTCGTAATCGAATTAGATTCAACGCTCTTTATAATTTTATTTTACAAAAGCCTATCCCACGCGTCGCTATTGAGGAATTGCAAGCTGGAAATGCAACGAAATTACAATTAGAAGAAATTAGTCAATATGGGGAAGGCTTAATTGGAATACTTATTCCTGATAAAAAGAGCGCTATAGCGATGTTAATTTCAAGGGAATTAGGGTGTAAAAGTTCATCTTTTTTGAAAGGATTGAGTGTCGTTTTTGGTTTATATGGATTTAAATTAAAGGTAGAAGACTACGATTCATTAAAAGATTGGAAATCATTTGCCGAGTTTTTTATCCTTAAAAAAGGCGATTTCAGTATTTTGTGCCCGTCTAATTTACGTTTTGCTATTTCTGATATTTTATTACTTTCCGATGTATTAAAACTAGATCCTGAGGCTTTAGTATATTTAACTGAAGATCCTGAACGAGATGAAGCTAAATCAAAATCGTCTCTTTTTGATCAAAAAAATCTTATCTACATTGTTATTACCATCATTTTAAGCGGGTTTACTATTTGGTATACCTTATTTAAACCTGCTTCAGAGCCAGAAATAAGTGCAGATTTAGAGGAAGTAATTCCAATAGACAGTTTGAATAAACTGAATGATAGTTTAACAAAAGCAGTCTTAGATTCTAATCGAATTAAGAATGATTCCCTTTTTACATTAAATTGGCCTGATGGTACTCAATATGTGGTGCCTAAGAAATCGATCTTGGTCGATTTACACTCGTACTTAATGGATTCTACGCAAAATTCTTCCTTAGAACTAATTTCCCAAGAACTTATTTTTGATGAGAATACGGATTTATTAGTAAAGCCAACGGATTATCTATTCAAGCAGCTTGCGATCCAAATGAATAAATCTAAAAATGTGGATGTTCAGATTGCTGCCATATCGATTAAAGATGACAAATCGTCCTTTAAACGGGGTTTTTCTATTAAAAATCGATTAGTAGGTGAAGGACTTTCATTTAAAAAAATTAGCGTACAAGCTAGCGTAGAAAGTGCAAATAGTCAGGCTGGTTCACAAGTCAAATTTATATTTACCAAGCGTAATTTATTGAAATAATACAATATATTAGGTTTATATAGATTAATAAGATACTTTTGTAATAAATAAGTACAAATACATCCGCACAAACTCTTTATTTACATTTAATGTAAATCCCTTTCATTTTTATTTAGGGCTATTGGCAAGAGTTAAATTACGGATGTGTTCGGGCATCGTAATTAAAATATATCTACATGAGTGAAAAAATTCGCTTTGATTCGCTTCCTTTATCGGAAGGAATCCAAGCCGCAGTTAAAGAAATGGGCTTTGAATATGCTTCTCCCATTCAATCAGAAGCAATTCCATATGTAATGGAGGGTAGAGATGTAATCGGTCAGGCGCAAACAGGCACTGGAAAAACTGCTGCATTCGGAATACCTATGATTGAGCATATTGTCCCTTTTGAGAAATTTGTTCAAGCGATCATTTTATGTCCTACTCGCGAATTAGCGGTTCAGGTTTCAGAAGAAATGAGAAAATTGTCCAAATTCACAAAAGGTGTTTGGGTAACCACTGTTTATGGTGGCGATTCGATTGACAGACAAATCAAGTCTTTAAAAGCTGGTGCAAACATCGTCGTTGGAACTCCTGGACGTGTGATTGATTTAATTGAGCGCCGTGCCTTGAAACTAAATCAAACCTCTATGGTCGTTTTGGATGAGGCGGATGAAATGTTAGACATGGGTTTCCGTGAAGACATTGAAAGTATTTTAGAAGAGATACCTAATGAGCGTCAGACGGTTTTATTCTCGGCTACGATGTCTAATCCTATTTTGGCATTGACTAATCGTTTTTTAACGGATCCTAAATTAGTTAAGGTTGTTAAGAATGAGATTACCAACGTTAATATTGAGCAATTATATTTTGATGTTAAAGGAAGAGCGAAAATGGAGGTTACTACCCGTTTGATCGATTTTTATGCATTAAAATTAGTTTTAATATTCTGTAATCAGAAAAAGCGTGTTGACGAGGTCGTTGAAGAATTAGCGTTAAGAGGTTATGCAGCGGAAGGCTTGCATGGCGATTTAAGACAAAGTCAGCGTACACAAGTAATGAATCGTTTTCGTTCCGGAAATGTTAGTTTTTTAGTTGCGACGGATGTGGCGGCTCGTGGCTTGGATGTTGAAAATGTGGATGCCGTAATTAATTATGATATTCCATTAGACGAAGAATATTACGTACACCGTATCGGTAGAACCGGTCGTGCAGGTAAATTTGGTAAAGCATTTACTTTGGTGGTCGGTTCAGAACGTAATCGTTTACGTGAAATTATGAACTATACCAAAGTGAAAATAGATAAGGGGGTAATTCCAACTTTCTCTGATGTGGTGGGAATTAAAAAAGGCATGTTTATTGAACGTGTCGCTAGTACGATCGGAGAAGGCGATTTAGATTTATTTGCTGATGCATTACCTAACTTGCAACATGCTGGATTTACAGTAGATCAGATTGTAAGTGCGCTAGTTAAATTGAGCATGGGTGTTCAGAAAAATGAATTTGGCGATGAAAATTTAGAGGGAGAACTTGAACGTCAATCACGCAAATATGGCCGTGATGAGCGCGGGGGTGGTGGAGGATTTAGAGATCGCAATGATCGTGGAGGAGACCGTGATGGCCGTAGAGGTGCTGGTCGCTTTGATCGTGATTCTCGCGGTGGTGGAGATCGTGGAGGACGTTTTGAAAGAGGAAATGATCGTGATCGTTCATCAGCGCCGAGAGGCCCTCGCATGGATCGTGAAGGAAAACCTTATCGTTCAGATGAAAATATGGTCCGCATGTTCGTTAACATTGGATTTGACGAAAAAATATCACCTTCTAATATCGTAGGTGCCTTTGCTGGAGAATCTGGAATTCCTGGAAACGTATTAGGCCAAATCCAAATTGAGAATAAACACACCTATGTGGATGTTCCTAAAGAGTATGCCAATGTCGTTTTAGAAAAAATGGCAGGTGCTCAGATTAAGGGAAAAAGGGTTTTAGTTGAGATAGCTAAACCAGCTTAATTCTATAATTTTTAATTTAAAAGGGTGACTGAATAGTCACCCTTTTTTTTATACCAAAAACTTAGTATAAATTTGAAGATTAAAGCTTTCTATACTAGTTTATATGATGAGTAAAGGAAATATGTATTGGTTGTTAACTATATCGCTGATTATCGGTGGTATTTTAGTGTCAACCTATATTTCATCCTCCTCTCGTACACAAATTTCCTACGCACAAGATGTTAAACCCATCTTGAACAAGCATTGTATTTCATGTCATGGGGGTGTCAAAAAACAAGGGAAGTTTAGTTTGTTATTTCAAGAGGAAGCATATGCGAGTACGGCTTCAGGCAAACCCAGTATTGTCCCATTTCATCCAGAAAAAAGTGATTTTATAAGTCGTTTACATGCCAAGGACCCCGAGGAAAAAATGCCCTATAAAAGAGAGCCATTGACTTCTAAAGAAATCAATATATTAACTCAATGGGTCAAAGAAGGAGCTAAATGGGAGGATCATTGGGCTTATTTACCCGTTAAAAAACCTTCTATTCCATCTAGCGAAGGATTGCTTTCAAAATTAATGTTTTGGACTAAAA
This sequence comes from Aquirufa sp., assembly GCA_044349095.1. Lineage (GTDB taxonomy): Bacteria > Bacteroidota > Bacteroidia > Cytophagales > Spirosomataceae > Aquirufa. Next base: position 545 of record JBIKRO010000084.1, on the reverse strand, counting down.
GTTTTGTTAAAAACCCGGTCGATGATTTTGTATTGGAAGAGTTAAATAATCAAGGTTTAACTCATTCTAAACAGGCTGAAAAAGAGATTTTAATTCGCCGACTTTCCCTTGACTTAACTGGTTTGCCTCCCACAGAAGCTATGGTGCAGGAATTTAGCCTTATTGATTCGGATGAAGATTATGCGAAATTTGTTGACAAATTAATGAATTTGCCCTCTTTCGGCGAGAAATGGGCTTCCGTATGGTTAGATCTGGCTCGCTATTCGGATAGTCGGGGGTACCAAAAGGATAACGGTAGAACCATTTGGCCATATCGAGATTGGGTGATATCCTCCTTTAATAAAAATCTATCTTTTCGCGAATTTGTGAAAAAACAATTAGCCGGAGATTTATTGGAAAATCCTAAAGATGAGGATTACATTGCCACAGGATTTCATCGCAATACGATGAATAATGATGAAACGGGAACTGTGGATGAAGAATTTAGAGTAGCAGCTGTCATAGATCGTGTTAATACAACTTGGGATGCTTTACATGGTACTTCA
>JBIKRO010000083.1:0-11574 GCA_044349095.1 Aquirufa sp. | reverse complement strand
ATTCGAATTCATTAATTATAAAAAAAATGGAATAAGCTCTAACGAACTGCAGGGTTTCATAGACCAATTAAGCCTTGACAAAGTATTTAATAAACAAGGATCCACTTATAGACAATTACCAGAGGAGATAAAGTTGGCTTTAAATGATCCCAAAAAAGCATTTGAGTTTCTTTTGGAGAAAAACTCTGCCATCAAACGTCCTATTCTTGTTGACAAAAATAGCATGTTAGCAGGTTTCAACGAAAAAGAATTAGACAAATGGCTAAATATCTAATTACCCTTTATAAAACAACCATTTACCCAATTCTTTCCAAGTAACTTTTTTTCCATACATCAAAATCCCAACGCGATAAATTCGCGCTGACACCCAGCTGCAGCCCAAGAATCCCAGGACCAATAAAGTCATAGACAAGATTAATTCCCAAGCAGGAACTCCATAAGGCAATCGGACCATCATGTTGATAGGCGAAGTAAATGGGATCATCGACGCCCAAAATGCAATATTGCTGTCCGGATCTTGCATCGTGTACTGAGCCAAAAAGAAGGATAGTATAATAGGAATCATCACGATAAAAGTAAATTGCTGGGCCTCAGTAGCACTTTCCACTGCAGAACCAATCGCCGCAAATAAAGAGCTATACAGCATATACCCAACAAAAAAATAAAATAAGAAAGCAGCTATAATCATCGGTATATTCGTGCTTTCCAACACCTTCGTAACTTCAGACATAGGTGATTCTTCCTCACTTTTTGAGCTTATATTGCTTTGTTTTCCTGAGTCTATTTTTTTGATTTTGACGGTGATGTTATTTTTTACTTTTTCCCCATAAAATTTACTTGTAATCTGCGTTAAGCCAATAGTCAAAACAATCCATAGTAAAAACTGCGTTAGGCCAACTAGCCCCACTCCTATGATCTTTCCTAATAACAATTGATACGGTTTAACCGAAGAAATAATCACCTCAATAATCCGACTGCTTTTTTCCTCAATAACCCCATTCATTACCTGGGATCCATATAACAACAAGGTAACATATAAAACCATACCCATAATTCCCGCTAAAATCATCGCTCCTCCTGAACTAGACCTTGTCTCTTGCCCGTCAGTTGACACCGTAATGGTCTTGCTATCTATGTCAACCTGAGTACTTTCATAAATTTGAGGAGAAATACCCGCTTTCAACAATAATTCATGACGCACCTTATTTTGAATAATCTTCTCTACAGACTCTTTTAAAGACATCCCTATATTCTTAGCAGAATAAATATGTACCCCTTTGGGATTAGTTAATACGTCCTCTGGGATACTCACAAACGCATCATAACCTTTAGACGCAAATGACATTTTCAACTCTTGCTCTTTGCCAGCAGTAAAAACAAATTCAACCTCTTTATCTTCAAGGTCACTCTGTTTCCACAAACCACTTAAGTCCAATATTTCCACTCGCTTCACTTCCTTGTCTTTCAAGGCTAACCAAATAGGTATCGCGTAAATAGCCGTGATTAAAACAGGGGCTAATAAGGATGAAATCCAAAAAGATTTCTTCAAAACTCTCGTAATATATTCGCGCTGTATAATTAATAAGATCTTATTCATATGCATTAGTTTCGTTTACAACTTGAATAAATATATCATTGAATGAAGGAATAATTTCTTGGAATTCTAACAGGTCTACATGCGAGATAATTTGAGATATGGCCTGATTAGAACTAATGCCAGCCGCTAATTTTAAGGTGGCCGACTGGTTATTCACCGACAAAATCTCCATACCTTTTAATTCTAAAGGCAGATTTCCTAAATACCTGATTTTAAATGTATTCTGCTTATATCGATTTTGAACTTCCGCTTTTTCCCCAGCTAACACAACTCTAGATTGATTAATTAGCGCAATGTCGTCACACAACTCCTCTACCGTTTCCATCCGATGCGTCGAAAACAAAATAGTGGTTCCGCGCTCTTTAATGGCCAATATTTCATCTTTTAACATATTCGCATTGATAGGATCAAACCCGGAAAATGGTTCATCTAGAATCAAAAGTTTTGGCTCATGCACCACAGTAGCAATAAATTGAGTCTTTTGCTGCATACCCTTAGATAAATCATCCACAGGTTTATTCCACCAATCTTTAATATCCAGTCGAATAAACCAATCTTTTAATTTCGAAATAGCCTCAGATTTGGACATCCCTTTCAACTGCGCCAAATACAATAACTGATCGCCTACTTTCATTTTCTTATACAGTCCTCTTTCTTCTGGCAAGTAACCAATTTGATCTACGTGCTTGGCAGAGAGTGGTTCTCCATCAAAAATTATTTGTCCAGAATCAGGGGCAGTAATCTGATTAATGATCCGAATTAACGAAGTTTTGCCAGCTCCATTCGGGCCTAACAACCCAAATATCTTAGCTCGAGGAATTTCCAAATCAATGTGATCTAAAGCCAAATGATCTGAGTATTTTTTAACTACTTGACGAACGGATAAAATCATATGCTGAATAATTTACCGCTAAAATAAAAAATTGCGCTTACACCCATTTAGGAAATGGTATAAGCGCAATTTTTAAAGGATAAGCGTTTTATTTTTTTGTAGCAGAAGTTCGAGCTGGAGCTTTTGCTGGCGCCTTCGGTTTTGTAGTACTTGCTACTGCAGGCTTCGTTGCTACTGGCTTTGGAACATCCAACAATAACGAAACTTGCTTTTGCTTAGATGCTTTTTTTGCTACTTTTTGTTTTTTTTTAGCTTCCTTAACGGCTAATTTTTTAGCTGCTTTGGCCGCTTTTTCTTTTTTCTTAGCTAAATCCTTAGCTTGTTCGTCCATCAACTTGTGGTATTTCTTAGAAATTTCACCCAAAGCCTTATGACTCAATTGAACCATTTTCTTAGCATTTTTCTCGCTTAAACCCTTCAATTTAGGCAATACGACTGTTGCTAAAACATCAACTAGTACTTTATCAGATTCACTCATAATATTATATTTTAATTATATGTTAAATCTATGTAAAGAAATTATTAATAAAAACTTTAGTGTGTTAAATTTTCAGAAGTACCTGAAAATTTAACATTGAAAAATTAAATCTTGAGTTTTGAAACAAAATCATAGCTAATAATTCCCATGCATACAGAGACATTTAAAGAATGTTTAGTCCCAAATTGAGGTATTTCAAGCGAATAATCAGCGGATTTTATAAACAAATCGTTTACTCCAAACACTTCATTGCCAAACACAAAAGCATAGGTATGATTTTGATCAGGTTTAAATTCAAATAAAGAAATTGAATCTTTTACCTGCTCTACGCATATTATTTTAAAACCAAGATCTTTTAAGGCTTGTATACAAATCGACGGACTTTCAAAATAAGTCCAATCCACAGATTCGTCGGCCCCTAAAGCTGTTTTAGATATTTCTCTGTGGGGAGGTTTTGCCGTTATTCCACACAAATAAATATGTGAACACCGGAAAGAATCAGCCGTCCGAAACGCTGACCCAACATTGTTCATGCTCCGGATATCATCCAAAACAAGAACAAAAGGAAACTTTTCTGAATTTTTAAATTGTGTCACATCGAGCCTGTTTAGCTCATCCATCGACAACTTTTCATTCATCTATTGTACAATCCAAGTAAACGGATAAGCTAATTCAGGAATTTTAACGCGATCGGCCAACTTTTCTAACCTCGTTGGCAAATTAGCTACATAATCTCTTGCCTTCTCAGCTACATCATTCAATCCAGACATTTTTTCAATATCCCAATCTTTAATTAAGCCTTGCATGATACTGATGTAATCCATGGTTGTGTAAACTCCAATTCTTTGTGCAGCATCTGAAAAGTGCTCATAAACAGAACTTTTGGCCCCATTGATTTCGCGTAAAAAATGCGCTGGCATGACGATTTTCTTTTTCATCATATCAGCAAATGCAATCATCATTTCAGATGGATCTAATTTGAAAATTTCTGTCACAAATGCCTTATATGCTTTCGCATGCCTTAATTCATCCGCCGCAATTTGGGCGCACATTCTTGACAATAATGAGTTACCATGTTGCTTCGCTAATGAGGCTGTTCTACGATGAGAAACGTTCGTTGCCATCTCTTGAAACGAAGTATAAATGAAGTTACGATATGGATCACCTGAAGTACCAATATCAAAACCATCAGCAATCAAATACTGTGTTGAAACAGCTACAGAATGCATGTCAACCTTACCTGATAAGTATAAGTATGTGCCTAATAAATTACCATGTCTACCTTCTTCAGCAGTCCAATTGCGTATCCAACGAACCCAGCTATTTTCTTGATCTTGTTGGTTTACAGTATCCATTCCCATCAACCATGATTCGTAGGTTGGCAATGCCTCCTCAGTAATTGTATCCCCAATTAACACGGCCCAATAATCATAAGGCAACTCTTTCGCAGCTTCTTGCAATAACTTAACTTCATCAAAAAAATTATCTTTTGTTGAATCTGGAAGCATATCTGAAGGCTGCCAATTGCTATCGATCGGGTTTAAATATTGAGCAACAAAGTTGTCCATATTCCGGCCCAACTCAGTCATCACCTCTAATCTTGTAGTTGAAAGGGACATAAATAATCTATTTGAGAAAATAATAAAATTTAAATTAGTAAAATAATTGAGGATTCCCTAAATCAAGGACCCCAAATCGTTATTTGTTTGATAATAGTTTCTTTGTCATCAAAAAAACTAAAACTCTTCTTCACTTGCTTTAAAAAAAAACATACACTTTAAAATAGCAGCAAAAAGTACCCTACTAAAAAATAGAACTATGCTTGAATGTAAATTCTTCATCAGCCAAAACTAAGTAAAAAGCATTTTTGAAATTTGGACTAAACCAATCACCCAAATTAAAGTAGGTCGCCCCCCCTCCTAACGGAAAAGCGATTGGATGGTGCCTATGCCCAAAAATATACGCTTTTTTATGGTTATTTGATTTTATATCTACCTGCATTTGATCCCTAACGTAATTTAAGATAAAATCTGTATCTGATTCAAATGGAACATCACCAGCTGAAATCGTATCCGATTTACGCGTATTTGACCACAAATGTGCTAGACGTACTCCCAAATCAGGATGCAAAATTTTAAACAAAAAGATCGATATTGGATTAATGAAAATTTGTTTTAAAAACTTATAGCCATAATCTCCAGGACCCAAACCATCCCCATGACCTAACAAAGCCTTCACTGATTTTCCTTGGATATCAAAACTAAATTCAGTCGGCTGATCATAAATAATGGCACCAATTTCCTCTTTAAGATAGGCTCGCATCCATAAATCGTGATTGCCTACAAAAATATGAATTCGAATACCCGCATCATTCATTTCGGCCAACTTCCCTAGAAACCGAACAAATCCTTTCGGTACCACTTGACTATACTCAAACCAGAAATCAAATAAATCACCTAATAAAAATACATCAGATGCATCTTTTTGAACTTGGCTAAGCCAAGTGTTGATATATTTCTCCCTGGCCAGAGATTCAGCATTATTAGGGAATCCTAGATGAAAATCAGATGCAAAATAGGCCTTTTTGCCCGCTGGAATTTGAACTTCAATCATATACTATCCAAAAAAAAGGTGGGGAAAAACCCCACCCAATTTATCTATTTACTTCGCTTTGGGCACCCTTTTCGCCACAGGCTTTTTCTCCTCCTTAGGCTCCTCTACCGGCTTCTTCCTAGGCTTGGGCTTAGCAGCAACTTTCTTAGTCGCATTTTTCTCAATTTCAGCTAAATCCCGCACATCCTTAGCATCCTTTCTTTTCTTCTCCGTTTCACCCTTAATAAACTCTTGATAGGACGTTAATTGCTCAAAAGGACGAGGGCCGACCAACTCTTCTAAATCGCTTTGAAAAAGAACTTCTTTTTTCAATAATTGCTCTGCTAGAATCGTTAATTTATCCTTTTTGTCACTTAATAATTTTTTAGTACGCACATAGGCCTCCGCGATAATCTTACGAACCTCTTCATCGATCTCTCTTGCCGTTTGCTCTGAATATGGCTTATTAAATTGATATTCAGATCCTTTCGAATCATAATATGAGATATTTCCCAACTTATCATTCATTCCATAAACGGTAACCATCGAATAGGCCAATTTTGTAATTCGCTCCAAATCGTTTTGCGCACCCGTTGATATTTTTCCAAAAATAATTTCCTCCGCAGCTCTTCCACCTAAGGTCACACACATCTCATCCATCAATTGCTCCGTGCGATACAAAAACTGCTCTTTGGGTAAATATTGGGCATAACCTAAAGCAGCAACCCCTCTAGGTACAATCGAAACCTTAACTAATGGATTCGCATGCTCCAAAAACCAACCTGCAATCGCATGGCCAGCCTCATGGAAAGCAACTATTTTCTTCTCCAATGGAGAAATTAATTTGTTTTTTTTCTCTAATCCCCCAATCACCCGATCCATTGCTTCTTGGAAATCATCCATGTCAACAGCCGATTTATTTCGACGTGCGGCAATAAGAGCCGCCTCATTACAAACATTGGCAATTTCAGCCCCAGCAAATCCGGGTGTTTGTGCGGAAAGTTCTTTGGGATCAACTCCTTCAGCCAACTTCACCGGTTTCAAGTGTACTTTAAAGATAGCTTCTCGGCCAATAATATCCGGCTTGTCAATCGAAATAGTACGATCAAATCGACCAGGCCTTAAAAGCGCTGGATCTAATACATCAGGACGGTTTGTAGCCGCCAAAATAATAATTCCAGAATCAGTAGCAAAACCATCCATTTCGACCAATAATGAATTCAAGGTATTCTCTCTTTCATCATTAGATCCTGGCATTTGACCTCTTCCTCTTGATCTACCTACCGCATCAATTTCATCAATGAAGATAATACACGGTGCCTTTTCCTTCGCTTGTTTAAATAAATCCCGAACTCGAGCTGCCCCTACACCTACAAACATTTCAACAAAATCAGAACCTGAAAGAGAGAAGAACGGAACACCCGCCTCTCCAGCAACGGCCTTCGCTAAGAGTGTTTTACCTGTACCTGGAGGGCCTACTAGCAAGGCGCCTTTCGGTATTTTACCTCCTAAATCAGTGAATTTTTTAGGGAATTTCAAGAACTCAACGATCTCTTGAATTTCCTCTTTTGCTTCATCTAAACCCGCCACATCATTGAACGTAATCTTCACCTTTGCTTCCCCTTCAATTAGGGTAGCGCGGCTTCGTCCAATATTAAATATCTGACCTCCAGCTCCCCCACTGCCTCCCATTCGGAAGAACAAAAAGTAAAAACTTAAGCCCATTAATATAAAGAAACCCCATGTGCCCAACCAATCCAAAGGACCCGTTCTTGTTTCAGGAGTAGCAAAAATTCGCTCATTGCGAGGGAAATTCTTTTGACGGTCTTCAAGAAAGTGCTCGAAGCCCTCTTTTGAAATTATTGGAAACTCAAAATGCGGTCCCTTTTTAATCGAAATCATCCCCTGAGGAGAATCTTTGAAATATTTACTTACAAAAGTAGACTTCAAACTCACTTCGACCAAACGATCATTCACAATCGTAACGCCCTCCACTTCCTTTTGAATAATCATGGATTCAAATTGATTTTGATTGATCTCCTGCAAAGTCCTTTGCTTGGTAAAGAAGAACATGCTCACCATGGTAATGGCTAGACCTATCATCAGCCAACTCTGCATACCTCCAACTGGCTTTTTAGGTAATCTAGGTTGAATTCCCGAACGCTTACTGTTTTTAAAATTACTTCCTTGTTTAGCCATTTTGTTTTTAGGTATTTGGGCATTTAAACTTTAAAACAACCAAATTAGTTCGAAAAATTTAAAAATTATTTCAATTTAACTCCAATTGGTTTCAATCAGGGATATTAGTGAATTTAGCATCTCCCCATAGCTCCTCTAATTTAAAAAATGCACGCTTGTCTTTCAAAAATACATGCACAATAACTTCATAATAATCCATCAAAATCCATTCTCGATTTGCCCTACCCTCCATGGCATGCACATGAACACGCGCTTGTTCCCAAACTTCTTTGTCGACCGAATCCGCAATAGCTTCGATCTGAGTGTCGGATGAACCCGAACAAATAACAAAAAAATCAGTAAAAGCATTGTGAACACCTCTTAAGTCCATCACGACAATTTCTTGAGCTTTCTTCTCTTGCATTCCCTTCACCACACATTCAACTAATACTTCAGATGAATCAATGTTAATAGCGGCTTTCTTAGGACTTTTAGGCATAAATGATATTTAAACGAATAAAAAATTAAATTTGTTGTTGTAAACATAAAATTACAAATAAAATTTGAACAAATATCAAGCTCCCACTCGGTTCGTAGGCAAAAACAGCAAATATCATGAAACGTGTGCCTCTACGAATTCATTAGGATTCCAAGAGGCTCTTGAATATCAATTACCTGATGGATTTGCATGGATTGCTGGACACCAAACAGAAGGCAAAGGGCAGAGGGGAAATAAATGGGTAGCCCAACCGAATGAAAATCTATTGGTCTCCTATTTATTGAAGCCCAAAGATCAACAAGCCATTCATCAATTTTATTTAAGCAAGGCTATCTCCATTGGCATCCTAGAAGGACTTCAAAAATGGGCCAAAAATACATTATTAGAAGAATTACCCATTAAAATTAAGTGGCCCAATGATATCTACTTAGAGGAACAAAAGATCGCCGGCATTTTAATCGAAAACAATTTCCAAGCAGGTAAATGGAACTTTTCTATTGTTGGAATCGGAATAAATATCAACCAAACCGAATTCGAAAATTTAAGAGCGAGCTCATTGAAAAAATGGACTAAATCACCTGCAAAAATCGACATACGAGATATTTTCAATGCCATTTCCATCGAAATCGAAAACTATTATCAACTATTCCTTTCAAACAATTTCGAAGAAATAGACAAGGTGTACCATCAAAATTTATTCAGGATTCAAACTAAGGCACTATTCGAAGATGAAATAGGAGTATTTTCGGGAAAAATAATTCGGGTAAATCCCAATGGTCACCTTGTGCTTGAAAAATCGAATGAAATCAAAGTATATGATTTAAAAGAATTAAGTTTTATTTTTAGCGAATAAAACCTGTAAAAACGATGATATCTACCTACCAAAGTAATTTGGAAAATTTCTATTATTGGGCTCAAGAAAAACCCAATGAAATTTTCCTAAAACAACCGATAGGAGATAATTTCATCGATTTCACCTATCAAGAGGCTGGAAATCACGTTAATAAATTAGCCGCATTCCTACAAGAGAAAGTACAATCAGGACCCAAGCATGTAGGTATATTGGCGAAAAATTCAGCCTATTGGATTTTAGCTGATTTAGCCATTTCCTCAGCCGCTTGTGTCTCAATTCCTTTTTATGCGACTTTAACTTCAGAACAATTAAATGAGGTATTGGTACATTCCGATTGCCAAGTGCTCATTGTGGGTAAATTAGATCATTGGGATTCCATAAAAAGTGGTATCCCCTCAAATATTCTCATCATACACACACCTGAATCCAACGGAAAAGATTCAATCCAATGGAATGACATCCTCAACCAAGAGTTTCCAGCATTTCAGCCTCATAAACCACAGCACAACGAATTATCCACCATCGTGTATACTTCAGGCACTACAGGTTCGCCCAAAGGGGTCATGATTTCTAATAGCTCAGTAGCACAAGCATTAAATTTAGCGAGAAAAATAGCCTATTTAGATACCCCTAAAACAAGATTCATATCTTATTTGCCCTTATGTCACATTGCCGAAAGGAATATTGTTGAGTTTGCCAGCATCGCTTCGGGCGGAACCATCTATTTCGTTGAAAATCTATTGACCTTTAAAGAGAATTTACATCGGGCAAATCCTACTCACTTCCTCGCGGTGCCCAGAATTTGGAGTAAATTTCAAGAAGGAATTTTAGAAAAAATAGGAGGGCAAAAAAAACTAGACTTACTTTTAAAGGTCCCCATTTTAAATCAAATCATTAAGAACAAAATCAAAAAAGGACTTGGTTTAGACAAAGCTATTTTGATGATCACTGGAGCCGCGCCCATGCCTCCTGAATTATTAAAATGGTATCAAAAAATTGATTTTTTCATTCAAGAAGCCTACGGAATGACCGAAAACATGGGCTTAAACTCGCTCATGCCGAGAGATGAAATAAGAATTGGCACAGTAGGTAAAATTTACGAGAATTGCCAAACTAGAATTGACCCTGAAACAAAAGAAATTCAAATGAAAGCGGACTATAATTCATGGGGATATTACAAGGAAGAACAATTGACCCTAGAACTTTTTGTGGATGGCTGGTTAAAAACAGGCGACATGGGTGAAATAGATTCCAATGGTTTTCTATCCATTATAGGACGAGTAAAAGACAATTTCAAAACCGCCAAGGGGCAATATGTGTCACCCGCCCCCATCGAGAACTACCTGTCAATAGATCCACATATAGAACAATGCTGCGTCGTTGGCATCAATTTACCACAACCCATTGCGTTAATTGTTTTAAGTTTGGAAGGCAAAAATTTAGAACAGAGTACTTTGATAAAAAACCTAGAAGACTTACGAAAAAACACCAACCCTCATTTCAAGAAATATGAACACCTATCAAAAATGATCGTATTAAAAGAGGACTGGTCGATAGAGAACAATTGCCTTACCCCCACTTTGAAAATAAAAAGGCCCATCATTGAAAAGAAATATTGGGCTCTATTTGAAACCTGGAATAACCAAACAGAAACAATCATTTTCGAATAAATTAACATCGTATTAAATTTTGTTTCAGCCATATTCCTTAAATTTAAGGAATGCGAATGCCCCTAATCATTTTATTGATCTCCTTTGCCTATTCAACAAGCGGGCAATTTATTCACATAGACAGCATTCTTTTCAAAGGAAATGAAAAAACAAAAAATCAAATTCTTATTAGGGAATTAGATTTGAATCCAGGTGATTCACTAGCCATTAATACCTTAGATACAAGATTAGAATACAATCGTCGCAAATTAATGAATACCAATTTATTCATTTGGGTCAAAGCCGATTTAAACCAATTGCCCAACGGGCACCTGAAAATTTCATTTGAATTTCTTGAACAATGGTTTATATTGGGATACCCCATTTTCCAATTGGCCGACCGAAATCTAAATGACTGGTGGTCGAGAGGTCATGATTTAAATAGATCTATTTATGGGATCCATTTCATTCACAACAACTTCCAAGGTCGAAACGAAAAATTAATAATAAAAGCAGAAACTGGATTTACTCAAAGACTTGATTTCACGTATAGTAATCCATATCTAGACAAGAAAAAAACATTGGGATTGTCCATTAATGCAAGCTATTCCACATCCAAAACAATTCCCTATAAAACCCGAAATGATACATTACAATATTTGACGGCAGAAAAAATTTTACGCGAAAGATGGGCTGGAGGAATTAGCCTACGAAAAAGATTTAAATTTTACGACCTTCAATCCTTAGAATTAAAATATACCCATACCATTGTTTCAGACACCATCGTAAAACTGAACCCTACTTATTTTGCCCTCAATACGAAAGAACAAAACTTC
>JBIKRO010000081.1:0-11865 GCA_044349095.1 Aquirufa sp. | reverse complement strand
ACCACATCTTCTAGAGGTGTTATTAATCCTATTTGGTCTAAAGATGGCCAATTTGTCTTTTATCAAGAGCGAAAATCAATGAAAGAATTTTTGTTGGATTCTTTAACTAATCCGTCAAAATTTATTCCTTCTTGGAACATTGAAAAGCCAAAATTAGATGCGAATGTTTATACTAGTTTATCCAAAGCTAATCCCAATGGAAACTTAAATGAGGTTCGGGCCTATTTGTATCAAAATGAAAAAGATAAGAAAGCAAAAGTAATAAATCGGCTGAATTTTCAGGAAGAGACCACGACAACGGGTGAATTCGCGATTAATTTATTGTTTAAAATTGCTGTAGATGGGTCCTCAAAACCCATTTTAATCAATAATCCGTATGAACTTTGGACAGAATGGATAGAAACTCCTAATGGTATTATAGCTATCATTCCGGTCGATAGTGTAACGCATCCTGACCGAGTTTTGGATCATAAAATTGTGGTATATAATCGATTAAATAATCAATATAGGAGCCTTGTTGAAAAGAAAGGTTTTGCCTATTCGAATATCAATTTAAGTCCTGATGGAAATTGGATCACATTTGTTGAAACAAGTACATCGATAGTTCGAAATGGTACTTTAAAGATTATGAATCTGATTAACTCTTCCATAATCGACGTACCTATGGATCGCGTTATTACTCAAATTAAATGGGCAGAGAATAATGAAAATATTTATTTTACAGCTCAGGATCGTGGGGGTGTTCCTATTTTTGTTTTCAATGTAAAGTCTAAAAAGGTTAAACAAATTACGTCTGAGATAGATGGAGTATTAGGTTTTGATGTTAAGGATACAAATTTTATTTATTCAAAAACTTGCATAGATAATCCATCTGAACTTTATGTAAATGATTTAGAGGGGAAATCAGAATCAATTTTCACCAATGAAAATTCAACATGGTTGGTAGGTAAGTCGATTTCAAAACCTATTAAAAAATCGTTTATTAATAATAAAGGCCAGCGAGTTGATTATTGGGTAATGAAGCCATCAAATTATCAATCAGGAACTAAATATCCTTTGGTTGTTGACATTCATGGAGGACCTTCAGCGATGTGGGGAACTGGTGAGGCTAGTATGTGGCATGAATTTCAATATTATGCAAGTAAAGGTTTGGGACTAGTTTACGGCAATCCAAGAGGAAGTGGGGGATATGGATCCAATTTTTTAGCTGCCAATGTTAAAGATTGGGGAGCTGGACCTATGGCAGATATTATGCAAATGACCGATTTAGCCGTTAATGAGGGTTGGGTCGACACAACGCAATTAGCTGTTACGGGTGGATCTTATGCAGGTTATTTAGTTACCTGGATGCTGGGTCACACGAATCGTTTTAAGGTAGCATGTTCACAAAGAGGTGTTTATGAGTTAAGCACATTTTTTGGTGAGGGAAATGCATGGCGTTTAAATCCACGATATTTTGGTGGCTATCCTTGGGAGAAAACGACCCGAGTTATTTTAGATCGAGAGTCTCCATTAACCTATGTTCAAAACATTCGGACTCCATTGATTATTTTTCATGGGGAAAATGATTTGAGGACAGGTGTCATTGGTAGTGAAATGTTGTATAAAAGTTTAAAGATATTGGGTCGTGATGTTGAATATGTGCGACATCCAGAAGCATCTCATGAGATAACTAGAGCAGGGAATAATCGTCAAAGAATTGACCAAATGCTTCGTACCTATGAATTTTTTAGTCGGTATTTGAAATTGAATTAATGTTAAAAAATTAATATGTAAACAAGGTGAATGTTTCCATTCACCTTGTTATTTGTCGCTAAATAATTTTAGATTTAATTTTTGAATTTAATTAAAGTACCTCCAATCTTCATTTCCTTTTACCTTAAGTAGCGTTTGGTAGATTAGGTCTATAACGGCGTTCATGTCGTCTTTGGCAATCATTTCTACTGTTGTGTGCATGTATTTTAAAGGCAATGAAATCAATGCCGATGCGACTCCTTCGGTGGCATAAGCAAAAGAATCCGTATCGGTTCCGGTAGATCGGGAAACGGCTTGCCTTTGATATGAAATTTTATTTTCTTCCGCTACGTCTATGATGAAATCTCGAACATTATTTTGTACAGCGGGACCATAGCAAATTACTGGTCCTTTTCCGCATGACATATCACCTTGTGTTTTCTTATTGTACATGGGCGATTGTGTATCATGGGTGACATCTGTAATAAAGGCCAAATCAGGTTTTAATCTGCGCACAATCATTTCCGCACCTCTTAATCCTATTTCTTCTTGCACTGAATTGACGATATATAAGGTATAGGGCAATTTGATTTTCTTCTCTTTAAGTCGCCTGGCTACTTCGGCGATCATGTATCCACCGATCCGATTGTCTAATGCTCGGCCCACTAAATACTTTTTATTCAGTTCCATCAAGCCGTCTTCGAAAGTAACGACACAGCCTACATGTATGCCCATTTTTTCCACCTCTTTTTTATTGGAGGCTCCGCAGTCAATAAATATATCGGATATACTCGGTGCTTTATCTTTTGCTAAATCACGTACGTGAATCGCAGGCCAACCAAATATACCTTTGACGATTTTATCTTTCGTGTGGATATTCGCCCGCATCGAAGGAGCAATTAAAGCATCCGAACCACCATTTCTTCGTAGAAATAAATATCCGTTATCATCAATGTAATTGACAAACCATGAAATTTCATCTGCATGGGCTTCTATGACAACCGAATAGGGCTGACCAGGATTAATAACACCTACCGCTGTGCCATAGGTGTCAATGATTTTTTCGTCAATATAAGGTTTAATATAATCTAGCCATATTTTTTGGCCTGACATTTCAAAACCAGTAGGTGAGGCGTTATTTAAATAATTATATAAGAATTCGTTCGCTTTGTTAGACATAATATGTATTTTTTTTGCAAGTTACTAAGCCTTGTTTATAATTAATTTTTAATAAAATAATATTTTAAAGTTTTTTTGAATCATTAAAAATTTATTTTTGCTGATATAATCTATAAAGATTGTATTTTTGATTGTATGAAAGGTTTGAGTGATATAAATTTTATTAAATGAAGAAAATAGCAGTTTTTACATCAGGTGGTGACGCTCCGGGAATGAATGCTTGCATACGCGCTATTGTTCGTGGTGCTGCTTATCATAATGTTGAGGTTTTTGGTATAGTTAGAGGATATAATGGAATGATTAAAGGAGATATTATTCCTTTAAATTCCCAGTCGGTTAGTAATATCATTCAACGGGGAGGAACAATCTTGAAATCAGCTCGTTCAAAAGAATTTATGACCTCTGAAGGGCGTCAAAAAGCGTACGATCAGTTGAAGGAAAAGGGAATAGAAGGTCTAGTTGCCATCGGTGGAAATGGTACTTTTACCGGTGCTGAAATTTTTTACAACGAATTTAAAATTCCGACGGTTGGTGCTCCAGGTACCATCGACAATGATTTATACGGTACAGATTATACCATTGGGTATGATACCGCGGTCAATACGGCTTTAGATGCGATTGATAAGATTCGCGATACAGCTGATTCACATGACCGTGTATTTTTCATCGAAGTAATGGGCAGGGATTCTGGATATATCGCGATTGAATGTGGTATAGCAGGAGGAGCGGAAGCTGTGATGATTCCTGAAAATTTAACACCTGTAAGTGAAATTATAGGCATTTTGCAAAAAGGTTTTGCTAAGGCAAAGTCGTCTTCCATTGTGGTGGTAGCTGAAGGTGACGAAGAAGGAAATGCGCAGATAATTGCCAAAAAAATTAAAGAAGGTATTAGTGCAGAGTTGGATATTCGAGTGACCACTTTAGGCCATATTCAACGAGGAGGAATTCCAACCGCTTCTGATCGAATTCTCGCGAGTCGATTAGGCTTAGGAGCTTTGGAGGGCTTATTACGAGGGGAGAAGAATGTAATGGCTGGCGTGGTTAATAATCAATTGGTCTACACTCCATTTCACGATACGATTACTAAAAAGAAACCTGTTTCTGAAGATTTAATTCGGATGGTTGAAATCTTATCTACTTAGCAATATCCCATTAATTTGTAGATAATCAAGCCGCTAATCTCGCGGATTAGTTGGGATGTTCTGGAAAGATTTTGCTCCGAAGGAGTAATCAAATCAAGTAAACCAGATTCATTTTTGCTTCCTTTTTTGTCAACTGGATAGGCCTTAACCTTAAATCCAACTTTTTCGAAACAACGAATCGACCTAGGCATATGCATCGCTGATGTGATTAAAATTACTTCTTCGTTTTTTAAGTATTTTTTTAGCAATTGGGCCGAATAAAATGCATTTTCTCTGGTATTTCTGGCTTTGGTTTCCATGTAAATGTCTTGTGGCTTTACACCCATAGCGATCATCAATTGCTTAACGTCATTGGTTTCATGACCCTTATCTACCTTAATTTTCCCAATACTGGTGTTTCCCCCTGTAATTAATATCTTCTTTATTTTTCCAGCTTTGTACAATAGTATGGGTTGTATAAATCGATCTGCAGTTTCCCCCACATTTATTTTATCAGATTGATCTGTATCGCTGGGTCTTATCATGCCACCACCTAACACTATTCCCCAAGTGTAGTTTTCATTATTCAATAAAGATATCGTGGGTTGTTCATATGAAATATATAATCGGTTCACAAACCAAGGATTACTAAACAAAGTTAATATGACTAGCAGAGCTAAAAGAGAACGGTTTCTTGATTTTGGATTTTTAGAAAAGTAAGAAATCAACAGTAAAATAAAAATCCAACAGATTGGCAAAAGAATAAAATCTATAATTTTAGATAGCGCAAAAAACATCGTAATTTTATTTTTGTTTATTTGTAAAATTATTCTAATTCCATGAAAATATTTTTTGTTTACACGTTTATTTTCTTTTCTTTTTTCTCTGCCTTAGCACAAACTAAACCAAGTAGTGGAAGTAGCCCTAAAGGTTATTTAATCAAAGGTAAAATTGTCGGGGTTAAGAATTCAGAAGTGTATTTGGCACATTACTTTGGTTCTACCCAACAAGTGGTTAAGGATACCGCTAAGGCGGATGGGGAAGGTAATTTCACATTTAAGGGTAAAACAGAACTGCCCAAAGGTCTCTATTTGATTACATTTGATCAATCGAAGTATTTAGACTTTATTATGGGGAACACTAATTTTTCATTTGAGACGGATACGTTAGATTTAATCAATAAAATGAAAATTATCGGTAGTGATGAAAATCAAGCTTTTTACTCTTTTCAAAAAGAAATGGTTAGTCTGTATGAAAAGTTAAGATCTGTACCCGCGAATGACCCTAGGTTTGCTGCAATTCGTAAATCTATATTGGATTACCAACAAGCTTGGATGCTTAAAAATAAAAATTTGTTTGCGTCTAAATTGATTAAGGCCACTTTTGAACCTGATATGCCGGCATTTTCAAAGCCGGTAAAAAATGCAAAAGATAGTGCCGATTTGTTCCAGTTTCAATACCGATATTACAAAAAACACTTTTTTGATAACGTAGACTTGAACGATGAAAAGTTTATTCGTACTCCATTTTTACAAAAGAAATTAGAGAAGTTCTTTACAGACTTAGTGGTGCAAGAATCAGATTCAATCACGAAAGAGGCTGATATTATTTTGGCTAAAATAAAAAATGAAGATGTACGTAAATATGTCATTTATAAAATATCAAGTACCTATGAAAATCATAATGTAATAGGGACGGATGCAGCTTTTGTTCACATGTCTGAAAAGTATTACATTAATGAACCAAAGCTGTGGGATACCTCCACGGTCAGACGAATTAAGGAGAGGGTTAAAACCATTAAGCCTCTTTTAATAGGTAAGAAAATTCCTGAGATGTATTTAACTGACCCTGCTGGTAAACTATTGACCTTATCGACATCTCCTGGCAATTACACTATTTTGTTTATCTATGATCCAGAATGTAGCCATTGTAAAGAAGAAGCACCCAAATTAGTGGCTCTTAATGATTATTTAAAATCTAAAAGTGCGATTGTATTTGCCGTATCAATCCTCAGAGAAAAAGAGCAATGGAAAAAATTTATCGCCGAATTTAAAATTCAAAATTGGTACAACGGGGTTGACGTTCATATAAATTCAAAAACAGGGAAGGAGGAATATTATACAGATTTTAAAAATACGTTTGATATTTATTCCACCCCAGTTGTTTATGTGTTGGATCGAAATAAAAAGATTATTGGCAAACGAATTCCTATTGAAAGCTTAAAAGATTTCATCGAATTTCATGAAAATAAAGTAAGCGGGAAAATCAAATAATTTGCTTGACCAAATTAATTAATGGTTGCTCTACCGACAAAAGATGGGTTTTGATTCCTTTTTGGGTTAGTTTTGAGATAAGGTTTTCGAATTTAAGCTCATGCATTTTTTGCAAAGTCTCGTTAAATTGATCTATATGAATGGATAAGATTTCGTCTGTCTCCTTGTCCTCAATGTTCATATAGTTGCTGTATGAGTTCGGGCTTGTAATCTCCGAAGGATCCACCATGTATAGAATTTCTACTTCGTTTTTTAAAGCTTTAATCTCTAGCATGGATTGAATGAATGTCGAATTTTCGACTTCTGTAAACATGAGATCAGAGATGAAATAGATTTTCTTCTTAATGCCTAATGATTCAATTCTATCTTTTATTAGGTCCGTGAAACCAGTCTTTTTTTTGATTGAATTCTCGGCTATTAAATTTTCTAAAGCCTGATATATGTATTTTAAATGAGCTAAACTATGACCAAGTTTACTTTCAAAGGTAAGGTCATCTGACATAAATATGACCCCAAATGAATCTTTTTGTTTTTGTAGTATGGTGGATAGAGTAGCTACAATTTGGACTGCTTTATTTATTTTTTCATTGGAATCTATTGGGAAATACATGGAAGATGAAATATCTAAAATAAAATAGACTTTAATGTTGGTTTCATCTTGGTACGTTTTCGTGTATAATTTGTCTGTCTTTCCAAATAATTTCCAATCAATATTTCTGGGGTTTTCACCTTGTTCGTATGATTTAAACTCTTTGAATTCAGATGAAAATCCGTGAAGAATACTCTTGTGTTTGCCATGAAATAGTCCCTCTAAAGCCTCTTTGGATAAGATTTCTAAGGATTTATACTCACTTTTTTTTAGGAGTTTTTCGATCATTTTTCAATATTTTTTTTGGAATTACTGGCTTCGCTACTTTTTTCTTAGGATTGGTTTTTTTATGAATTTTTTTCTTTATCGGAGCTTTCTTTATGGTTTTTATCTTCTTTCTTTTCCGTTTTTTGAGGTATTTTTTATGTTTGATATTGCGTTTTAATCGGTATTTCTTTTTGTATTTTAAACGTGTCTTTTGGTAATATTTTCGACTAAATTTTGGGTTGGTATTTAAAGATAATTGTTGATAAGGTATCAACATCTGTTCTCCTTCAAATCCGATAATTTTTACTTTCACCCTTGCTAATCCGATTTTATTTAATTTTAGTTTTTTTGCCCCAGCATCTGTTAGGTCAATGATTCGACCTCTTTTATAAGGCCCTCTATCATTGATTCTAACAATGATAGATTTTTTGTTGGCTAGATTTGTTACCTCAACCAACGTGTTAAATGGATAGGTTTTGTGTGCCGCTGTAAGTTTTGATTTTGTTAATTTTTCACTATTAGCTGTTTTCCTACCATAAAATTTCCCTGAGTAAAAGGAAGCTATGCCGTACCTTTCGTCACCCAAATCTTGGGAGAAAGATATGCCCATTGATAGACAAAATACAGCGAATGAATTGAAAAATACTTTTCCCATGAATGGAATTTATTGCGACCTAAAGATTCATTTTAAATTCAAGAATTAAAAATCTAATTTTTCATATAGGCCAATTGCAGCTTGATTCCAAGATTAAAATTTTAAAATATTTTTGAGTCAATAAAATTAATAGTAGATTTACAAATTCATAAACTAAAATTTATTTTAAAGTGGAAGAAAGAGATAGAGAAGAATTGTTTTCTAAACGCATTAGAGCAGGTAAAAGGACTTATTTTTTTGATGTTAAATCTACCCGTTCATTAGATTATTACATTACGATTACAGAAAGTCGTCGCCATCAAAAAGAGGATGGATTTGTTTATGAAAAGCATAAAATGTTTTTATACAAGGAGGACTTTGATAAGTTTGCTGAAGGTTTGAAAGAAGCCATAGATCATGTTAAAACCGAATTGATGCCTGAAGTTGATTTTAATCAATTTAATAAGGAAGATGAGGAATTTGATAATACCGGTCTTAAATGGGAATAAATAATATTTAATAAATAAAAGCCTCTGTGAAAGCAGAGGCTTTTTGATTTTTAGCCGTATTTTTGCAATTGAAATATAAAATTTTATGGGATTAACGTGTGGAATTGTAGGACTACCCAATGTAGGTAAGTCCACTTTATTTAGTGCTATTTCTTCAAATAAAGCCGAAGCGGCTAATTATCCATTTTGTACGATTGAGCCTAATGTTGGTATCGTAACAGTGCCCGATGAGCGCTTGAACATTTTGGCTGAATTTGTAAAACCGAATCGAATTTTGCCAACGGTCATTGAATTTACGGATATAGCCGGTTTGGTGAAAGGGGCTTCGCAAGGAGCAGGTTTAGGGAATAAGTTTCTCGCCAACATTCGTGAGGTAGATGCTATAATTCATGTGGTACGTTGTTTTGAAGATGATAATATTATCCATGTGGAAGGAAGAGTAAATCCAATTTCGGATAAGGAGATTATTGACATGGAACTCCAACTTAAAGATCTTGAATCCGTAGATAAAAAAATAAGTAAAATTGAGCGTGCGGCTAAAGCTGGAGATGCTAAAGCTAAGCAAGAGTTAACTGCTTTGCTTTTATTTAAATCTACTTTAGAAGCTGGTAAATCGGCTAGGACTGTTGACATGGATCCCGATTTGCGCGAAACTTCTATCGGAGACTTATGTTTGCTGACGGATAAGCCTGTTATTTATGTCGCCAATGTAGATGAAGATTCTTTGTCAACGGGTGGCAACATCTTTGTAGACCAATTAAAATCGAGTGTTTCAGCTGAAAATGCGGAGGTAATTGTTGTTTGCGCTGCGATCGAAGCTCAAATTGCAGAAATAGAAGATTTAGAAGAGAGGGATATGTTTCTTAGTGAATATGGACTTCAAGAATCGGGTTTAAGCAAATTGATCAAGAGTTCTTATTCTTTACTTAATCTGATTACCTACTTTACTGCTGGAGTTCAGGAAGTGAGAGCCTGGACGATCCAAAAAGGTTGGAAAGCTCCGCAAGCAGCAGGTGTTATTCATACTGATTTTGAGCGTGGTTTCATCCGAGCTGAAGTAATAAAAATGGCTGATTATCAAGCCTATAAAAGCGAGGCTGCCTGTAAAGAAGCTGGAAAATTAAATGTTGAGGGGAAAGATTACGTGGTACATGATGGTGATATCATGCATTTTAGATTCAACGTTTAAATTGGAAAATGAATTTTTTGATAACCTATTAATGCGTCAAATCGTTCTCCTGGTTTTCTGAAATAAACTAAAACCTCATAATAATTTTCAGTTTCAGAGTGATTTCCCTCTAAGTTACTGTTTAGTGGATTATTGCTACTGAATTGGTAATTATATATTCCCTGTTTTAACAATACTTTTCCTAGGTAAGCGCCTTTAGCTTCATCATATTGGAGTTGGTTTGATTGGTTTAATTCATACGAATTGAACGCACCTGAGACATATATTTTTTCATCATCAAATTTTCTAGATTTCAAAATAAAGGTACACCAAACATAATCGGCTTGTAAAGGGCTATTCGGGTTTTCGTAGTTGGCAATAACATAAGCCCCATTAAAATCGGGTCTTTGAACGTAAGAATAATTTCCTTGGGGCTGTTCTGGAATAATTGAAATTTCTGAATATCGATCCAAAGCGTTGATTTGACCAACGAAATTTAACCTTTGTTGCGTACTCCTTAAGTCTATTAATCTGAATTCATTGCCCCCTGGTATCGCATTTTCTTGATTATAGAATTGATAGGTCAATTTACGATCAATGGCTTGAACCATGGGTTTTGGCATATTAGGCACAACGTTTTTCGATTGATTGTTTTTGCGGACTTCAATTTTTAGATTTTCATCTGAGTTAATTAAATAGTTGGCTGGATACCCTAAGTTTAAATCTATAAATTGATGTGTTGAGCGCAAATAGTTCGATTTAGCAAAACCTATTTTAGAGCCGACATTGATTTCATTTTGATAAATAGAAAAGCGCTTTGTTAATACGGTGTCACGTTTGTTTCTATTCGCATAGATCATGGCGATGTAATTACCACTTATTTTTACTTTGGGTAATGAAATTTTAAATTGTTTATACGATATTTTGGTACCCATGGAAGTTTCAGGATAGCGGATGGGTATATCATTAAAATCAACTAAATATTCTATTTCGTTTAAAGGAGAAGGTTTCCAATCGGCTTGGCAATGGATGATTCTTAAAAAATAATTTGTGTTTTCTAATTTTAAATCATCAAAAAGCAAATGGATATTTCCTTGCCTTGCGATATCTATGCAAGGATTATCAACGATCAATTCGTTAGGGGTATTTTGGCTCAGGTAAACTGTCTTAATTTGCTCTTTATTTATCTTGTTGGATATTTGAGCTTGACTCTCATAGCCTAAATTGAAAATGAATAGAAATAGCCATGAAATTACTAGGCCTTTTATTTTCATTGGATTAATTGATTAACAATTCCCACTCGTTGGTTATTTTCAACAATTCCTCTTTTTTCTCATTAATTTGTAGCTCTAGCGGGGGCAATTCATTGAATTTTCCTTCTTGGGCTAACTCAGCCATGGTATTTTCCAGTTCGGCGATAGATACTTCCAAATCCATAATTTTTGATTCAAGCTTTTCGATTAATTTTTCTTGACTTGGATTGGAGGAAGGACTTTTAGGCGAATGGGGAGCTAATTCAGGTTTTGGTTTTTCGCTCGACTTTTTAGGTGCACTTGCATCTAAATTACCTCTGCTAGCTTGCCATACTTCATATTCGTCAAAAGAGCCTGGGTATTCTTTTATTTCATAATCTTCAATGTACCATATTTTGTTGGCGATGTTAGTGACAAAATAACGATCGTGTGATACAACCACATAAGTACCTTCATATTGCTGCAATGCTTGAATTAAAATATTCACTGATTGCATATCAAGGTGATTTGTAGGCTCATCCAACAATAAAAAGTTTGCTTGGGATATCAATACTTTGGCTAATGCTACTCTAGATTTTTCACCTCCAGAAAGTACTTTTATTTTTTTGAAAACTTCTTCTCCTGAAAACAAAAAGCAGCCTAATACACTCCTTAATTCCATTTCAGTTTTTGCCGTACCCGTTGCTTTCAACTCTTCTAATAAATTATTTTCTACTTGCAAACTTTCTAATTGATGTTGCGCAAAAAATGATTCAATCACATTATGTCCAGTTCTACGTTCGCCAACGATTTTTTCCGTTCCGGAAATAATTCTTAATAATGTGGATTTTCCTTTTCCATTGGCGCCAATGAGTGCGATTTTATCACCGCGATTGATCGTTGCTGAGGTGTTTTTTAGGATTACTTTTTCACCAAAGGCCTTTGAAATATGTTCTAAAAACAGAATGAATCTTCCTGGTTGGGTACCGAAATTAAATTTGAAATTAACTTTGGCTTTTTCATCGATTACTTCATCGACAACATCTAATCGATCTAATGCTTTTACTCTAGATTGCACTTGGCGTGCCTTACTAGCCTTAGCCTTAAAACGCTCTATAAATCTCTCTGTTTGCCTTATTTGTGATTGTTGATTTTCATA
>JBIKRO010000080.1:0-11880 GCA_044349095.1 Aquirufa sp. | reverse complement strand
TCATGGCAAAAGCCCTTATTGACACTGAGGTTATTGCCATTCCCGCCGAGTTAATGGATGAGTGGGGTTCTAAGTATAAATCTTGGTATCAATTTGTATTAGAAACGTATCGATCTAGGTTTGAGGAGCTATTGGATACCTTGGATCAAATTGCCTTTAGAAATTTGGATGAACGATTACTTTGGTATTTGAAACAGCATCAAAAAAGCTTAAAAACCAATGTCCTAAAGGCCTCATTTACCGAAATTGCCCATGAACTCAACTCGTCAAGAGAAGTTATTTCAAGGCTTATTAAAAAATTAGCTGAAAAAGGACACATTAAAATGCATAAAAACCAAATTGAAATCATCGATTTAAAAGGACTGTGATCGAAAGGCTTTTGGCCAATTCTCTACCCATAAGCTACCCCCATCTCTTTGAGCTTTTTGAAGTATAAATAAGCAATCTTCAGTTGTGAAAATTCTAATATCTTTTTTTATAATTCCCTGATTTAATTGGTTCTAAACTCTTTTAATATTTACCCAATCTATTTGGGAGTTAGCACATCTCTATTTTAAAAACTGTTTAGTTTTAAAAATAACTAAACTAATTTTCTTCTAATGTGCGTGGGCGCAACCCAGAAATCTACTTAGCTTTAATTCTTAGCAAATTGTCAAATTAAAATATGCGGCATATTAAAATTTGATTTCAAATGCATTCGATTCACAATTTTATTTTTGGAGATTTCAAAAAAACATTTATGCGAAATCAGAAATAATTTAATTTTTAAAAAATGCTTAAATGAAAAAACAACTAACTATCGCATTATTATCAATCATATTATTTTCAATAAAAAACATTGTCTATTCTCAAACGCCTTTTGGTGTAAATTTAGCTGGGGCTGACTTCGGATCTAATTTTCCAGGAACCTATAATGTAGATTACACTTATCCCACCAGTGTGGAATTAGATTACTATCATGCGAAAGGTTTAAATTTAATTCGATTACCCATTAAGTGGGAAAGAATTCAGCCTGTTTTAAATGGTAATTTAAATGACTCCGAATTATTAAGAATAAAAAACTTCCTTTTATTAGCACAAAATCGAAATATGAATGTGATCATTGATCTCCATAATTATTGCAGATATAATGTAAATGGAATAGATAAAATCATTGGGTCAACTGATTTGAGTATAGCTAATATAAAAAATTTGTGGACTCAACTGGCATTAGAATTAAAAACCTACTCGAATATATGGGGTTATGGCATCATGAATGAACCACATGATTTATTAGTAAATGTTACCTGGTTCAATATTGCACAGGAAATTATTAATGGGATTAGAATAAATGACCTAAAAACAAGAATAATTGTAGGTGGAGATAGTTGGAGTTCAGCTGAACGTTGGATGCAATATAGCAATAATTTAAAAAATCTTTCCGACCCGTCAAATAAACTAACTTTTGAGGCTCATGTATATTTTGATAAAGATGCATCAGGAACATATGTTAATAATTATGATAATGAAGGTGCTTATCCAAATATTGGCATTGACAGAGTAGCACCTTTTGTAAACTGGCTTAAAACAAATAATCTAAATGGTTTTATTGGGGAATATGGGGTACCAGCAAATGATAACCGCTGGATAGTAGCGCTGAATAATTTCTTGAGTTATTTAAAAGAGAATTGTATTAATGGAACCTATTGGGCAGGCGGTCCATGGTGGGGTAATTATATTCTTTCTATTGAACCTGTTCTTGGTATAGATAAACCACAAATGAGTACTTTGCTTAAACACCTAAGTACAAGTGCTAATTGCCCCTTATTAATTCTTGATAATGTACCTATTCCTTTAAATCAATATAATTTTTCACCTAACCCTTTCATTGACAAAATAAAAATTAGCGGGATTGATGAAGGTGAATATGTAAACATTTATGACATGTATGGAAGACTTATTAATTCACAAAAAATTATTAATTCAAGCATTGAAAATTTAGGCAATTTAAAACCAGGAATATATTTTCTTAAATACAAAGATTTAATTGTTTCGAAAATGATTAAATAATAATATAAAAATTAGAGATTTAATATAACCAAAGCTCCTGAAAGTGCACAAGCCCAACAGACGATGGACAATATGCATTTGGAGACTAAAAAATTAATAAACAACCTACTAAGTATAAACTCTTGTCCCCATTTAATACGGACAAAAGGAATATTTTGACCATTTCCCATTTAATTTTTGGAGTACCAATCTTTGATCGGCTTATAAGGTCCAAATTTATGTTGTACCTCTGAGAATGGATCCGCATAAGGCCCGAATGGATGGTCAAATGGTTTCTTCGAAATTTTAGGCCAATCCATGGACAAGTCTTTGCTTGGCCTAGGCATTGAATTAACATAAGCGGCCACATCCCAAGCTTCCTCATCCGTTAATACAGGCTTTTCATACGTTGTACCTTGTGGCATATTGTATTTAACATACCCAGCAAAATTTGAAATTCGAAACAAACCGGCTCCATGGTTATAACTATTTTTACCCCATAAAGGTGGATAGGTGTAGGATTTGCCATTTTCGGCCAGTAAGCCTCCCCCATCCGCTTGATGACAAGACTGGCATTTAGCCACATAAACCTCCAAACCCTTTGAGGGATCGCAAGCTCTTTCCATTCCTTTTAATTTAAATATGCCAGCACCCCTAGGAATCTTATCTTTCTCCACGTCATTTCCAAGCCATTTAATATAAGCTAAAATGGCACGCATCTCTCTGCCCGTAGAATCCAAAGCCTTTCCATTCAAACTCCGTTGAAAGCAATCATTGACACGTTTAATTTGATTTTCCACAGTACCCGAACGAGCACGGAATTTTGGATAGGTCGATTGCACAGCAAAATAATTATTTCCCCAAGGTTGGGTTCCCGCATTCAAATGGCAATTCTGACAATTCATCCCATTTGACATTTGCAAAACCGATCCCTTAGGACCCAAATATTCGGAGGTATGCGCAATTAATTCACGACCATACTGCACTAAATCTTTTTCGCTTGAATCTAAATACATCATACGCCAATCAGAAGGTGCAGTCCAAACATGATTGAAATTTGTATCTGGGACCACATAAACTTGGCTAGAATCAGGTGATTTTGAGGATCCAATCGACGACTGGCGAAATATGATGATTCCTAATGCCATGAATAATAACAATAGTGATCCATATAAAAATGTGGATAATCGTTGGAACCGTTTTTGATTAGGTAAACTCACAACAAATTAATTTAAAATTAAAGCCCAAAAGTATCAAAAAATAAATGAGAAAGGTGATAATTATCACGTAATGTGTCACTAGCTTAAGCTAATATTACAACACGAAAAATAGGCACACATGAAAACTCATCACACCATTATAATCGTAGGCGGGGGTAATGCCGGAATTTCCGTGGCGTCCCAACTACTTAGAAAAGATGCTAGTCTCGACATAGCCATCATCGATGGAGCCCAAAAACACTATTATCAGCCCGCTTGGACACTAGTTGGTGGCGGAGAATTTGACATAAAAGACACTGAGCGAGACGAGTCCTCGGTCATTCCTGAAAAGGCGACATGGATCCAACAAATGGTAGCCATTTTTAATCCTGAAGAAAATAAAATAACCTTATCAGATGGAACTGATTTATCATATGATTATTTAATTGTTGCTCCTGGCATACAATTAAATTGGTCTGAAATTAAAGGATTAAAAGAAAACCTTGGTAAGAATGGCGTATGCTCCAATTATAGTTTTGAATCGGCTCCTTATACTTGGGAATGTCTACAAAATACGAAAGGGTCAAATGCTATTTTTACCAATCCCCATACCCCCATCAAATGTGGTGGTGCACCACAAAAAATCTTGTATTTGGCAGCCGATTATTTCAGAATACATAAAATAAAAACGCAAGTTCAATTTTGGAGTGGAGGAACACGCGTTTTTGGAGTAGAAAAATATGAAAAAACATTAAAAAAAGTCATCGCTCGGTATGGAATACAAACCCAATTTTTTGTCAAACTCATGGAGATCGATGGACCCAACAAAAAAGCAAAGTTCATTGGTTTTGGAGAAGCTAACAAGGATCAAGAATATTGGGTTAGCTATGACATGATTCATGTTACCCCTCCGCAATCAGCTCCAGATTTCATTCGAAATAGCCCCTTAGCCAATACTGCGGGTTGGATCGATGTGGAAAAACATACCTTACAACATAATAAATACAAAAACATTTATGCCTGCGGAGATGCGGCAAATTTACCTGTTTCTAGAACTGGTGCAGCGATTAGAAAGCAGGCGCCCGTGTTGGTTGCCAACTTACTTGCAGCAATGGAAGGAAAACCAAGTGATGCATTTTACAATGGGTATTCATCCTGCCCGATAATCACCGGGTACAATAAATTAGTTTTAGCTGAGTTTGATTATAATAATATTCCTACAGAGACTTTTCCTATCGACCAATCGCAAGAAAGATGGTCGATGTACCAATTAAAAAAATACATACTTCCTTATTTATATTGGAATCACATATTACCTGGAAGACTATAAAAAAAGCCGCTTAAAGAAGCGGCCTTCATGGTATTTAATATTTCAAATAGGCCCAGCCGTCTTCCTGTTTTAGGACAACTTCTGAAACACCAGAGGGTACAAATCCCGATTGAGGCAAAATAGTTGCCTTATCAATTTTACGCTCTCGTATGGTATTTTCACAAGCTACAAACTTAACTCCCATGGCGGCTAATTCAGCAATTTTAGCTTGTTGGGTTGTCTTGGAAGCTATGAGTAAACCAATGCCAGAACCATGAGCAACTACTTCAATTTGAGTGTTATTACCTAAAGCTGTCTGCATATTTGCAATATTTCGCATGACACCATGCCAAACAGTGGTATCAGCCGTATTAATTTGAAGTACTACTTTATGTGTTTTTTGTGCGAAGGCCGAAACAGAAATAAATAGGCCAATGATTGAAGTTAAAATTAGTTTTTTCATCGAATGATTTTTTTTTAAAACTAACATTTTTAAATAATGAAAGCAAATTGGAATGAACGATTCAGCACGGAAGATTTTCAATATGGGACCTCTCCTAATGATTTCTTTAAATTACAAATAGATCCTTTGAAATTGGGTCGAATCCTTATTCCTGCAGCCGGAGAAGGTCGAGATGCTGTATATGCCGCGAAATTAGGTTGGGATACCTACGCTTTCGATCAAAGTGAACGAGGTCAAGCGAAGGCATTAAAATTAGCGAGTCATCATCGAGTGAATCTTCATTATAATTGCTCAGATGCGCTTCAAGTCAGATTTCCCATGGAGTCATTTGACGCAATTATGCTGACCTATTTTCATTTAGATCCAGAATCGAGATCACAATTCCATGCCAAATGTATTCAATGGCTAAAACCAGGCGGAATCATCATATTAGAAGGTTTCAATAAAAGCCAACTCCCATTGCATTCTGGTGGACCCAAAAATATTGATTGGCTATATGACAAAAAAACGCTTGAGACAGATTTTAATGAATTAGATATAATTCTATTAGAAGAAAAACTTCGGGAACTGAATGAAGGGCCATTACATCAAGGAATGGCTGAGGTAATACAAATGGTGGCAAAAAAATAGAAATTAATTTAGTATTCACATGATCGATATTTGGGACAAAAGTCACGAACTCTCATTTTTTGACATCGTAGATTTGTGAATAAATAAAACAAAAATGATCGCATTGATAAAAAGTTTATTGGGCTTGGGTGAAAAAGTAAACATTAAAGAACTTATTGCCAATGGCGCTACAGTTCTTGATGTAAGGACACCAGCAGAGTTTAAAGATGGACACATCAAAGGGGCTCTTAATTTTCCATTGCAAAATTTAACCTCGCAAATGAACAAATTAAAGAAAGAACAAGTTATTGTAACTTGTTGCCGTTCAGGTAGCCGCAGTGGAATGGCTAAGCGCATGTTAAAGTCCAATGGATTCCTACAAGTGCATAATGGGGGGCCTTGGACTAATTTAAGATAAGACAAAACACGAATATTATGAGCAAATTCAGCGAACTTTTAAAAACACCAGAACCTGTTTTAGTTGATTTTTCAGCGGAATGGTGCGGCCCTTGTAAACAATTAAAGCCAATTTTAGAGCAATTGAAGTCCAAAATAGGCGATTCCGCTAAAATCATTAAAATCGACGTAGATAAAAACAAATCATTATCGGTACAATTTCAAATCAGATCCGTCCCGACCTTGATTTTATTTAAAGATGGGAAGTCTGTTTGGCGCCAATCAGGGGTTGTTCCCGCCAATACATTAGAAGGTATCATCAAACAGTATGTGTGAACATTAAAACCTGCATTAGAAACAATTCTGATTATGAAAAAAATAGCATTACTCACCTCATTCGTAGTTTTCATGTTTTCATGTAGCTCAAAAGAAGGCCTGCAAAACCTAGAAGCAACTGCCTTTCAAAAAGAAATAAATTCAGCATCTAAGAAACAAATTTTGGATGTAAGGTCGGCTGAAGAGTTTCAAAATGGACATATTGAAGGTGCAGTTAACGCTGATATCAATTCCCCATCTTTCCAACAAACCGCCTCCACCCTTGAAAAAGAAAAAACGGTATTTGTTTATTGTCTTTCCGGGGCAAGATCTGCCTCTGCCGCTGGCCAACTAAAAGAAATGGGATTCACAAAAATCGTTAATTTGACGGGGGGAATGCTTGCTTGGCAGTCAGCTAATTTACCCGTTGCCACAAATCAATTTTCAAATTCGTCTAATGGTTTAACAGAAACTAGCTTCGCGGCCAAAATAAAAGGTAAACCGATGGTTATCATTGACTACAATGCTACTTGGTGCGGCCCTTGCAAACAACTTAGTCCTATTTTAAAAGAATGGGTTAAAGCTCAAAAAGGTGCCGTTGAACTCATCGAAATCGATGTGGATGAAAACCAAGAACTCGCAAAATCCAAAAAAATAGAAGCGATACCCTACCTTGAAATGTACAAAAATGGTGCAAAAACTTGGTCAAGCGTAGGACTGATTGGCAAGGAGGAACTAGATAAATCTTTGGGTAAATAGGGTATCAGGTAATAGGTAAGAGGTAGAGGTAAAAAGGACTAGGTAATAGGTAAAAAGTATTAGGTATCAGATAAGAGGGATTAATTAATAGGTTTTAATTTTCAGTTTTATATTACTTAATACCTGATACCTACTATTACCTATTTTTTCACCGGCTCAAAGCCAATCGAAACCGAATTCACACAATAACGTAAACCGGTCGCCGTGGGCCCATCGTCAAAAACGTGCCCCAAATGTCCCCCACATTTTCCACAGGTAATCTCCACTCGGCGCATGCCCAACGTATTATCTACGGTTTCTTTGATCACACCTGCTTTTAATTCTTTGTCGAAGGAAGGCCAACCGCAATGCGAGTCGAACTTTGAATTTGAGCTAAAAAGCGGAGCGCCACAACCTTTGCATGTGTATACCCCTTTTTCATTATGCATTAAAAACTTGCCTGTATAAGGACTTTCAGTACCTTTTTGACGTAAAATATAATACTCTTCTTCACTTAATTTAGCTTTCCACTCAGCTTCTGTTTTAGGCAAATTTTCCATTTTATTCGTTTCCATTTTTTTTTGTCCACAAGCCTGAAAGCTTATGAATACCAGCACAAATAATATATTTGACAAAATAGTTTTCATCTTTATTTTTGTTTGAGTCTTAAACGCAAATATAACCGAAATTGTTTCCACAAAGAATACCATCAGGACTAATCTATCATTTTTTTCATTTGCGCTCAACCCACTAATCAGCTCTTCTCGGATCTACCCGCCAGCCTAATTTCCTCAAAGCCTGTACCCGTAAACTACGGTGCTCAAACTCTTCCATGACCACACCTTTCATCCAATAAACCCCGCCTCCACGGAAAGAATACTGTTTTAAGTCAGAAGGAAAATGTAAGGTGTCAAAAAACTCGCCCCGAACATCCACAAAATAACCAAAATACATACGCTCCCCCGCCTTCGTGCGAGTCGGCTTAAGCGTAACCAAATACCCCAATATATCCCCACGGTCATAACATAAATCAGCATTCAATAATGTTTCAGGGAGCTCGTCCACCAAGTCAAAGGGAGAACAGAGCGGAAATCCCAAAATTTCCCACTGGTCAAATGCATCCTCGATCTCATCGTGTACCAACTCCGGCAATATCCCTAAATCAGAAGAATCATCCGCAAACATCTCCATGGAAACCACCTGAGACACCTTTCCCTGAAAACGGGCATGGGCTTCCCATAGCAAAGGTTTCTTGCCGACACCCAAATTTCTAAAAGCCCCCACTCGGATCAATAAAATCGCCTGTTCCAAACCTAATGAAACTCGGTGAACAAAATCATCCCAAGAACGAAATGGCCCTAATTGGCCCCTAGAGGCAATCAAATCCTGAATGACACGCTTCTCAAGGCCTTTGACATGTACCCAACCTAAGCTAATCACAGAACCCCGAATACTGGTCAAATACCCACTCTCATTAATCTCGGGTGCCTCCACCTGCGCGCCACAGCGCCTAGCCTCATGTACATAAAATTCGGTCCGGTAAAATCCTCCAAAATTATTGATCACCGCCACCATAAATTCCAAAGGATAATAAGTCTTCAGATACAGACTTTGATAACTCTCCACGGCAAATGAAGCCGAATGTGCCTTGGAAAAACTATATCCCGAAAAGCTTTCCATCTGCCTCCACACTTCGCTGGCGACGGCCAACTCATACCCTTTGTCCGCACAATTCGCAAAAAAAGCCTCCCGTATTCGATCGAATTCAG
This sequence comes from Aquirufa sp., assembly GCA_044349095.1. Classification (GTDB taxonomy): domain Bacteria; phylum Bacteroidota; class Bacteroidia; order Cytophagales; family Spirosomataceae; genus Aquirufa. The sequence continues at coordinate 3,054 of JBIKRO010000080.1, read as the reverse complement.
CCCGAGAACGATACTTACCAGACATCCCTCGCCTCAGCACATCCGCCTCCGCCAAACTTAAACCCGCAAAATAATGCGCCACCTTAATGACATCCTCTTGGTATACCATCACCCCATACGTTTCTTTCATTAATTCACCCATCAAAGGATGGACAGGTTCGTAAGAATCCGGTGCATGAAAACGCTCGATATAAGCCTTCATCATCCCCGAAGAAGCCACCCCCGGACGAATAATCGACGAGGCCGCCACCAGCGTCAAATAATCCTGACACCTTAATTTTTTAAGTAGTTGGCGCATCGCAGGCGACTCAATGTAAAAACAACCCATGGTTTCGTGGCGCATCAACTGCCTCCTGACTTGTTCATCGCGCATGAAATCCTGCACACGGTGAATGTCCACATCTTGGCCTCGATTAGCTCGAATGATGTCCACCGATTCTTTAATGTGCCCTAAGCCCCTTTGAGACAAAATATCAAACTTCGCAAACCCAATCTCCTCCGCCACATGCATATCAAATTGGCAAATAGGAAAGCCTTTTGGCATAGGCTCCAAGGCCGTATAATGAGCCAAGGGATGCTCCGAAATCAAAATCCCACCCGCATGAATGCTCAAATAATTAGGAAAATCAAGCAACAAACTTCCATACTTAACAATCAAACGCTGAACTTCCGAGCCCACCTCGCGCATCGCAGCCGCCGGATCAAGCCAAGCATCCACCTCCGCTTTGGGTAAACCAAAAACCTTCGCCAATTCCCGGTAAATCGATTTATCCCGAAAAGTCACATAGGTCGCCAACAAGCACACATATTTAGCCCCATAGCGCTTAAAAATATAATCAATAATATCATCCCGCTCATCCCACGAAAAATCAATGTCAAAATCAGGCGGACTAGTCCGATGTGGATTAATAAATCGCTCAAAATATAAATCCAAATCCACCGGATCCACATCCGTAATCCCCAAACAATAAGCCACAATTGAATTAGCCCCCGAACCCCTGCCCACATGAAAATAGCCCCGAGAACGCGCATAACGAATAATATCCCAGGTAATTAAAAAATAAGCATTAAAACCAAGCTCATTAATAACCTTTAATTCTTTCTCAACCCTTGCCTTAGCCTCTCGGTCCGAACGCGGATACCGATACCGCAATCCCTCATAAGCAAGCTTAGTCAAAAGAGCCAAATCATCTTCCGAACTCGAGCCAAAAAGTACCCGATTTTTAGGCCGTTTAAAATCAAATTCAAAGGAACAATCCGCTAAAATTCGTTCCGACTCCTCCAGTAAAAATGGATAATCTTGGCAGTAATCCGCCAACTCATCCTGCGAGTACATACGCTCATCTTCCTGAGCTTGTGCATCTACAGAAAGTTTACTCAGTAGCGTATTTTCATCGATTGCACGCAGCAAACGATGCATCGAAAAACCCCGTTTGTCCAAAAACGTAAAAGGCTGACACCAAACCGTCTTATCCCAATCCTTTTCCTTCCACAAACGATTGCGATCACTCGCCCGTACCCCCCAACGCTCATACTCACCTAAATTTTTGAGTTTTTTTTTACGAACCCAAGGGAAAATAGTCCACACTTCCGCCCATTCCGGCGGACGCTCAGGCCAAGGTTCATTAGCCAACAAATATGTTGAGGCAAAAGCATTAATCTGTGCCATTCCTTGGGCATTCCGAGCGAGACATATATACATCAACGTATGATTGTTTCTGAATTCCATCCCCAACACAGGTTTGATTCCTGCATCTTGACAAGCCTGAACAAAATCGAACACCCCAGAGGCTCGGTGAATATCCGTCAACGCCAGCGTTTTTATTCCATGCTTCACAGCCGCTTCCACCAATTGCTCCGGCGAAAGCGTTCCATAACGCAAGCTATAATAGGAATGACAATTCAAATACATGTTTATTCGTCCGTTTTAGCAGGTAATCGATTTCTGCGTTCTCCGCTCCCCATGAATCCACTAGCCCTTAAAATAGAAAAATCTCCATAGCGATTTCTTAATTTGTCCATCGCCCCATACAAAGGCACCAGCCGAGCACCCTCATCAAAAATCTGCAACTGCTCCTGCCCTTGCCATAGTTTTGAAAAGCGAACGCCAATAAGTCGAATCAATAAACGTCGATCATACAATTTTTCAAAAAGCTCCTGAACCGCAGGAATCAGTCGGTGATCACTGGCCGAAGCAGGAATGCTGATTTGTCGGGTATGGGTGTCGAAATTCGAGTACCTCAACTTCACCGTCACACAAGCCGTGCATTGCCCAAGCTTACGTAAATCATACGCTAATTGCTCCGTCAAGGAACCCAAAATACGGCGCAACAAAACCACATCCGTACTATCTTGTTCAAACGTGATTTCCTTCGACAAAGACTTCTGCTCAGAATAAGGAACTACAGGCCTCAAATCAATCCCATTAGCCCGCTCCCAAAGAACAGTCCCCGATTTCCCAAAAGTCTTTTCCAATATTTTCAAAGGCATTTGACTCAAAGTACCCACATGAACAATGCCCATATTGCGTAGGGTTTGAGAAGTAACCGCACCGATCATCGGAATCTTCCCCACCGGCATAGGGGCTAAAAATGATTTTTCCTGGCCCGATAATACCTGAAATTCCCCCGCCGGTTTAACGTGATTGGTGGCCACTTTTGATACGGTCTTGTTGACCGATAGCCCAAAAGACATCTGCAAACCAATCTCCTTTTTTATCCGATTTCGAAGGTCTTGAGCAAAAGCATAAGAACCAAAAAACCGCTCCATACCGGTCATATCAAGGTAAAATTCGTCAATAGAAGCCTTTTCGACCAAAGGAGCTCTCCCCATAATTAGCGAGGTCACCGCCTCTGAATGTTGGGTATATGCATCAAAATCCCCTCGCAGGACAATCGCATCCGGGCATAATTTCAAGGCCATCTTCATGGGCATAGCCGAACGTACCCCAAAAGCCCGCGTTTCATAACTGCATGCCGCCACCACTCCACGGTCAGACATCCCACCCACAATGACCGGTTTTCCCACAAGCCTAGTATCACGGAGACGCTCCAC
>JBIKRO010000079.1:0-11962 GCA_044349095.1 Aquirufa sp. | reverse complement strand
CCACGTATTTTCCCCCTTATAAACCTTGTTATAATACTCGACATTAGGGAGATTACCCTTTTTCTCATTTCCCAAATCAACCCCCAATTTCCGACCAAAACCAAAATTGGCCACTAATTCGGACCAACGTTGGAGTCCCTGTGCAGACCTTTCAAACGTATCTCCTTGTGTATTATCATATAAAATTTTACGAAATGCATGGTAAAAATAAGGATTGCAAGACCATTGAATCGCGTTGTGTAAATCATTGTGTGAGGTATTGTGTACGTGACATTTAACCGGGGCACCTGCATGCGTGAAAACGGATCCAGTAGTCAAAATGCCCAACTGCAATCCGACCAATGCCTGTACAATTTTAAAGGTAGAACCGGGTCGATAATAAGCCGACGGCGGTCGATTGATTAATGGTTTTAAAGGATCTAAAGCCAATATTTGATAATACTTAGAAAAATTTCTTCCGGCTAATAAACTGGGGTCATAAGATGGAGCGGATACCATACTCAAAATCTCACCCGTAGAAGGTTCAATGGCCACGACACTTCCCACCTTATGCATCATTAAACTATCCGCATATTCTTGAAGTCGGATATCAACACTCGTAAATAAATTTTGCCCGGCAACCGAACTGACATCCAAATCACCGTGTCGGTATTCCCCCTTTTCCACCCCATTGCTGTTCACCATTCGATATTTCACCCCTCTTTGGCCCCGAAGTGCCTCTTCATAAAAAGCTTCCAAGCCCGAAATGCCCACATAATCACCTTGTCGGTAATAATCATCTTTTTGATCTTGCAATGAGTTTGTATTTATTTCCGCTACATAGCCGAGCGCGTTTGAAAGTGCCTTGGATTGATAGGTACGAAAGGCGGTCGTAGAAATAGAGAAGCCCGGATAATCAACCAAAGCATCTTGAATTTTAGCAAAATCCTCTTTGGATAAATGCTTTAAAAATAGCGATGGTTTGACACGTGAATAAGCCCAGGCTTCTTTGGTCAGCGTATCAAAACGACCTTTGGTGATACCAAATAATTCGCAAAAACGATTGGTATCTTTTACGACGGCTTTTCTAGGCGTGATGTATAAATCGTATACTGGAGTATTATAAACAATCAATTTCCCAAAACGATCATACACTTCCCCCCTAAATGGCACTTGGATGATCTTCCGAATGGCATTATTATCTGCTGCTTTTATATAGGTAGAGTCAAACATTTGAAGATAAAACGTTTTACCTATGAATATAAGCCCAATCAAAAGGAAAAATAAAAAAATGATAAGTCGGCGACCTTCTGGCACGTAAAAATTAGTTAAGGGTACGGTAAAGCAATTTACGGAAATATTGTGATTTATTTGGGTAGGCTTTTGATCAAAGCATATAAAGAAATGGCGATGGATCCCAACGAAAATCCAATGGTACACCAAGGCTGCCGCAAAGCGAAATATCCATCCAAATATTGACCCAACCAAACGCCCAACAAAATGGTCACCAACATCTGAAAAGCTGCTCCAATAAATCGCTGATAAGGTTGCATGTGAATGGTTTTAAAATGTAAAGTTCAATATATTAAAATTTTGAAAATTTGTCACTGATTCGGGTATAATTTGCGCCGTTTCATATTTATAATTGTAAATTTGAAAATTGTTTAACGGGTTCCAATGCCGAGAATATTCATCTTCGTTTTTTTTGTCATGGCTTCATGGGCTTGTTCCCAACAAAGCACGCGTCCAGCGGCAAAGGCATTTCATAATATTAATGCAAAATACAATGCCATTTGGCAAGCAGATCGAGTATACAAAGAGCTAGTAACAAAATCTTGGGAAGAAAGAAATGAAAATTATTCCCTCCCCATGGGCATATTTCCTCCGATTGATTCAAGTTTTGGACAAGCGCATAGTAATGAAATTGGGAACTTGATCAGGAAAGCCTCGTTGGTGATAGACCGACATCAAAATTCCAAGTTTATCGATGACGCCTACCTCATCATTGGCAAAGGCCGACTTATCAAAGGGGATGTTAAAAATGCGACCGAGACCTTCAAATACATTAACTCGATCGACCATGATGAAATAACTCAAGCGAGTGCCTTAATTTATTTGTACCAAATATACATTGACCAAAAAGATTTCGAATCGGCCTTAAACGTAGAGAATTTCATCAAAGAAGTTCCGTTAAACGCTTCCCAGAAAACTGATTTTATTTTAAATAAGGCCTATTATCACCAAGTAAAAAATGAGATTCCCATTGCAGTTGCGCTACTGAATGAAGAAATATCGCATATCAAATCTAAGATTCAAAAAGCCCGCTTGCATTTTGTTTTAGGCCAATTGTTTCAGTCTCAAGGAAAAAACAACTTAGCCCAAGAAAACTTCAATCAAGTAAAAAACAATAAGCCCACGTATGAGCTTCTATTAAATGCACAAATCGCGAGTAAAAAAATAACGGGTCAAGTCGGCGATTTAGAGAAAATGCTCAAGGAACCCAAGAATCTCGACAAGCAATCTGAGATCTACTTTGCTTTAGGTCAAATCAGTTATGCCAACAAAGACTTTGAAAAAGCAAGAGAATATTGGTCGAAGGCAAGCAACAACAATCCGAACAAAGGAGAATTATACTTAAAATTGGGGCAATTATTTGTGAGTCCCCTGAAACGTTACCCAGAAGCTGCCTTATACTTTGATAGTGCGGCTACATTTTTACCAGCCTCGCATATCGAATTTAATTCCGCTCAAAAATTAAAGAAAAATTGGGCCACATTTAATCAATTAAATAATGTCATTATCGTGGAAGATTCTTTGCAAATCATGGGCAAAAAATCAACTGAGGAGTTAAGTCAACTGTATCAAAAATACGTGCTGGCTAAAGCAAAAAAATCAGATTCGCTCCAGAAAAAAACGGAGGTCAAGTCCAACACGATCGCTACTTATACGAGAAGGCCGACAAGCCCTGAACAACAAAGCTTTTATTTTTACAATGACATGGCCAGAATTCAAGGATCACAAGAATTCAATTTCAAGTGGGGAAATAGGGCTTTGGAAGACTTTTGGAATCGAAAAAATAAGAATGCGAGTACCGGATCAGAAATTGTTTCTTCGTCGATTGCTGAGGTAAAAAAATCAAGTACTCCCGATTCAAACTCCGCGGTATCTGAGGATTCCTTGCAAAAATGGTTGGCTACCCTTCCCAGAGAGCCCCTTCAAATCACAAATTCAAATAAAAGAATTGAGCAATCCCTGTTTAAACTTGCCAAGTTCACAAAATTAGAAATTGAGATAGATGAATTGGCTAAAGCCAATTTACTCAACTTATTAAATCGATTTCCCAATACTGAATTTGAAGCGGAAAGCTTGTATTTACTCTATTTAACGAGCTCGAGTGAAAAAAAGCTTTACCGAGAAAAACTAGCAGAAAGATTTCCTGATTCGTATTTCAGGCAATTAATTTTAAAATTAGAAACGGGAAATCTGAGTCTAAACAAGGAAGAAGAGGCGCAAAAAGCATACGAAAAGGCTTATTATTTATATGTGGCTAGAGATTTTGACAGCTGCTATTCAAGTTGTCAAAATATTCAAAATAAATATCCAAATAGTAAATTGGAAGATAAAATTGTATTTTTAATGGCGCTTTGTAAAGGTGGAATTAAGGATATTAGCGAATATTCCATGCAATTGAAAAAATTCATTCAAATCTATCCGCAAAGTCCATTAAAACTTGAAGCAGATGCGCTTTTAAAAGCATTAAACCAAAACATCCGTTAACAATGCTCGAAACAGATCAAGGTAAATACAGTAAAGTCATTCGATTCCTATATAAGTTTTTTATGATAGGTACCGTTGCCGGGATCTTGTTTGTGTTGGCTGTCAACTTTAATTTCCTTTGGCTATTTGGCGGAATGCCTAGTTTACAGGAATTGGAAAACCCGAAAAGCCAAGCAGCTTCCTTAATTATATCAGAAGATGGCCAAGAAATAGGGAAGTATTTTCGGGAGAATCGAAACCCGTTGGAATTCGAACAATTACCCTTAAACATTGTAAATACATTAATTTCTACTGAAGATGCGCGTTTTACTTCGCATTCAGGAATTGATTTAAGGTCTATGTTTCGGGTGGTATTTTCACTGGGAACTGCTGGTGGGGGAAGTACGATTACCCAACAATTAGCTAAAAATTTATTTAATACACGGTCGATGGAATTTGGGGAAGATGATCCGGTGTACATTGGCCTGCTAATGAAAGTAGATGGTTTGCGTACGGTCATCGCCAAAGTCAAAGAATGGATATTGGCCATACGCCTCGAAAGAAGGTATACCAAACAAGAAATCATGGCCATGTATTTAAATGAGGTCAGTTTTGGTAATAATGCGTACGGAATCCAAGTGGCTTGTCGGACTTATTTTCAAAAAGATTTAAAGGACGTTACACTTCCTGAGGCGGCTACATTGATTGGCCTACTTCAAAACCCATCCTTATATGATCCACGCGTAAGACCTGAAAAGACGATTGAAAGAAGAAATACGGTCTTAGGTCAATTAGAGAAATATGAGTTTCTTACCGAGGATGATTTATTAAAAATGAGGGAAGCCCCATTAAATCTTCATTATAAAGTAGAAAATCAAAATACTGGAGCCGCTCCTTACTTTAGAGAGGCCATTAGAACACAGGTTTTAGCCACTTTAAAAGAGATTAATAAAGATAGGCCTGAAGACCAGCAGCTAAACTTATACACTAGTGGTCTACGTATTTACACGAGCATTGACTCGCGTATGCAGAAATATGCGGAGGAGTCTGTCAGGGAACATATGCAGGCGGAACAAAAACTATTTTACTCGCATTGGCAAGGTCGGAATCCCTGGGTGAATGAAGAAATGAAGGAAATTAAGGGCTTTTTGAAAGATGCCATGAAGCGTACGCAACGGTATCGAGATTTAATGACTGCCTATGAAAATGACGAATTTAAAGTGTGGGAGGAATTGAACAAACCCATTAAAATGACCGTTTTTTCTTACCAAGGAGATATTGACACCACTTTCAGTTCTATGGATTCCTTGCGCTATTATAAAAAGATTTTAAACTGTGGTTTTATGGCCATGGATCCTACCAATGGCCATGTAAAAGCGTGGATCGGTGGAATTAATTATAAGTATTTTAAGTTTGATCATATTTCACAAAGTAGGCGCCAACCGGGTTCTACCTTCAAGCCATTTGTGTATGGAACCGCTATAGAAAATGAAATCATTAATCCATGCGATGAGCTGGTGGACGAGCCGGTTACCTTTGGAGAGGAAGATGGTTTAACGGGAAGCACCTGGACGCCACAAAATTCGGATGGTAAATTCTCCTATGAAAATTTAAAGATGCGTCGAGCAATGGGATTGTCGATCAATTCCATTTCGGCTAAGCTAATGAAGCAATTAGGGCCCGCTAAAATTGCCGAATTTGCACATAAATGTGGCGTGAATAGTCCATTAAATGAAGTACCCTCTTTATGTTTGGGTGCCTCAGAAGTATCATTATTAGATCAGGTGACGGGTTATAGCACCATGGCAAATGGTGGGGAAAAAACAGATCCAATTTTAGTATTAAAAATTACAGATAAAGTAGGTACGGTTTTAAGGGAATTTTCAGCGATAGAAAAAGCAGCGATAAAACCTGAAACGGCCTATTTAATGACTTACATGCTTCAAGGTGCGGTACAGGAACCAGGTGGAACGGCCGAAGGATTAAAGCGTACCTCGATAGTTGCCGGAAACGAAATAGGAGCAAAAACAGGAACCACATCTAATTATTCAGATGGCTGGTTTATGGGAGTCACTCAAAAAATTGTCGCTGGAGTTTGGGTAGGTGGTGATGATCGAAGTATTCACTTTAGAAGTTTGGCCTTAGGACAAGGTGCTAAAATGGCCATGCCCGTTTATGCAAAATTCATGGAGCGTGTGTATTCAGATGCGACATTAGCCATAGAAGGGTACCGAAAAATGCCATTCCTAAAGCCTGATAATTTTACGTTCGATTTTACTTGCAGTGGCAAAGTAGGACAAGATTCCTTAGCCATGAGCCAACAACCTGTTATTCAATAAATGCGATATCTGTATTTTAGTATATTTTTTGTTTTGATATTCGCAAGTTGCCAGTCAGGTGCCGAATCTGAAGGGGAGGCGCTGGCGAAAAAAAATTGTGCTTCATGCCATAAATTTCCAGACCCTTCTTTATTAGATAAGAAAACGTGGAAAGAGGGTGCATTGCCTGAAATGGCATATCGATTAGGTGTTGGCAACCGTTTTGAGTTACTGACCAAAATTCCTGAGGAACAATATGAGAGCGCCATCCATCTTGGCATTTATCCTGAAACACCCGAAATAAGCCAAAAAGACTGGGAGGCCATCGTTGCCTATTATGTTGAAAATGCGCCAGAGAAGCCCTTGCCCCAAGCAAAAAAAGCAAATATCTCAGATGAATCCTTGCACTTTTCAACCCGGGAAATTATTTATCCAGGGGAGCCAACAGGCATTGTTACCTCGGTCACTTTTAATCCAAAACTGAAAGAAATTTGGATTGGAAAAAGAAATCAAAAACTTGAGATTTTAGATGCCCAATTAAAAATTAAAAAAACGATCCCCACAGAAAGGCCTATCGTACACGCCAATTTCCATGACAATAAATCTTATTTTTTAAGCATCGGAAAAATGTCCCCTAATGATCAGAAATTAGGCTCACTGCTTATATTAAACCCCAAAAATGCATTGTCATTAGCCGCAGATTCACTGAAAAGGCCTGTTGACCTACAAATTTCCGACATCGACCAAGATGGCATAGATGATTTTGTGATTTGCGAATATGGTTTTGAAGCTGGAGAATTAATTTGGGTCAATGGAAAAACCAAGAAAAAAAATATCCTAAAAATTCAAGCTGGAACTAGAAATGTATCCATCAAAGATATTACCGGCGATGGATTGCCTGACATCTTGGTCCTTACCGCTCAATCCCGAGAGGGGGTTTCTCTGTTCATCAATAAAGGTGAGGGGAAATTTATGGAAAAACCCATTTTACTTTTTGATTCCGTTTATGGTTGCAGCTTTATGGAGGTTGTCGATTTTAATCAAGACGGGAAGGATGACATTATGATTACGAATGGGGATAATGCCGATTATTCGAAAACACTTAAAAACTACCATGGTGTACATATATTTTTGAATGATGGCCGAAATAATTTCAAGGAAAAATATTTTTATCCAGTCTACGGGGCTACTAAAACGATCGCAAGGGACTTTGACTTAGACGGTGATTTGGATTTGGCCATGATCGCCTTTTATGCGGAACCCATCATGCCTAAAAATGAATCCTTTCTATATTTTCAAAACCAAGGAAATTTTAATTTCAAAGTGAGTAACCTCAATATTCCTTTCGGAGGAAGATGGATGGTCATGGATGCCGGTGATGCAGACCAAGATGGAGATCTAGATATCATATTAGGTAACTTCCAATTTGGTGCACCCAAAAAAGGAAACGTAAAACCAGGCTTACAGCTGAATTACATTGAAAATAAAATCCATTAAAAGGTTTTCATTAATTTGGCACCGGCCGGTAAAAATGCTTGTCCGTTAGCACTTTGTCCTAAATAAGAACTTCCATACGTCCACTCGACTCTTTGCTTCTGTCCTTTAAATTGATACTCGAAACCTTGAACACCCTTAGGAATATTTAAGCGTGTCCATGTATGATCCAAGCTCGTAAAAGCATGCATTTTACCGCGATTCTGACTCGCGATAAACGCTAAGCCTTTCTTGCCTAAATCAATGGATATAAGTGATTTGGCATCTTGGGCTACAAAAAGTCCTGACTGATTAAGGTAAGTGAATTTACCCTTTCCATTTCCTAGTAAAACACCGCCATTAGAGGCATCGTATCTTCCCATGAAGACCTCATTCGCATAATTATTCCCTACATACATAATATCCAGATGACCATCTTGATTGATGTCTTTGACTTGAATACCATTCATGGACGAAATTTGCGCCATCATCGGCAAAGTGTGAGTTTTGAATTTACCATCCCCCACATTTTCAATCCAAATAGAGGCATTTTCTTGCATGGATATTTTTTTCGCTTTTTCTTTTTCTGTAGCAATGAAGAAATTTTCCTGCGTTATTTGACCAAAATCCTTGTAATAAACCCATCGTTGACGCGTCTGATTTAACATTTTATGCACATCGTCTTTCCCAAATAACGATGCGGAAGCCATTTTTCCATCAGCCGTTTGAAAATACACAAATGGAAATAAATCATATACCCCATTGCCATCCAAATCCCCGTGCCAAATATCCACAGGCTGTTTAGCATTAGCTCTCAACAAGGTATTTTTTCCCATATTTCCTGCTACATAATCCATGTCGCCATCATGGTCGAAATCACCACTCGACAAAGATGTCCAAATTCCTGACAATTCCTCCAAGCCCGTAGCCTTCAAAAGCGTAAAATGACCCCGGTCATTTTTCAATATTTTAATGTCTGAAAATTCTCCTGCGAGGATGATGTCTTGCCAACCGTCTAAGTCATAATCAGACCAAATTCCATCGCAAATTAATCCTACGTTGATTAGGTCCTTAGCTAATGTCTGGGTTGCGTCCACAAACTTAATATGTCCTTTAGTAGACTCATTCTTCAATAAACGCGAAGTGGTGGATTTTGGATATTGGAAAGGGACATTTCGCCCTCCCACAAATAGATCTAAATCTCCATCATGATCAAAATCGGATGCTCGAACTGCCGCATTACTCTCCGTAAATATGGGCAATGATAACGCATCTAAGGTGAAATTACCTTTGCCATCATTGACATACATAACATCCTGAAAACTGGCTGCGCCTAATTTGTCTTCATTGCCTCCACGGGCAATATACAAATCCAGATCTCCATCTTGATCAAAATCGACCAACAAGGAACTCAAATCTTCACCCAATTTTTTGGGCACTGAAATGCTTTTTTCTAAGGGTTTTGCATTAAACTGTCCCCCTTGATTTTGAATGTAAAAAATACCCGAATAGAACTTAGCACCTCCTTGGAAAAAATCTTCCAAGCCATCCCCGTTCACATCCCCGGCCGATAATCCAGGTCCTAATTGGGATAACTTAAAAGGCATTAAATTTTGGTAATTAAAGTCGATGAAGTCATACTCTTGATGTACATCCACTAAATTCAGTTCCTCCGAAATATCTTTCAACAAAGGTTTATTGACTTCAAAAAGAGTTTGATACGGCTCTTTTGCCGCATCCATAGAAACTGTTAATATTTGGTCAATCCCCGGCTTCTTAATGACCTGCATTTTGTCATTAGGCCAAACAATGTGGATTTCCTTTAATTTTCGTTTCGTTCCCAAGCCGATATGAGCCACAGGCTCAACCGACGATAGGTAACCACGATAAGGTGTATTTTCGTAATAAAAGCGTTCCCCATTTTCAAAAACACCTTCAATTTTGGCTCCAAAACCTTGAAGATTTTTTTGATCTCCTTTAAATTTAACACGTAAATAATGCGATTTATCGGCCTGTTCTTCGCGTGAATTATTGCGATATAAAAATGCTTTATCATTGATATTATTAACAATGTAATCAAGATCTCCATCGTTATCTAGGTCGCCATAAGCAGCTCCGTTGGAAAATGAAGGTATGCTTAGCCCCCACTTTTCCGTGACATCTTCAAAAGTCAAATCTCCCCGATTGCGGTAAGCGTAATTACTTATTTTGATTACAGGAACTTGTTCCAACATCAATGAGGAGGACGACAATTGCAAAGTATTGGCCCGATAGAGCATAAAGTCTCGATCTGTTACATCCCGCGGATATCCATTGGTCACAAATAAATCGCGGTATCCATCATTGTCGAAGTCAGCCAAAGAAGGACACCAGCTCCACTCACTTTCAGAAATACCTGCCATTAAACTAATTTCATGAAAAGGTTTGCTGGAACCGTCGGCCTGTTTACCTGAATTCAATTGCAACGTATTGCGCATGTACTGATACGTATACCCAAATTGATCACTATTTATATAGGTTTGGTAGTTGTTAGGTGGCGCTAATTGTTTCTTCCTTTCCGTATTTTTTGGCAACATATCTAAGGCTACGATATCGGCTAATCCATCATTATTGACATCGCCAACCTCATTTCCCATCGCCGTTAAACTGGTATGTTTAAAATAATTTTTGGACTGGTCAGTAAAAGTCCCATTCTTATTATTGATGTATAATAAATCATCCGATACATAATCGTTGGTCACATAAATGTCAGGCCAATTGTCCTGATTAATATCACAAATGGCCACACCTAAACCAAATCCCTCGATCGTAATTCCCGCCTCTTTTGAGACATTCGTGTACACAGGATGGTTTAAATCGGCAGACCAATCGCATCGATACAAGCGATCCGTATTGGGATAAGAGCCATCGGTCACCTTAGGCCTAAATAAAGCAGGCTGCTGGTCTATCACGTCAATCAGCACATATAAATCCAAATCCCCATCGCGATCATAGTCAAAAAATGCAGCATGCTCAGAATAGCCTGAATCATTCACCCCATATTCCGTGGCCATTTCCTTAAAAGTAGGCATTCCATTTTTCACACCCTGATTGACAAACAACAAGTTTTCACGATCCTTTGCCGCATTTTTCATGGTGGTAGACACATAGATATCTAGTAATCCGTCTGCATTTATATCAACGACGGATACTCCTGAACACCAGCGGCCCAACGTATTTATTCCAGCGGATTTTGAAATATCGCTAAACTTGAAATCCCCTTGATTTAAATACAATTTACTGTCGACCTGACTTCCTGAAAAGAACACATCTAATAAACCATCTCCATTAAAATCACCTAAGCCTACTCCACTTCCATTATATAAATATTCGTAGGTTAAAATATTGAGGGTATCATTATCCACAATTTGATTGTTGAATTCAATTCCGGAGTCTTCGCTCGAGATAAGTTCAAAGGTCGACTTTGTTTTACACCCGTAAAAAAAGATACAAAAAATGAGAATGAAAGTAATATGAATGGATTTCATGGCTTATTTTAATCAGACAAAATTAATAAAAAAAAGGTGGGAATTTCTCCCCACCTTTTTTAAAAAAATTACAAAATCAAATATTAATACCCAGGATTCTGCTTTAATACAGCAGCACCTTGAATATCAATTTGAGCTTGTGGAATAGGTAAATACTCATCTTTTCCAGCTGTGTATTTCGAACCACCAAACTTAGTTACTAAGTATTTAGATTCGTGTTTCAAGTATGCATTCAACGTTTTGCTTGCAATACCCCAACGAACTAAATCGAAGAAACGGTGACCTTCAGTAGCTAATTCTAACAAACGCTCCATACGAAGTGCTTTAGTTGCCTCAGTTTTATCAGCAAAAGCTGTATAAAGATTGATCACGTAATTTGCTTCTGGCTTTCCACCTTTGGTTACAAAACCAGCTTCATTAGCCGCACGCTTACGAATTTGATTAATATATCCTAAAGCAGTCGTTAAACTTCCTGCTTCGATTTCAGCCTCAGCAGCTAATAAAAGCACGTCAGCGAAACGGATGATATTAAAGTTCATTGTAGCATATCCACGTGTCCAACCAGAACCATCTGTCAAACTATTCTCTTGACGCTTGTAGTACACATATTTCTTTGGAGAATATGGACCAGCATATACTTGAGAACGAATCCAGTTAGCACCTGGATGCTCGATCCAATCTAAATACTGGATACCACGACGACCGATTGTGTGGTCAATACGTGGATCTAATGGATCTGTATCTTCTACGAAAGCATCCGTAGTATTCTTGCCATAATCATTCTTTACCGCATTAGCAGCTAAGTTATAATCAGGAGTTCCATCACCTTGCTCAGAAAGAATAGGTAATCCACCTACTGTACGATATGCATTAGCCATCGAGAAAGTGGGTTGGAAGAAACCGCAACAG
>JBIKRO010000142.1:0-3591 GCA_044349095.1 Aquirufa sp. | reverse complement strand
TGGCCTGATGTATTTAAATCAAATATCAACTTTCAATTAACAGAGCTATCTTACATTCAGAATATAAGCTTAAGTCCTTGGGTTAAAACAGGCTTTATTTTAAATGCCGGAATATTTATTGGCGATAAACCGGTTTATTTTCAAGATTTTAAGCATTTTAATGGTGGCCTTAACTTAGTTCAAACTGGGGATATGTTGGCGAACCATCGATTGGTCGGATATTATCAAAACTTAACTAGTGGGGCAAATCAACGTTTGAATGTGAATCATTATTCCTATAGTACCGCAGGAAATTATGTAGAGGCATTGTCCCAATACCAGTTTACAAATTTGTGGTTGAAACCTTTATTAGGCTTTAAGAAGGCATATGTGAAAGAATTATTGATTGCTAATGCTTATTACATCAACAATCAAAACCTATTTTACAATGAAATTGGCTATGGTTTAGATGGAGTTATGAAAGTATTGCGATTAGAGGCAATAGCTAATTTTAATAATGGCCAATTTAATTATGTAGGTTTGCGAATAAATATAAATTCAAGAATTAGAATTGGTAATATTCCTGAATGATTTTTTGATTATTTCGATCTGGTTAAAAATCAATTTGAATAAATACATTTTAAGCACTTATATTTGCGGTCTTTAAAAATTACATATTTTCAAAATTTGAAATGGCAAAAAATTTAGTCATCGTAGAGTCCCCGGCAAAAGCTAAAACAATTGAAGGTTATTTAGGCAAAGATTTTGTTGTGAAATCATCCTTCGGTCATGTTAGAGATTTGCCCACGAAAGGTGACAAGGTTATTGACATAGACAATGATTTTACCCCTACCTATGTAATTTCCCCAGATAAAACTAAAGTAATATCTGAACTTAAAAGCTTAGCTAAATCCTCAGAAGAAGTTTGGTTAGCGACTGACGACGACCGTGAAGGAGAATCTATTTCTTGGCATCTAAAAGAAGCGTTGGGATTGAAAAATACGACCAAACGCATTGTTTTCAGAGAAATAACCGAAAGTGCCATAAAAAAAGCTATTCTAAATCCTCGAGAGATTGATATGGATTTAGTTAATGCCCAACAGGCTCGTAGAATAATGGATCGCCTAATCGGCTTTGAATTATCCCCTGTATTGTGGTCTAAGGTTCAGAGAGGTTTATCAGCGGGTCGTGTTCAATCCGTGGCCGTTCGTTTAATTGTAGAGCGCGAAAAAGAAATAGATAACCATAAAGCTATTTCTAGTTTTAAAGCAGTAGCTCTATTTGATTTGCCTGGAAATAAAGTGTTAAAAGCGGAATTATCTAAATCATTTGCCAAAGAAAATGAGGCAGTTGACTTTTTAAAAAAATGCGTTGGAGCTACCTTTTCAATTAAAAATTTAGAGACTAAACCAGCAACTAAGACTCCAGCAGCTCCTTTTACCACATCTACCTTACAACAGGAAGCATCTAGGAAATTGGGTTATGCGGTGGCAACTACCATGTCTATCGCGCAGAAATTATATGAATCAGGTCGCATTTCGTACATGAGAACTGATTCTACTATGCTTTCCCAAGAAGCAAGAGATAAGGCTAAAATTGCCATTGAATCTGCTTATGGAGCTAAGTTTCATCTTGAACGTCAGTTTAAAACCAAATCAGAAAACGCGCAAGAAGCCCATGAGGCCATACGTCCTACTGATTTTGAATTGAGTACCATTTCAGGTGATGCAAGAGAAAAAAGGCTGTATGAATTAATTTGGAAAAGAGCTATTGCTTCCCAAATGGCTGATGCTAAAATTGAAAGAACGACTGCTCAAATAGACATTTCGACGACACCTGAAATTTTAGTGGCACAAGGAGAAGTCATTGCATTTGAAGGATTTTTAAAGGCATATTTAGAAGGAAAAGATGAAGATGAGGAGGATGAAAATAAAGATATGTTGCCTCCTTTAAACGTAGGGCAAATATTAAATATAAATGAATTAAAAGCATCTGAAAGATTCACTAGGCCTTCGGCTCGTTATACTGAAGCCAGTTTAGTGAAAGCATTAGAGGAAAGAGGAATAGGTAGACCTTCCACTTATGCGCCAACCATCTCAACCATTATCAAACGAGCCTATGTAGTTAAGGAGGATCGTGATGGAAAAGAGAGGAAATTTCAAACTTGGATTTTAAAAGATGACGAAATATCAGGTTCGTTAAATTCTGAAGTTGTGGGAACTGAAAAAGCAAAATTATTTCCTACGCATATTGGTACTCTAGTGACAGAGTTTTTGGTGGATAACTTTGAAAATGTTATCGATTATACCTTTACAGCAGAAATGGAGGATCAATTCGACAATATTGCTAAAGGTAAATTGGAATGGACTGTATTAATGAAAAGTTTTTATTCAAGTTTTCATCAAACCATTGAGGACAGTAAGTCCATAACAAGAACTTCTATCGGTGGTGGACGAGAATTAGGTTTAGATCCAGATACAGGTAAGAAAATTTCAGTTCGACTAGGTAGATTTGGACCATTTGTACAATTAGGTGAATCTGGAGATGAAGACAAGCCAACTTTTGCTAATTTAAGCAACCATCACAATATAGCTACATTAACTTTAGATGAAGCAATTTTACTGTTAGCTCGACCTAAATTACCTAGGGAAATAGGTGTTTTTGAAGACCAAGCAGTCATCATAGGTGCAGGTAAATTAGGTCCATACATTAAGATAGATGGTAAGTTCACAAGTTTACCCGTGGATTTTGATCCATTCACTATTGATTTAGAAACGGCATTAATGGTCATTAAAAGTGCTGCATTAGCTGCTGAATCTGCTGGATTAGGCTTTTTTGAAGAAAATTTGATTGAAACCGGTAAAGGTCGTTTCGGTCCTTATGTCAAACATAACGGTAAATATTATTCATTAGGTAAAACGGATAATTTAACGAGTATAACCCAAGAGCGCGCCATCGAATTAATTTTAGCTAAAAGAACATTAGAGGCCAATAAGTTCATAAAAGAGTTTCCTAATAATGACATTGTCAAAATTGTCAATGGAATGTATGGGCCATATATTCAAATTGGAAAGCGAAATGTGAAAATACCGAAAGGCCAAAAACCAGAAGATTTAACTTTAGAAGAATGCTTAGCCTTAGGTGATGCTGCTCCTGTAGCAACCAAAAAGCGAAAAAAATAGATTAAAATTATGGGTCAAATTATAGATGGAAAATTTGTAGCCGAAACAATGAAATCGGCGATTGCCTTAGAAGTTGCAGAACTGATTCAGGCGGGGAAAAGACCTCCACATTTAGTAGCGATTTTAGTTGGAAATAATGGGGCGTCTGAAACTTATGTGGCCAATAAAGTTAAGTCTTGTGAAGAATTAGGATTTGTTTCTACTTTATTGCGCTTCCCTCCCACTATTTCTGAAAATGAATTACTTGATGAAGTTGAAAAAATCAACAATAATTCTGAAATGGATGGTTTAATTGTACAATTACCTTTACCTGATCATATTAATCCAGACCGGATCATGGAAACAATCGACCCCCGTAAGGATGTGGACGGTTTTCATCCCATCAATATTGGTCGAATGGCTAAAGGATTACCTGCTTATATTTCGGCTA
>JBIKRO010000140.1:0-3669 GCA_044349095.1 Aquirufa sp. | reverse complement strand
GGTTATTTGAGTTCAAGCCACTCGAAAAAGGTTACGGTGTTACCATAGGTAACGCTCTTCGTAGAATTTTACTTTCCTCACTGGAAGGCTACGCAATCACTAGTGTGAAAATATCAAGTGTTTTACATGAGTTTTCTGCTATCGAAGGTGTTCACGAAGATGTATCTGAAATCATCTTGAATTTGAAAAAAATTCGCTTTAAGAAAGCACAAGAGATTTTAGAGAATAAGGTAACTCTTAAAGTAAAAGGGCAAACAGCCATTACTGCCGGAGATATCGCAAAATTTACCCCTTACTTTACTGTTTTAAATCCAGATTTAGTGATCTGCCATCTTGATTCTTCTAAAGAATTAGATATCGAGCTTTTCATTGAAAAAGGACGTGGTTATGTACCCGCAGATGAGCCTCGTGCAAACGAATTGCCTTTCGGTCACATTGCTATCGACGCGATTTATACGCCCATCAAAAATGTTAAATTTAGCATTGAGAACACGCGTGTTGAGCAAAAGACAGATTATGAGAAATTGGTTTTAGACATTGAAACAGATGGTTCTATCCATCCTGAAGATGCGCTAAAAGGTGCTGCTTACATTTTGATCCAACACTTTATGTTGTTCTCAGATCAGACAATGACTTTTGAGACTCCTAAGGCTGAAGAAGATAATGTAGTAGATGAGGAAATGCTTCACATGCGCAAGCTTTTGAAAACTTCTTTAGCTGACTTAGATCTTTCTGTTCGTGCTTACAACTGCTTAAAATCTGCAGATGTTCGTACCCTTGGAGAATTAGCTAAATTAGAAATTTCAGATATGATGAAGTTCCGCAATTTTGGTAAAAAATCATTAACTGAATTAGAGCAATTAATCGATGAAAAAGGATTGACATTCGGAATGGATGTAGCCAAATATCGATTAGATGAAGATTAATTAATCAAGTAATAGGTGGTTTATTCATGTGAATAAACTAACCGCAGCTCGAAAGAGCTTTTAACTTACGAAATACAAAAATGAGACACGGTAAAAAATTCAATCACTTAGGAAGAACAGCTTCCCACAGAGCAGCCTTATTATCCAATATGGCATCCTCTTTAATTTTGCACAAGCGTATCGAAACTACGGTAGCTAAAGCAAAGGAACTACGTAAGTATGTAGAGCCTTTAATTACTAAATCGAAGGATGATTCGACGAATAATCGCCGAGTTGTTTTCGCTTATTTGCAAAATAAAGAATCCGTAAAGGAATTATTTGGAATCGTTTCTGAGAAGGTTGCTAATCGCCCAGGGGGTTATACGCGAATTATTAAATTAGGAAATAGACTAGGTGATAACGCCGAAATTTGTTTCATTGAATTAGTTGACTTTAACGAAACTATGTTAGCCGCATCTGCTGAAAAAGCAGGTAAGACGCGTAGAAGTCGTCGTGGTGGAGCTAAGAAAGAAGAAGGTTCTGATGCGATCGTTGCTGCTGCACCTGCCATTGAAGCTCCTTCTGCGGAGGTTGTTGAAGATGCAGTTGTCGTAGAAGAAGTTGCTGAAGAAGCTCCAGCTGCTGAAGAGGTTGCTGAAGTAGTAGCTGAAACCGAAGTTGCCGCTGAAGAAGTTGCTCCTGAGGAAGTTGTTGCTGAAGAAGCTCCAGCTGCTGAAGAGTCTACGGATGCACCCGCAACTGAAGAGCCAACAGAAGAAAAAGGAGAAGACGCTTAATTTCTCTTACATTTTTTTTGAAGGGCTTCAGCATTTGTTGAAGCCCTTTTTTTACGTATTTTAGCATCAAAATTATATAGTTCATATTTTATGAGAATCACTGAATCCACTCCCGCCGTTTTGCTTTTACAAGATGGCACTCTTTTTCACGGTAAGGCACTTGGTAAAATTGGGACGCATGGCGGAGAAATTTGTTTCAATACCGGAATGACGGGTTACCAAGAAATTTACACTGACCCTTCTTATGCCGGCCAAGTCATTATTAATACCACCGCACATATTGGAAATTATGGCGTTATTAGTGAAGGAGAAGCCGAATCAGACCAAGTTCAAATTGCCGGAATGGTCTGTAATGAATTTGCTAGCGTACACTCAAGAGCCACTTCCGATGGATCACTTCAAGATTATTTGGCTAACGCAGGAATCGTTGGAATTTCAGGGATTGATACACGCGCATTAGTACGCCATATCCGAACGAAAGGCGTCATGAACTGCCTAATTTCTTCTGAAATTTTTGATTTAGATGCCTTAAAAATAGAATTGTCTAAAATTCCTTCGATGGAAGGCCTTGAATTATCTTCGCAAGTTTGTACCCAACGATCCTATTTTTTAGGAGATGAAAATGCACCTCACCGCGTGGCAGTCCTAGATTTAGGTGTGAAAAGAAGTATATTATCTAATCTCACTGAGCGGGGTTGTTACCTAAAAGTATTTCCAGCGAAAACGTCTTTTGACGAAATTTCTAAATGGAATCCAGATGGTTATTTTGTATCGAACGGACCAGGTGATCCAGCCGTAATGCCCTATGCCGTTGAAACCGTTTCTAGCTTTCTAGACAGCGACAAACCTGTTTTTGGTATTTGCTTAGGACATCAAATTTTAGCCCAAGTTTGTGGGTTAAAGACATATAAAATGCACAATGGTCATAGGGGTTTAAATCACCCTGTCAAAAATTTAGTCACGGGACTATCCGAAATAACTTCTCAAAATCATGGATTTGCGGTGATGATGGACGAACTAATGGCTAGCTCACAAGCCGAATTAACACACGTTAATTTAAATGACAAAACGGTGGAAGGTCTTCAGGTTCATGGCATGAAAGCTTTTTCAGTCCAGCATCATCCTGAAGCGTCCCCAGGACCTCACGATTCCCGTTATTTATTTGACCAGTTTGTTGATTTATTCTAACCAATAGCTAAATAGTGGTCTAATGTTTCTCAAAGGTTTTTGAGAAACAGGTTAGTGGTTGGCGTACCCAAACAAATGATTTTCCTTAATTTGCTTTGCTACGGAGGCAGGAACCATTTTTTCCCAATCTCCCACGCCATGTTGAATCATGCCTAATACGTTGTCTGTTCGTATGGTCATCAATTTCTCGTCGTATTTTTGGATGTCTTCCAACTTCTCATTGTCCTTTAAATAGGTCAATAAACCCGCTAAATGAGGTTCAGTTTTAAATGTTTCTAAGTGAATGATTTCACCTTGTTCATTTAAAGTAGGGTATAAATAAAGCTTTATTTTTTGACCAAATAAACTTGCAAATGCACTAATAATACCTCCTGGTAAATCCTTATAGTGCGTCTCATCAAAAATATATTCTAAATTAGGCATACCCATGATGAGCGCCATACGTAGTTTTGTGAATTGACTCAAATAGGCAACCAATTTGAAATATTCATGGAAGTTAGAAATCAAAACCGTTTGGCCTAAAGAACATAGAATATCCACTCGGTCCAAAAAGTCTTTTTCGTCGATTTGATTCGTCCCATCTTCCAAATTCCGAAGCGTTAATTCAGATAAAATACAGATTTTATCATCATCCACATCCGCCTCATTTTCAAATTGCTTAACTCCTTTTTTAAGCATATCTAAGAATATATTTGTCACAGGTCTAAATCGACCACGAATTGCGACAATATGCTTTTTCGAAAGCGCATCATAGGGTTGCATCACATTGCCATCAGGTC
>JBIKRO010000078.1:0-12464 GCA_044349095.1 Aquirufa sp. | reverse complement strand
ATCATAATGCTACTGCCCATTGGATTAATCGCCCAAACCAAAGTATCAGAATTAGCAAAGAATTTCGGATCCAATGCAGCTGTAGGAAAGTACATTAATACACGAGGAGTTAAACTATATTATGAAATATATGGAAAGGGAGAACCTTTACTATTAATACACGGCAATGGTGGTTCTATGAGAGCTTTCTTTTTCCAAATCGATTTTTTTGCAAAAAAATACAAAGTGATTGCAGTAGACAGCAGAGCACAAGGTAAGTCGGTAGATACAAGCAGTGTATTAAATTATGAAATGATGGCTGATGATTTCAGTGCCTTATTAGATACGCTAAAGATAGATTCGGTAAATGTAATTGGATGGAGTGATGGCGGTATCAATGGATTATTATTAGCCATAAGACATCCCAAAAAAGTAAAAAAACTAGCCATCTCTGGAGCAAACCTAGTACCAGACGCTTCCGTCTTTAGTCCGCGTGGTAATCTATTAATGGATTCCGATTTAGCGAAACAACGCTCCTTAAAACAAGATGCTCAAACTAGAAATGCGATTAAACTTATACAGATGATGAAGGTTGAACCTAATATAGCTTTATCAGATTTACAAAAAATCAAATGCCCTGTCCTAGTAATAGGCGGTGATAATGATTTAGTGAAGGCATCGCATACCTTACAAATTTTTGAAAATATCCCTAAGGCATATTTATGGATACTTCCAGCTGCTGGACATTCTCCGCCCATAAGACATAAAGAAGAATTCAACGCTAAAGTTTTTGAATTTTTCAAAACGCCCTTTCATACTGTTTTAGGAGATGATTGGTATAAGTAAGAATCAGTTTGATAAAAGACAAAGATACCTCTGGAAATTGGAGTCTCTTTTTTTATAAGGTCTATTAGTTAGGGGCACTTACACTTGTACTCACTATTATTTCTAAGACTCTTTTTTATCATTGAAATGGGCTTTAATCTATTTTTAAACTTCGTGCTATGGAAAAATATTATAAAAACATAACTCTATTTTTTACTGCAATACTATCTATTGTCATCATTGGTTTTTTCAAAACATACTTTGGGCAGTTTCCCACATTTAGTAAAGTGACAAGTATTCAACATATACATGGTTTATTATTTTTACTTTGGTTTATCATGCTTGTTGTTCAGCCTATATTAATCAGTAAAAGAAAATATAAATGGCATGTAATTATTGGCAAAGCGTCTTATTTCCTAGTGCCATTGATCGTTATTTCAACATTTTTTATAGCAAAAGAATTATACGATAAGGGAAATGATTTACCTGAATCGAGAAGAATTTCTAGTCTTTATGTCCCATTTTATCAAATAACAGATTTTGTTGTCTTATATCTACTTGCTATTTATTACAAAAATAAGGTATCATCTCATATGAGATATATGATTGCCACTTCACTTGCAATTTATGGTGCGGCACTTAAAAGATTACTTATTAACTATATGAATATGAAAGCAATAGATGCTTTCTTGTATACTTTTATAATTACAGATTTGATTTTATTATGCCTTATTGTATATGATTGGTATAATGGGAAATTATTTAAGTCATATGTAATTTCATTAGTAATTCTTGTGCTTTCTCAATTAGGCTTTTTCTTTTTGCGGAATACATCATTATGGCAGAATGTATTTGGAAAATTTGTACATCTCTTTTGGTAAAACAACAAAGCGCTAACGATTTAACCTATACCTAGATTTTCATATAGCGAGAATGAAGATTTGTAAATCGTCAGTAAAATTGGACCGATAAAGGTTATTTCCTGACTCCGTTTAAATTTAAACAATTTACATTTCACCCCAAAACCCCTCTCGTGCTAACTGTTTTGCTACCGCTCCCGTAAAATAAAAGAATCCACCCTTTTGAGGTGGATTTGGGTGTACCCAAAGGCCGAGTCGATACGGCTACAATCAAATTTTAATCGGATCAACACCTTATCAAGGTTATTCAATCTCAATGTAATTGACTTATTCAATTCGTTTCAAGTGGGTTAAAATCAGTTTATTGTGCTCGTTTGTTTGCTGCTTAGATTAAAATTGGATTTGTTTTATTTTAAATGAATTAGTACTAAATTCGGCTTAACAATAATCACTTATTAATGAAAAGTCTATTTAGTTTGACAAATTGGGATATCATTAAAAGATTATTTTAGTTTAACGTAAATCTTGTTTTGGCTTAAAATAAGACTGTCTAATACTAAAAGGTTAAATTTAGAATGAAAATTTGTCATTTAATAGTTACGTTAGGATTACAACTTTTAGCATTAAGTTGCTTTTGTCAGGCGAATCCTCCTTGGAACAATCCTTTGAAAATAGCTTGGTCTTCTGATGGAATTACATTCAATGCTCCCGTTGTATTTCAAGATTCTTCAGGTGTCCCATCTGTCATAAAATGGAAAGGGGATACTTTAATTGCTACATTTCAATGGTTTAGGCAACCTAAACTATCTCCAACATGGGATAGGGTTGCAGTAAAATTTTCATATGACAATGGTCGTAATTGGTCTCAACCAAAACCTATTGTCGTTAATGGTTTACCTTCAAATTATCAAAGGCCCTTTGATCCAACACTAACTGTATTTGGTAATGATAGTATCAGAATATATTTTTCCTCCAGCAATGGAATTCCTAAAAATGGTTTAGATGCCACCGTTAATACATATTCTGCCAAAAGTTCAGATGGGATTAATTTTAACTTTGAATCAGGCTCGCGAGTAGATGAACTTACTAAACAAGTTATTGACCCAGCCATTATTTTTTTTAATAAAAGTTGGCACTATTTGTCACCCATAGGCGCACCTCAACAAGGTGCCTATCACTATTTATCACTGGATGGACTTAATTTCACACCTACTTCTAACATTCCATCAGATAATTTCCATAATTGGACAGGAAATTTTATGATTGAAAATATAAATGAATTACGCTTTTATGGAAGTGGTGCCACTATATGGTACAATTACTCTACCAATGGAAATAATTGGTCAGGTTATGTTTCTACAAATATTCAAGGTGGAGATCCTAGTGTTTTAAAAATTAAAAATAATAGCTATTTAATGGTTTACGTAGGGCAGCCTTATCCTTCAAATATTTTAGAAATCGCTTCTGAATTGAAGCCAATTCAAATTTTTCCCAATCCTACGCAAGATTTAATTCATGTAAGAGTTGATTCAAAAAATTTGGGTTCCATGTATGTGATTTATGACTATAGTGGTAAAACTGTTTTAAATGGGAAAATTTCTTCTGAAAGCATGGCAATTGAATTAGCTGATTTACCTTATGGAAATTATGTGTTAACCTTGACCTCACAAACCGATGGCCAGGTAAGTGTGGTGAAGATCAGTAAACAGGGGAGGTAGTGTTTTGATATTTCCAACTTCGTTTAAATTTAAACAAAGTTTTATTTCACCTGAAAACCCCTCTCGTGCTACCTGTTTTGCTTTCACTCCCGTAAAATAAAAGAATCCACCCTGTTGAGGTGGATTCTGGTGGTCCCACTAGCCGAGTCGATACAAATACATTCAAGTTTTAATCAGATCAATACATTACAAGGATTATTCTATTCCAATTTCTTTGACTTATTCCATATGATTTGAGTGGGTTTAAATCAGTTGCTTGTGCTCTTTTGTTTGCTGCTTTGATTAAAATCGGAATTGTTTTATTTTAGCGGAATTGTTTTATTTTAAATGAAATTAATGCCAAATTTGATACTATACGAATCACACTAGTTAATCTATTCAATTATGAAAGTATTAATTATATTAGGTTTATTATCTTTAAACTTGTCAAGCTGTACTAAAGATGGAGTGAGTCTGACTGCAGGGCCGCAAACTCCAGCGTGTGGGTTTGTTCAAGTCTTGACAGACGAAGTGATAGCCGGTGTTCAATTTCCAAAAGGAAAATATCAGATCAATGTTTTTGGTATGACTTGCGAGGAAGTTATGGGGGTCAATGGTCTATTTAGCCAATTCCTGCAGTTAGGTGACAATGACCCATTACCCGCACCTTGGATCCACTTGAAGGATGCCGTTGGTGCACCAAAGTTTGTAAAAAGTACGAGTTCAAATGTAGGTTTTCGTGTACAAAGAGTTGGCGATTAACGTTTATTGCCACCTAACCGAAATGATTCCAAGTATTGACCGTTGTAAATCGTCAGCATAAAGTGGACCGATAAAGGTTATTTCTTGACTTCGTTTAAATTTAAACGATTTACATTTCACCTGAAAACTCCACTCGTGCTACCTGTTTTGCTACCACTCCCGTAAAATAAAAGAATCCACCCTTTTGAGGTGGATTCTGGTGGTCCCAAAGGCCGAGTCGATACGGCTATAATCAAATTTCAATCCGATCAATACCCTACAGGATTATTCCATTCCAATTTAGTTGACATACTTGATATGATTCAAGTGGGTTAAAATCAGTTCCTTGTGCTCTCTTGTTTGCTGCTTTAATTAAAATGATATATGTTTTATTTAAAACGAAATAAATATTAGTTTTGATTAAATTTAACTTAACACACTCCTTAAACAAAAGTCTAATTAGTTTGAGGGTGTACACCTATCTTAGTTCTGAAAATGTTTTTAAAATCTACTATCTCGTCCTTTAGGGGACTATTTTTGTGCTTTGCATTTGCATTGATTTCAATCCAAGCAAAATCCCAACAATTCAAACTCACCCAAGGTATTGCCATTACGCAGTTCAATTACCAAAATGACCAAGGTCAAAATATCCAAGGACTTAAGTCGGGCTCTGGCCTAGCTTTTGGCCTAGCTTTTTACAAAGCTAGTTTGGTGGATTCAGCTAAATATAAATTAGAACAAACGCCTTTTTCAATCTATTTAGGTCAAAACCCAAAAGTAGCTAAACTGCTGAGTTTGATTAATTACGACCTCGGCCTTCAGTTTACGCAACTAAACGCCGTAGGTGATATTCAAAGCAATGCCTTTTCGTATCAAACGGATTTCATAGGTCTTCATGGAAAATTAGGTATCAGGATTCCATTGCCTGCTAAGTTTTCACTCAACTTGCAAGGAATTGCTAGTGTCAACAAAATTATTCACGGGAATCAATTATTGATAAATCGTTATATAGACCTTACAGAAGATGCACAGTTCTCCCAATTAAAAATCATGGCCGGTTATGGCGCTGAATTAGAGAAAAGATTTTCGGATAAGGTGGCGGGCTTCTTTTCCTACCAACAAACCCAGACGCTGAACTCAAACCCGGTAGGCAAGTCAACACTCCATTTCAAACCCACGATGTTCTCAATAGGCATAAGGTTTTTAAATTAGTAAGAAGATGCACAGAATAATTACACTACTATCTTTTTTACTAATCGCCCATCTAAGCCACGGCCAATACTTGAAAATGGCGACGATTTCTTCTTGGGGTGGCACGAGCTCTTCGGGTAGTTACATGTCCCAGGTCGTTGGCCAATCGAGTGTGATTGCTGGAACAGAGAGCAAACAAGGAACAGTGTTCAGACAAGGCTTTAAGCAACCAACAAACCTTCAGAAAAAAACTCAGTCGGGCGGCATGCTCCAAATGGCAGGCGAAGGAAGCCCTTGGTCTTTTCAAGCCTACCCAAATCCATTTAAGGATGCATTGAGTATAAAATTTGATCAAAATACAACACTTCCCGTACGCCTGACTTTGTATGATATAGATGCCAACATCATTTGGGAGCAGAGTTTTCCTGAAAATCAAAGTGAAATCAAAATAGATAAATTCCAAGGCATCAAGGTTGGAAAATACATCCTGCAAGTATTCCAAAAAGGAAAGCCGCAGAGCCAATCTTTAATTAAAGAGGTGCAGTAATTGATAACCACAACAAACAAAAACGACAAGTAAAAATAAAACAACTGACAAGATAAATTAAACATCCTAGTTCTTTAAAAATTAATAAACATGAAGTCTTACAAGCATTTATTAACCTTATTGTTGACTATCGGTAGCTTAGCAGGTTTGTTGGGTCAGACCAACAAGAAAACGCTGAACTACCAAGCAGTCATATTAGACCCTAAAGCGATCGACATTCCGGGTGCCAGCATTACCGGCCAGCCGCTCAACAAGGGCAACGTATGTTTGCGTTTTACTTTATTGAATGCACAAGGAGGAGTGGATTATGAGGAAACCCAGCAAGTCACTACTGACGAGTATGGATTAGTGAATGTGGCAATAGGTAATGGAACACAAGCGAGCAGCAATAATACGAGCATTTATAAAAGTTTTGAGAGCATAGTATGGACTTCTAGTATCAAGAGTTTAAAAGTAAGTGTAAGTTTTGATGGTTGCAATAGTTTTAAACAAGTAAGCTCGCAGGCGTTAAATTATACGCCTTATGCCCTTTATGCCGAAGCGGTGGATTATAAGAACGTGAGAGATGCACCAACTAAATTATCTCAATTCTCTAATGATGTGGGTTATTTAGTCCCAAAAGATTTGGACCCACTAAAAGCCGATATCAAAAGTAATACCAGTCAAATCGCCATGGCCAATCAAACGATTGCTGATAATAAGAAAAGCAGTGATGCATCATTTTTGATTATCAATCAAAGCATTTCTAGTTTGGATACCAAAGTAGCTGAAAATACAACAGCCATCAATGCAAACACAGGTTCAATTAATACGATTAATTCGAAACTAACAGACCAACAAAATCAAATTTCCGATAACCGCAATCAGATTACCGCGACTAGCAATAGTTTAAATACACAGATTGGAGGATTACAAGGTCAAATTAACTCGACCAATTCTACGGTAAGTAACCTGTCGGGAGCCGCTGAGCTGATCTCGAATAAATCAACGGCAATAGACTTAGGCAATGTAAATCCCTCAGATCAGTTGTATCCAAGCCAGAAAGCAGCGAAGGCATACATAGACCAATCTATTTCCCAAATAGCCACCAGTGGTGTGCCCGATGCAACAACTCTAGCGGCTGGAAAGATTCAACTTTCTGGTGATTTAGGCGGTACAGCTACCAGCCCAACGGTACCTGGTTTGGCCACTAAAGAAAATAGTAATAATAAATCTTTAAGCGTGCAAACTGATGCAGAATCAGATACTAAATATCCATCAGTAAAAGCGGTAAAGACGTATGTGGATCAAGCGACACAGGGAATTGCCTTGACAGCTGATTTAGCAAACAAGGCGAATATAGCTTCACCTACGTTTACAGGAACGCCGTCTGCACCTACTCAAACCTCTGGTGATAACTCGACCAAATTGGCAACGACTGCATTTGTAACTGGGGCAATTACTGCGGCTAATGCCACGAATGCGAACTTGACAGGAGATGTGACCAGTGTTGGGAATGCTACAACGATTGTTGCAGATGCAGTTACAACTGCTAAAATTGTTAATTCAAATGTAACCTATGCTAAAATACAGAATGTAAGTGCTACAGATAAAGTGTTAGGACGTACCACTGCTGGTGCAGGGGTAATTGAGGAAATTGCTACGACAGGATCAGGGAATGTAGTTAGAGCTACATCACCTACATTTGTTGCTCCTGCTCTTGGAACACCTGCATCAGGTGTAGCCACTAATTTAACTGGACTTCCATTAACCACTGGTGTAACAGGAACTTTACCTGTAGCCAATGGAGGAACAGGAGCTGCAACTTTAACAGCCAATAACGTTTTATTAGGCAATGGAACCAGTGCATTACAGGCTGTAGCTCCAGGCACCACTGGGAATATTTTAACTTCTAATGGAACAACATGGACTTCAGCAGCCCCATCAGTCATACATACAATAGGTGAATCATATGGGGGGGGTAAAGTTTTTTATGTTACAACTGATGGGCTACATGGTTTAATTGCAGAAACGCAAGATCAATCTAGCATTTGTTCATGGTATAATGCACAAAATGTTATTAGTGATCCATATAATCATTCAACTGAAGGTAAAAAGTTTACTGATTGGAGATTGCCTACCCAATATGAATTAAATTTAATGTATAACGCTAGATCAACTATTGGTGGTTTTGCGGATCGCCTCTATTGGAGTTCTACGGAGTTCGTCAGCGGCAACCGCGTCGACGCGTGGTACCAGCAGTTCGACAATGGCTTTCAGTACAACCTCGTTAAGGACGCCCCATACTATGTTCGCGCCATTAGGGCTTTTTAACCATTTAACTATTTGACAATTTATAAAGTCCGCGAAGCGGACAAAAATCAAAGAATAAAATGGCCTTATATTATGAGTTACCAGTTTATCGGGATGTATATAAGCTCATTTTGATGATATTTGAATGTTCTAAAGATTTTTCAAAAGAATATAAATACACATTAGGACAGGATATGTATGAAAAGGGAAGTATTTTTAGACAAACTTTCAAATATCCTCTGCGTGAGGAAAACACCCCTCTCGTGCTACCTGTTTTGCTACCACTCCCGTAAAATAAAAGAATCCACCCTTTTGAGGTTTCATTTAAAAGGTAGAGGAAAGTAGCAATTTAAGTGTACCAGTTTTTATATTTACTTTATATCAAATTATTGCCTTTGGATAAAATTTGATTTGAAAAATCCCCTATATTTTTTAATTTAAATTTAACAATTCAAACATTGTATTAATCATGAGGTATACTAATTCTAAGAACTTATATTATTGCTTTCTTGCGGCTCTAATTTTAGGATTAAATTCATGTGTTATTCCCTATAAGCCCGTGGTTAGTTTACCCGTTCAAAAATATTCATATAATAAAAAATTTAAGTTTGAGAGTTTTTCCGACCTAAGGCCAGCATCTGATACTTTGTTAGAGAAAGGTGCTTTTTCGTACAAAACTATTTCCCCCAGTAAAAAAGATTATAAATCTAATCTGTCAAAAGATTTAAAATCAGTAATTTCTGAAGGTTTCAAATCAACTAAATTTGTTCAAATTTCTGATGATAATGACTTTGATTACAAAGTGAGTGGCGAGATTTTACATTTTTATGTAAAACAAGGTCTTACTCGTTTTGGTTTTTTTAGTTCAATAACATATGTCGGGACTTTTCTTCATCTTTTTGGAATTCCTACGGTTAAAGAAATTGCTGAAGTTGAAATAAAATTTGATGTCTCAACGAATAGGAATATTTTGCTAGGGACTTATTTAGGAGAATATAAGAAAAAAAGAAAACGTGGTTATTGGAATTACGGTAATTTTTTGAATGATTATTTGGGCTTAGCGGTAGTGGATATTCAACGTCAAATGATTGCTGATTCTTTGAAGTATAGATAATGGATTTGATGGTTGTATATAATTATTTCTGCACAAATCTATTATGAGCTTAATTCGGGAGTGACACTTTAGAATGATTAAAATAGCAATCATATAGTAATGACCGTTAAATAAATACATTACATCCTAACATTTAAATCAGTTAATTTAGATTAAATCTACATTAATCCTATGTTCTACCATACCCTATTAATCTTACCAAGATATAATCATCAATATGAAATTTAATTTCAAAGTATTTTTTTTGATAAGCACAATTTTATTGATTTTCAATAATTTATATGCTCAAGAATATAAAATTCAAACATCAAAAGCTCAAAATTTGAATGCTTACATCAATCGTTATTTAGCGAAATATGATTTCAATAAAGATGGATTAGATGACTTATTAGTTGGTGGAGATAATTGGCAAACGACTGATAAGACAAAAATCTTATTATTAATTAATAAAGGGGATGGTTCTTTTGTTGATTCCACTTCTAGTTTTATTACTGGCTCCTTAGTTTCAAATGATCCAGTTGCGACTTCAGCTGATTTTAACAATGATGGAGTTTTAGATATTGCAATTTTTGATGCTGGGAATCAAGAGTTGGGGCAAGATCCTATTTTGGGAGGATATCGTGGTGAAGAAGCCATTTTATTATTAAGCCAACAAGGAAAACGAAAGTGGGTTGTATCTGATGTGTTGGCAGAAGCAGTGTCAAAGGTTACTAACTATTCAACTTCAAGGAAATTGCACTTGAAATATGCAACGAATGGAGATATAAATAATGATGGTTTAATTGACATTTTGGTTGAAACAGGTGGAGGTTATAAGCAGCCATTAACCCATTTCTATATTAATCAAGGTAATGGAAATTTTATAGCAGACACTTATCGAATTCCTCAAAAAGTCTTGGAAGGCCCATTAGGCCAATGGCGATATTCTAAAAATATGTTAGTTGATGTTAATAATGATGGATTTAAAGATATTATTCTAGGTCAATTAAGAAGGAAAGACAATAAGCAGGATGATTTAAACTCGATTGTTTTGATTAATGATAAAACGGGTAATTTCAGTGCATCTAACACGATTACTTTGCCTCGCGCTGATTTTAACAAAACTTGGAATTATGTGCGAGGAATGCTTGCTAAAGATTTGAATAATGATGGATTTCAAGATTTAATATTTTCACTTTGCAGATCAGGTACTTCAGATTCTAAATACCCAATGAGTGGTACTTCTTTTCAAGTCTTAATTAATTCAGGAGGTAAAGAGTTTATCGATAAGACCAGATTATTTATTCAAAATGATGATAATCTTGAGGCTGAAGTCAATTCTATTTATGCTGCGGACAATAAAAATGAACCCAAAGATTTATTGTTTGTGGACATGAATAAAGATGGTTATGATGATATCTTTATGGCTCAAAGTTGGGACCCAGCGTCCAAATTCATGCCTATAATCATGCTAAATAATGGAAAAAACTATTTTGTACCATTCAATAGTAACCAAATTAATCAAGGTCAAAAATATATTGCTCCGCTTGCATATCCAATCGATGTTAATAAAGATAAGGATCTAGATATAGTTTCATTAAGTAGCAAGCCAGGGAAAGATAATACCTACGGGACTGCAGATGATGTGATGGATTTGATACCGCTGTTTGGTAAGGTGACGATTAAGCCAATTAATACAATTTCATTTTTCAAAAGTAATTTATCCTTGGGTCCTAACAAGGAAAATCAACAAACACCAATGTACAAAGTAGGATCTTTTGGTTTTTTAGGCACTAAAATCAACGAGCAGCATGAACCATATTATTATCCTTCTTTCAGTGATTATAATCAAGCAGGGTGGTTTTGGTTGGATCCCCATAATATGGCGGTAGGTGATTTTAATGGAGATGGGAAAAAGGATGTCGTATTTACATGGGCTATTTTTCCTCATACTTTGGAACGTAATGTACGTGCTTCATTTTCAATTTTGTTGAATAACGGGGATGGGTCATTGCGATATGCTCCTGAGATAATTGAAAATGATTCTTTGTTAAGAAGGTTCTTTGCCTATCGAACTGCTGTTGCTGATTTTAATATGGATGGTAAATCCGATATTGTAGCGGCATCCATGGGATTAATTAAGCGAAATCCTGAGGGGACTTACACAACAAAATTTGAACCAATTCCTTTGGCCTTAAGTACTCCTAAAGGGACATTGAAAAATGCTTCTAACCAAATTGAAGGTCAAGAAACTGGAGGTTTGCCGGTTGATTTTTCATTTGGACATGATTTGTCTGCTGGTGATGTGAATGGAGATGGTTTTCCAGATATCTATACTGGAAAATTGTTATTGACAAATGATGGGAAAGGTAATTTTAAAAATTCGAGTAATTTGTTGCCAAGAGAAATGAGGCCGTTTGATTTTTTTATTATGTCCTCAGCTATTGGAGACTTGAATAAGGATGGTATTGGAGATATTGTAGGAATGTACTCAGATGGCGGACCTTCAAATCCCAAATCTGGTTTTATTTTATTAAGTAAAGGTGGAGATAAGTCAATGTTGAATAGAACACTAATCCCTTTACCTGCAGGTAAATTTGGGGCTGGTGTTACTAAGTTTAATTATACAATAATTTACGATATTGATGGAAATGGATTTCCTGACGTAGTAGTAGCCGTTACCAAAGCGGATCCTTATTATGAAGGAAAAAATTTGCAAGTATTTATGAATTATGGAGATGGTAAATTCGTTGATGAGACGAGTTCTCGTGTTAAATCAAAAGCAATCTTAGATACAGCTCACGGTGAAGGATCCTTATTTGTTGCAGATGCAAATGGAGACGGGATCAATGATATCATTCATTCAAGTTCGGGTTTTAATGTAATCCATGGTGCTACTATTTACATTAATAACAAAGGGATACTAGAGGTGATGGATGATAGTGAATTTGCTTGGCTACAAAATTGGCAAATCGATGGGTTTGAAAAGGCTCGAAACCCTAATACTTCAATAACGGGAAAGTCAGATAAAATGTTCCCAGTGGATTTAGACGGGAAAAATGGTGTTGATTTTATTTCATCAATAACCAAGCCAAGTTTAGTCTATCCTCCTGTTGAACCCCAAGAATTAGTATTTTATTCGATTTTGTCATTGAACCCTAATGGGGATGATGACGCTGACGGAGTTATTAATCGATATGACTTATGTGCAGGCACATTGAAAGGCGCCAAAGTAGATG
>JBIKRO010000139.1:0-3697 GCA_044349095.1 Aquirufa sp. | reverse complement strand
TGATTTCTGCGACCGAAGTATCCGAAGAGTTCTTGTCCAATAAAACTACTTTTCGCGCATAATCTCGTTCCGTCAAAATACCTACATATTTACCCTGATCTAATACCACAACCGAACCTATGTTTTTTTCTTGCATGATTTGCAAGGCCGAAATAATCTTGGAATCTGGGCTGACCGATACCACATAAGACCCTTTCTGGGCCAATATGTCAATGACTTTTTTCATGGCTTTAGATTTAAATTTATTGGAATTATTTAAATTAATAAAAATATATTACAATTAAATATATTTATATATTAAAATTTAAAAGCTGAATAAAATCATGTATTGGTTTATATCTAGAAAGAAAACAATAAATTTAGGCGTACATAATTGAATTCAACATGCAAGCCAACGTAAAAACCGCCATCATCACAGGAGCCTCCAAGGGAATTGGACGTGCACTAGCCCTATTGTTAGCCAAAAATAATTTCCAATTATCCATTGTCGCCAGAAGCCAAGGTGAATTAAAAGATTTGGCAGCCGAGATAACCGAAATAGGTCATAGACCCTTATATTTTGTGGGCGATGTTTCGGATGAGGCATTTGTCCAACAAACCATCGACAAAACAGCGCATACTTTTCAAAAAATAGATTTTTTAATCAATAATGCGGGGACTGGGACTTTTGGTCCCACAGAATCTTTTTCAGGGCAATCTTGGGATACCATTTTTGACACCAATGTAAAAGGCACGTTTCTTTTCTCAAAGGCAGTTTTGCCATGGATGAAGGAAGCTAAAAAGGGACATATTATTTCTGTGGCGTCTGATGTGGCGAAACGCGTTTTTGATGGAGGAGCCTTGTATTGTTCATCCAAATATGCCCAACATGCATTTACCGAAGCACTAAGAAAAGAAGTTAGAAGAGATGGTATAAAAGTATCTACCGTCTATTCAGGCTTGGTTGACACAATGTTTCACCCAGAACCCCAAGGATCAGAGTCGCATAAAGAATGGTTGTCTTGTGAAGACATGGCCGACAGTATTTTTTACATCATGAATCAACCCGCTCATGTGGTCATCGATGAATTAATGATTCACCCACTTTCCCAAGAATACTAAGATTAAATAGATCAATGCGTATTTAATAATTGAGGCAATGATAAGCTGATTTTTGCTCCATTTATCAAAAAAAATCCTGGTCAAAGGCCAGGATTTTTTTGAATTCTCCAATTTACTTCATCAAAATGTTCTAAACTCTATAACATATACCACAAGTTAATGTATAATTATGATACAATAAATCAATTGCTTATATTTTTACAAAATTTTAACAATAGCTGATCGTAAAAGATGTTAATTCTAATCATTCTTTTTAATTTCAAGGGATAAAAAATTTAATATGACTCAATCAAAAAATATTCGTGTATTGGTAGTAGGATGTGGTAACATGGGCGCTTCACATGCAAAAGCCTATCATACCATTCCAGGATTT
Organism: Aquirufa sp.; assembly: GCA_044349095.1. Classification (GTDB taxonomy): domain Bacteria; phylum Bacteroidota; class Bacteroidia; order Cytophagales; family Spirosomataceae; genus Aquirufa. The sequence goes on along the minus strand of JBIKRO010000139.1, from coordinate 2,223 downwards.
GAAATATGTGGACTCGTTTCCACCGGTGAGAGCAAGGAAAAATTAAATCAAGAATTAGGGGGTGGCCAAGCATTGTATTCCGATTATTATGCAGCGCTTCAAGAAACAAAACCAGATGCGGTATGTATTTCTACGTACCCAGATACCCATGAGGCCTATTCTGTCGCAGCTTTGGAAGCCGGATGCCATGTATTTTTAGAAAAACCCATCGCAGATTCCTTAGCTGGAGCAGAAAATGTGGCAAAGGCTGTATTGAAATCAGGTAAAAAATTAGTTGTCGGTTATATTTTACGCCATCATCCTTCTTGGATTAAGTTCATCGAAATAACGAAAAACCTGGGAAAGCCATTGGTCATGCGGATGAATTTAAACCAACAAAGTCACGGATACATGTGGGATGTGCATCGTAATTTAATGAAGAGCTTAAGCCCTATTGTTGATTGTGGGGTACATTACATAGATGTTATGTGCCAAATGACCCGCTCAAAACCTGTGCGAGTTTCGGCCATTGGCGCTCGAATGACGGAGGATATTCCGGCAGGGAATTACAATTATGGCCAACTTCAAATTTATTTTGAAGATGGATCAGTGGGTTGGTACGAGGCAGGTTGGGGTCCCATGATTTCGCAAACTGCTTATTTTGTCAAAGATGTCTTTGGGCCCAAAGGTTCCGTTTCCATCGTGGCTAAAGAAGCAGGTGGCGAAGGCAAATCTTCCTCCATCGAAGCCCATACAAAAACAGAATCTCTTCGCGTTCACTGGGCCGATTTAGATGCCAACAATGAATTCAGCCGAGAAGATGACTGGGTGAACCTAACCGACGAGCCAAATCACCAGGAATTATGTGATCGCGAGCAACTGTATTTCTTAAAAGCTATCCAAGAAAACATGGATTTAAAGGATCACCTAGATGATGCCGTCAACAGCCTACGCATCGCTTTTGCTTGCGATGAATCTATAAAAAAGGGAGTTATGGTTCAGCTTTACTAACTTTTGGAAAGTTAGTAAAGCTAGGGAAATTATTTTAAATAGGTGCTTAACCAGTTGCCAACTTCCTGATAATGAAACTTAGAGTTTTCCGGATTTAAAATCCAGTGATTTTCGCTTGGAAAAACAATCAACTTGCTTGGAATTTTTAGGCGCTGATGAATGCTCCAGTTTTCCAAGGTATTATTGATTGGCACACGGAAGTCATTCTCCCCTACGGTTAACAGCATTGGCGTTTTGAAATTAGCTGCGTAACGCATTGGATTTTGTTCTTTCCAAGTATTTGTAGGTACCCAAGGTGCACCCCCATTCATCAATTCACGGCCCCAAATCACATCTGATGTACCCCATTGTGCCTCTGAATTCACCAAACCCGCATGCGCAATCAAACATTTGAAATGTGAAGTGGTCGCCTGCATCCAGTTGGCGAAATGCCCCCCATACGAAGCTCCGCCAGCCGCTTGTCGCGTTCCATCTATATACGAAAAGCGCTTAATCGCATCTGCTGCTGCCTCCAAAATCTCATTTCCAGGTCCGCGAAAAGGATCAAACTGAATATCTTGAGTGAATTTTTCGCCATATCCCGTGGAACCCGTATAATCCGTCATAATCAACACATAACCGGGTGCACCTAAAATATGTGCGTTCCAACGATACCCAAAATTATCCTTGATTGAAATCGCAGGACCTCCATGCATTAATACAAACAAGGGATATTTCTTATTTGGATCAAAGCCCGCTGGTTTCAGTACAAAGCTTCTCACTTTTTTACCCCGACTCGTTGTAGTCCAAATTAACTCTGGCCTAGGAATGTCTAAAGCCGAAAGCACCTTATCATTGCTTTTTGAGATGGAAATTTGTTGGCCTCCAACAAATGCAAATACTTCAGGGGGCGCTCCTAAATGTTGGTATGTAAAGGCAAAATTTCCTCCACTCGCTGCCGAAATAGCTGTATAAGAACCCATTTGACCACCTAAAACGGGGTTGACTACACCAGAACCAATTGAAATTTTAATGATTCTGTCCACACCCTGATCTTCAATACTAGCCAAAATATCAGAACCTACCATTTTAAAATCGTTCATGGGTCGGTCTAATTTGGCGGCCAACTCCATTTTACCGTTCATGGCGGGCCATGAATATCTAAACATTCGATTGATGTAATACAACTTATTTCCATTTTCAGATCCTGTCGTAATTAAATAACGACCATCGCTTGAAAAATCAACCGTGGCA
>JBIKRO010000016.1:0-40878 GCA_044349095.1 Aquirufa sp. | reverse complement strand
TTGTGAAAAGCGAGAGCAAAGGCTAGCCCAGATCCTGACTTAAGCCCTTGGACATTTTGCCCTTGCTCGTTTTGGTAATTGAACTGCGTGATGGCGATGCCCTGGGTGAGCTTGAATTGTTGGGCTTTTGATTGAAGCGTAATCAATGTGAATAAAAAGCACACAGATAATCCTCGAAAGGATTTGAGTAAAGGTTGTGAAATCATTTTTAGAACTAATGTTAAGGTCCCTTTAATTTATAAGGATTTGCAAAACAAGGCTAAATGAAATAGTTCTGGTGGGTGTTTTTTAAAAAAGGACTTTGGAAAAATAATAATCAAAGAAGTATATTATTTGATTGTACTTTGATATTAAATTAATCAAAGTACATTTGAAACAAATCTTAGTTCTAAAAAAATGGTATTTACCTCTTTTTTCTTAAGCCTATTTATTTGTCTTTTGATACTTTTTTATCAATGGAATGATGAAAATAAATCATTTCTTTATCTATGCGCTATTCTCATAATTTGTAGTATTCGCCAACTAGAACTTGTTCTGTTCAAACAATTAAGCTATCCAACTGAATGTGCCATCATCTTCATTCATGAAAATCCGTTTACTTGTATGTTGGGACCCCTAGCCTTTTACTATTTCAGAAGCATCATTCAAGGAAAAATGATCATGGATTATTATTTTCTGATTTACTTAATACCTTCCTTCATTATTGCTATAAATTCAATCCCCTATTATCAATTATCATTTGTAGAAAAAATGCGCTATTTATCGCTTGTGCAAAATGAAAATTCATTAAACATCGTGGAAATACCTATGTTACTTTTCAAACTTAAGTATCAACAATTAATTTTACCCATTTATAATTTTGCTTTATTAGCTTATTCATTTTTTTACATGTATAAAAAAAATGAATTAAAAGAATTCAAGCCGAAGATTTCTTTTTTTCTATCAAAATTTATAGGGATTACCATAATTTACATATTGCCATTTATTGTATTTATAATTTATTCTAGTACATCCTCAAGGTTTATATATAGTTTCGCATTTGACAATGCTACCTACAGTTTTAATTTTATTTACTTTGTCACATTAATTCTGCCGATTTCTCTGATCGTTTTTTACCCAACTTTAATTTTTGGAGTCAATCCAAGCACAAATGCCTTAAGTTGGCCTATATCTAATTTAAAAAATATTTTCAAAAAGTCGTTTGAAAAAGTAGAGGAAAAAACTGAAAAAACGGAGGATTTAGACCGGATATTAAACTACTTCGAAACAAAAAAGCCTTGTTTAAATGCTAATTTTTCTATTCACGACTTATCTCGCGCGTTGAATATTCCTCAAATTCGAATATCTACTTGTTTCAATAAACAGATCAACATTCCTTTTCCAACCTTTCGAAATCAATTAAGAATAAAACATGCCGTACAAATGTTTCGTGAGCAAAAGCATTTACAAATGTCGATTGAAGGTATTTCGAAACAATCAGGATTTAAAACATTGTCTGCCTTTTATGCCGCATTTAGAGCTGAATATAAGATGACGCCGACGGTGTGGATTGAGAAAAATCTGTAGTTATTTGAAAATTTATATCTAGCTTTTGTGGAACTATCTTGGACGCTGAGGAGATGGATGAAATGATGAACGTAGGAACGGATTCAATCATTACAAGCAGCAAATAAGCGAGCAAGACCACATTATTTCATCCGATTTTAATGTGTTTCAAAAATCAAAAAATACAAATAGATTAATCTGGTTTGGTTTTGATCCGTTTAAGATACGATAGGGTAGGGTTTCCTTAAACCATACGGTAACTGAGAAACCACTCAGGGCGAGTGGTTTCTTTTATTTTACGGTAGCGGTAGCAGGAGTGGTAGCAAACTAAGTTATTTATTGAATTCTAACGACCTCTGATTTACCTTCACAATCATCTCTTTTAGAACATTTCGCTTAATGTAATCGATCATCTAAGAGAGGTATATAACTTCCTCCAAATTACAGGATGATGCTTAGACTACAAGAACAGTTTGAACTTGACCCAAATCAAAACATCATTATGGAAGGTACACCAAATGACCTAACCTGTCATGATCACCCTTTTATGGTGCCATCAGAATGGAAGCATTGGGTTTCCAAACGAGGAGGTCGGTAGTTGTTAGTTTACTTATGGAGGGAATATTTTGAAAAAGATGATTTTAGTCGCTTTCCTGATTTCTTTATTAAACGTAAAATAACTTCGCTCTAGGAATTCAGTTCTCCTCTAGCAATATCGGTGAATGTAGAGTAAAGTAATTTGATGTTTATCAAACAAACAGCCTTGCCTGCAAAGTGGGCATTTACTTTTAAATAATGATGTCAGGTAATTCACATAGAAAAATATTTTATGCCAATGAAGTAATAACATAATAAGTGGCCCATGCAAAGAAAATCAAAATAGCTGCCCATAGCCATGATGGGACACTTTTTGGTGTTTCACTACCATCAATTAAAAACTTTTTTTGATTGCCTTTGCTGTAAGCATTTATCATAATGGGAACTACGCCATCTACTTTATCATTATCGCTTAACCCTTCAATTGCTATGGCAGGGCCATTACGAACACTAAAAGGAATCAGCCTTATGCCTTCTTTACCCAAGGGGTCTTTGCTTACAATTTTTAATGTATGATAACCATCTACCAGCTTACGGGTATCCAGTTCAAAATTTACCGGAGCTTCAAATTCAGCAATAGGTTTTGGGTCATCATCAATAAATAACACCACCATGCTTTTATCTTCCATAGTTACTCAATATTTAAAATGGTATACTTAATATGATTGCTTTGTTTTTCACCCGGCCTTACCAACCACTTAACGGAATAAAACAAAGTGATTACTGTTAAAATGGCAACGGCCCACACAATTACATAATCCCAATTGCTTTGCGGCACACCACCGTGTACAACCCCTCTTAATATTTTTGGTTGTTGCTTTTCACACATAGGGCAGGCAAATGCACTCATATTTATAACAAGCATTGCAGCAACAGATATTATTTTTTTCATGCAGTTGATTATTTGTATTTTATAATAATTGTTTCATTTATTTTGATGTCGGTGGTTGAGCTTTTATAAAAACCATAAATTTTTTCACTTCATCCACACTCAATTTTTTAGCTGAATTACCCCAGCTTGTCCGCTCATGGTTCATAATGGCTGTAACCTCTTCGGATGTCAAATTATTATTGGTGCCTACAGCAGGCATAACGCCATACTCTTCTCTGGCATCATAGCCTTTCATAATTATGCCCAAAAATATTTCAGGATTATCATCCAGTACAATGCTACTTCCTTTAAGTGGTGGGAACGCTCCTTTTAAACCTTCGCCATTAGCCTGGTGGCAACTTTGGCAATTGGTGGTATATAATGCACCGCCATCAAGCCCGCCATCATTTCCTCCGCCTGCGACATCGGACTTTTTCTTTTCCTGCTTATATAAAAAGGGAGCTGCACTTCCATCTGGCAACTCAACTTGTTTTAATGATTGCAGGTATGCCACTAAATTCAGTGCTTCTTTTTTTGCAACTACAACGCCGATCTTTCCATCTAAATATTCAGTAGGAACATTCACTACTACATCGCCACTATCCGCTTTATCTTTTATGGTAAACAACCAAGGGTACGCTGCCATGATGGAGTTTTTTTCTACAGCACGGGGATTAAATAAATGCAGCAAATGCCAGTCTTTACTAGGTTGGCGAACGCCAATATTTGTAAGATCTGGCCCGGTACGTTCTGTACCCATCAGCGTAGCGGAGTTTATCCAAAAACTGATGCGTTTGCTGCCAGCATAATCTGCTGCTATATTGGGCCGCTTGCCCCACATTTTATCCATATCAACATTACGCACTTGCTGAGAGTGGCAGGCCACACAACCATTGTTGATGTAAGACATTCTGCCGTCCTGTTCTTCAGCCGTTAAAGGTTTATATCCCGGCAAAGGCACACTGTCCCTTTCATTTTTAAGAGAAGGAATAACTGCCACAAATAAAGTAAGAATAAAAAATAACCAGGTGGCGGTTGTATATAGTTTTTTATGATTGTTGAAAAAGTCCTTTTGATAAAATATTTTTTTAGTAATTATTCTACTCCTAATGTTTGTTGTGCTTTTAATGTTTCAAAAGTTTTTTCTTTTATATCAACTGTTTTTACACCATACGTCATTTTGTAAAAATTATACGCAAAGAAAATATGTGCCAGCCACATCATACTGCCGCCAATGGCACGCCACAACCAGTAAGGCGCCATCATTATTACACTTTCAATAAATGGCTTTTGTTCCATCCACATCAATCCTTTTAAAGTACCACCAATCATTAATGGTATAGAGTAAAACAACAAGCCGATAAATGCTAGCCAGAAATGGGCACCCACCATCAGCTTGGGCGGTTCTTTTCCCGTTAACCGGGGAACTACTGCATACACACTGGCAAACAATAAAAATGAAATGATGCCGTACATGGTTATATGTGAGTGGGCAATCGTAAAATCAGTAAAATGCCATAGTAAATTTGTAAATCGGAATGCCTCTGCTGTCCCCTGAAATGAACCAGTAAAATAAAATATTACACCAACTAAGTAAAAGGGCAATGTGTAACTGGTTCCCACTTTTTTAAACTCGCCTTTAAATGTCATCAGGTAATTGATAGTGCCTGCTGTTACTGGTATTAACATTCCCACACTGCCAACAATAGCTGTAGTTTGCAACCACCATGGTAATGCACTAAAAACAAAATGATGTGTACCAATTAAAGTATAGAAAAGTATCTGGCTCCAAAATGCAAGTACGCCTAAACTATAAGAGTAAATGGGTTTATTCAATTGCTGAGGAAGGAAGTAATATAAAAACCCAAGATTGCTAAACATAAACCACATGCCAACCGCCTGGTGCATATAATAGCCTTGCAATATTGTTTCGCCAATACCATCTTGTCCCATTGGTAAATAAGCAAGAATAGCCACAATTAAAATAAAAATATATGCCGCAACTATGTACCAATTGGAGATGTAAACTTCTTTTGTTTTTCTGTTGGCAATAGTTTTAATGAAATTATAAACCGTAAGGATTAAACCCATTGCCCACACTGCCATTATAGGCCAAACAAATTCCCGGTATTCGCCACCTCCATTATTAATACCAGCCATTACTGTAACGGTACCAACAATCATAGCTACATTTACTAATTTTAATGCCTGCCAGCCTTTCTTTATACTATGCAATGGTGTATTGCTTACCGTAGGCACCACATAATAACCTATACCCATCATACCCAATGTAGCCCATGCCCAAAATACTGCATTGGTATGAACAGGGCGAAGCCTTCCAAAACTTAACCAGCTTATATGGTCTGAATCAGGTGCAACAAACTTTATCCCAAGATATTCACCCACTGTTGTACCAAATACCAACCATGCAATGGCAGTACCTAAATACCAAAGAATGAGTTTTGATAATTCGGGGTCTATCTTTGGCCGCTTGATGGGATTTGTCTTTGTGGCAAACAAATGAATGGAATGATCGTTGCTGATATTATTGAGTAAGCCTTTTTCATCATTGGGTGTAATGTTGCCAGACAATTCATTTTGCTTTAACTGATAATCCAACGCTGTTTTTCTTTTTATCAACTCTTCTTCAGTATCCGTTATGTCCATTTCATCAATATAACCAGCCAGTTTTTTAGCCTTTTTAATATTTTCATTTTCACTATACTGCACTAGTGTAGCGTTGGCTCTTAATACTATAATAATAACCAGCACCAGTATGGGTATCATTATTAAAATAAGCGTAATAATAATTCCAGGCTGATTAAACAGTGCCTTTGCAGTAGGCACACCACCTACTTTATCCTGTGCAAAAGTTGCTGCTGATATTAAACTCATCATCAGCATCAGGGCAGTTTTTTTAGCAGCCCCCTTTTTACCGGATTTGTTTTTCAGCAACACTTCTATTTCAGATGAAGTGAGGTTTTTTATGTAATAATTTACTTCCTCTTCTGGTTTTAATTTTTTCTGCCTGTTAAAATTTTTAATAAGCTCTTTGCTATTATAAGATAGAGATATAACTGCCGTAATTAAAATCCCATAAAAAAGTATTGCAAGAAATATAAAACCAACTGGGTATTTATTCAGGTTGAGGTTAAACGATTCGTTTTGGGCATTTGCAGAAATGGCAATGGCAAGTAAGGAAAGAGTACTTAGCAATTTCTTTTTAGCAGATAGTAATCTAATCATATTGGCTTTTGTTTTTTTATTAACCTGTGCATTTTTTCTAAAATCTACGGGAGTAATAATGGGTTTGAATATGAGGCGGTCGGTAGTTGTAAGTTTACTTATCGAAGGAATATTTTGAAAACGATGATTTTGATCTGATTTTGTTGATTTTAAAATAGCCCTTCTCGGCTAATTTCTTCACTAACTAATTTAAAAAAGAAAAAGCCGCTATTTAGGTTTAATAGCGGCTTTCTTTTTTTAGATGGTTTTTTTTGCCAAATAAAAATCGATTTTTTCACAGGTCGTATCAGCGATACGTGCATCCATTTCAGCCAAGGTTTTTGGTGGAGGAACAATCACCTTATCACCTGGTTTCCAATTTAATGGCATAGCTACTTTGTGTTTATCAGTGAATTGTAGCGCTTGAAGAGCACGGACAATTTCATCCATATTACGCCCTATATTTAATGGGTAGTACATGATGAGGCGAATCTTCTTAGACGGATCAATGAAGAATACGGCACGAACCGCTGCCGTTTCACTTTCATTGGGCTGTAGCATGCCGTATAATTTTGATACGTGCATGTCTATATCGGCGATGATCGGGAATTGAAAATACACCCCTGTTTTTTCACGTACGTTATTTACCCAGGCTAGATGTGAGTGAATGCTGTCAATGCTCAAGCCCAAAAGTTCCGTATTCATTGCCGTGAACTCATCATGTCTTTCGGCAAATCCACTCATCTCCGTGGTACATACTGGAGTGAAGTCGGCTGGATGCGAAAACATCACAATCCATTTGTCTTTTGCGAAGTCTGAAAATTTAATTTTACCTGTTGTCGTTACTGCGGTAAAGTCAGGTGCTATATCCCCAATTCGAGGCATTGCATACATTTGTTCCGTTGTTTCCATGATCTATTTTGTTTATTAGTACACTGCAAACTTAAAGAGCTAATGGGTCATGATTCGTGATAATTATCACTTCTACATAAATTCTTCATTTTATGGATATGTGATAAATGAAAAATGACTAAGTTCGGAAAGTCCAAAATTATCAATCAATGCGATGGCTTTATTCAAAAGTTTAATAATGCTGGTGAAAAAGTAATGAAAGACGCTGAGGGTCCTGAAGTTGTAGCCAAGATGATTTACAATTCTGCATCAGATAATAATTATCAAATGATGTATGCGGTGGGTAAACGCCAAAGAATCAAAATGAAATGCACTTCAGAATATTTACAAAGCATAGGTAGGTGGTTGGAGTTGAACTCAGTAGATTTGTACTAATGGAGATACTCATAATTATCATGCTTACGTTACTTAATTCTTTTTTCGCGCTGTCGGAAATTGCATTGGTTTCTGTAAAGAAAAGCCGTATTGAACACCTTGCTGCTCAAGGCAGTAGTAGGGCAAAAATAGTTTTACAACTTTTAGAAAATCCTGAAAATTTTCTCTCCTCTGTCCAAGTAGGCATTACTTTAATAGGTATTATTTCAGGTGCTTATGGTGGTGCTGCACTTACCGATGATATGGAGCAATTTTTGTCTTCATATACATTTCTCCACAATTACCATCACAACATTTCATTAGTAACAGTAATTGGCAGCATTACTTACTTTTCCATTGTCATTGGCGAGTTAGTTCCTAAAACAATTGGAATGAATAACGCTGAAAGTATCGCACTGGTTTGTGTCCCCATTATCAAGGAATTTACGCGAGTAACTTACCCTTTTGTGAAATTACTATCCGTTTCAACTAACTTAATTTTGAACGTATTTGGCATAAAGGAAAATGAAAACGAGAAAGTAAGTGAGGATGAATTAAGATTTATACTTAAAAGTGCCCGAAATCAGGGAGTTTTAGAAAAGGAAGAAAGCGAAGTTCATCATAATCTTTTTTCATTTACCGACCAAACCGCCAGATCCCTCATGACGCATAAAAGCGAATTGGAATGGATAAATAGTCATTCACCCATTGAACTTATTTTTGATAAACTAAAGGAAAGCGTTCATTCAAAATTTATTGTTGGCGATGGTTCAATAGATAAAGTTTTGGGTGTAATGGCAATTAAGGATTTTTTAGAGCACTACAAAAAAGAAGGGTTTGAATTAGCACAAATTAGTAAGCCACCTATTTTTTTGATTCAAAATACATCCGCATTTAAAATTCTAAATGTATTTAAAAGTAAGAAACAATATATGGCTATTGTTGTAGATGAGTATGGGTCCACAAAGGGTATTATTACACTTCATGACCTGATAGAAGCGATAGTTGGAGATTTGCCAGACGAGAATGAAAAAGAGGAATTAAGCATTCGTAAGCGGGATGATAATAGTTATTTGATAGACGGCAGAACGTTGATTTTTGAACTAAATAAATACTTTCAGAAAGAAATAATTGAGGACAATATTTCACATTACACGACCATTTCAGGTTTTGTTCTTTCTAAACTACAATCAATGCCAAGCACGGGAGACAAGGTAACTTACGAAAACATTATATTTGAAATTATAGATATGGACGGAGTGAGAATTGACAAAGTACTGATGACAAAAGCTGACATAAACCTGTAAACTGATTTGCCATTTGCAGGCATAGATCAAACCGCACCAGTAAACAAGTGTCAGTATTGAGTTTTAGTGTCATTATTATTTCTTAGAACTAGAGATGTTTAGACTTCTGCGTTTAACCCATTTTTCCATTTCTACTGCCCAAAAAACAATACTGGAAAGTCCGATACAGGTCAATAGTTCATTAAGCGTCAACGATTGTGTACGAAAAATGTCTTGTAAAAAAGGAACATAAATTACGGCCATTTGCAAACTTAGCGTCAATAGAACTGCTGCTGCCAACTGCTTATTTCCTAAAATTCCTTGATTGAAAAGTGATTTCCAGTCGCTGCGAATGGCCATTGCATGCCCCATTTGTGACATACTTAATACGGTGAACACCATGGTCATCCATATATCATTGCCTGCGTGTATGGCCCAACCTTGTGTTCCGATACATATCGCACCCATCAGCAGCCCCACCCAGAGAATATGAATTCCTACACCACCACTGAAAATACTTTCATCTGTTTTGCGTGGCATACGTTTCAAAACATTCTCTTCGGCTTCTTCGGAGGCAAAAGCAAGTCCGGGCAAACCATCTGTAACAAGGTTTATCCATAGAATATGAATTGGAAGAAGTGGAATGGGCAAACCGATAAGCGGTGCAAGGAAAATAGTCCATACCTCACCACTGTTGCTGGTCATGGTGTATTTTATGAATTTACGTATGTTGTCATAAATTCGTCGGCCTTCACTGACCGCTTTGATGATCGTGGCAAAATTATCATCTAGCAAAATCATGTGTGCCGCCTCTTTGGAAACATCAGTACCTGAAATGCCCATTGCGATACCAATATTAGCTCGCTTCAATGCAGGGGCATCATTCACGCCATCGCCTGTCATCGCAACAAAATGATTTTTCTTTTGCAATGCTTTGACAATATGTAGTTTTTGTTCAGGCGAAACACGGGCATATACTTTGATGTATTCAATCTCTTTTTCAAATTCTTCATCTGTATAATTAGCAAGTTCAATTCCGGTAATGACCCGGTCGGTTTTGTGTCGCAAAATCCCTGTTTCCGTGGCAATAGCTTTTGCTGTAATCGGATGGTCGCCGGTGATCATAACGGGTGTGATTCCTGCTGTGTGGCAATCTGAAATCGCTTGTATGACTTCCTCCCGCGGTGGGTCAATCATGGCTGCCAAGCCAATAAATGTTAAGTTGGTCTCTATACTTTCAATGGATATGGTCTTGGGTAACGTATCTATGAGTTTAAAGGCATAAGCCAAAACCCTTTTTCCTTGTTGGGCAAACTTTTCGGTAGCTTCATTTATTTCTTTTGAATGGGCATCGTTACAACTGCTTAAAATATTTTCCACGGCACCTTTTGTAACAATTAGCCATTGGCCACCTAAAGGATAAATAGTTGTCATTCGTTTTCTCACTGAATCAAATGGCAATTCATATTGACGTTTAAAATCTGTCAACCATTTTTTGTCATAATTTTTATTTTTTCTGGCATATTCCACTAATGCCACTTCGGTCGGGTCACCTTTTAGTTGGTTGCTTTCATCTACCACCACATTATGGTTCAGTTCCATCGAAAGTAGCCATACCTGTTCAGCTGAAAACGCGTGGATGGATTCTGCTTTTGGTGAAAGCCAACAATCCATGACTGTCATTTTATTTTGGGTGATGGTTCCTGTTTTGTCGGAACAGATGTAGGTAACGGAACCCAACGTTTCAACGGCAGATAATTTTCGAATGAGTGAATTTTTACGAACCAACTGTTTTGCACCCAAAGCCAGCGCAATCGTGATGACGGCAGGTAGTGCCTCTGGAATAGCAGCTACTGCGACAGAGATTGCGGTGAGCAACATGCGAATGGGATCTTCGCCGCGCAACAAACCTGCACCGTAAATAATGGTGCAAATAAATAGAACAACATAAGACAGGTTTTTTCCAAAGTCGGCCAGTCGCTTTTGAAGGGGTGTTTTAGTTTCATCCTCCTCGAGCAGTTGGGCTATGCGACCAATTTCGGTGTTCATCCCAGTTGCAACAACAATGCCTTCGCCTCTTCCATAGGTTACATTAGTTGTTTTGTAGACCATATTAAATCGATCGCCTATCATTGCGTTTTCTAGAATTATTCCAGCTGTATTTTTTTCTACGGCATTAGATTCTCCTGTTAATGAAGCTTCATCAACTCGCAAGGAATACGTTTCTGTTAAACGAATATCTGCCGGCACAGACATTCCTGTTTCTAGAATTAGTATGTCACCGGGCACTAACTCGGATGCAGCAAGTCGAACAATATTACCTCCTCTACGAACCGTGGCAGTTAATGAAGACAATTTTTTCAATGCCTCTATTGCTTTTTCTGCACGGTACTCCTGCACAAAACCTATGATGGCATTGAGTAATACAATGATTAATATGACAATGGCATCTTTAAAATCGCCCACGGCTAGAGAAATCACTGCCGCTAATAGCAGAATAATTACCATTACATCCTTAAACTGCCGCAGCAATAAAATGAGCACAGAAATTCTCTTTTTTTCTTTTAGCTCATTTTTGCCATATTGTTTTTGACGTTCTTCTATTTCTGCACTATGCAATCCATGCTTACTTGTGTTAAAAAGTCGTTGAATTTCGGATATGGCTAATAGATGAAAGTTCATTCTTATTAATCATTTAAATTCTTTTTTCTTCTATTATCAACAGCATATTTTACTATAAAATAAATGAAAAGAGCTGTAATTGTACTTACTATAGTTGCACCAATAAACAATACATAGCCAATTATTGAAATATTTTTGTACCAAGTTTCATATTCAAACTTTATATCCGTAGGAATAAATATTGTACCTACTTTGTAGCTAATCATTAATAAGAAAGGACTTGTTAAGGGATTAGAAATAAAAGCGGCTGAAAGGGATGCCGGTAAATTAAAACGTAGGACCTTGTATAGTAACAAGGATAAAATGGTACTTAATCCAAACGTAGGAAATACTCCCCAGAATACACCAATAGCCGCACCTAACGCAATTTCGTGTACACTTCCTCGTGCATAATATATGCTAAGGAAGTTAAACTTTAACCTACTTAAAATATAAATTATAAAGTTTCTTTTTTTAGATTTCACTTTGGAAATATCAATACAGGGATCTTAGTAGAATATGTTAATTCGGCTGATTTGCTTGGCAAAAATAAACTTTCGAAAAAGCTCTTTTTCCTCTTGGTAAACATGACTAATAATTCAGGTTTGGACTTTTGAATATATTTTGTAATTCTTTCTACAAGTGAGAGTTCGAGATTGTTTTTTTTAACATTTAATATGATATTTTCAAATTCTTTCGTTTTGAATAATTCTTTGTTTTTTTCAAACTGCTTCTTATCTAGCATAATTGATAAGTAATGTAGTACTTCTACATGCAAAGAAATTTCGGTTGAAAGTTTTGAAATCTTTCCTAATTCACCTTTGAGATTTTCAAAATCAGATAAATAGGTAACATTTTTTATAGGTTTAGCTCTATAATGGCTTGGTATTACCATGACAGGGACTTTAGAGTTATTCACAATATATGAGGTGTGAGTTCCCATTACTTTTCTAAGCATTCCAGCCCCTTGGGTAGCTATACATATATAGTCTAATTTATTTTTTTCTGCATATTTTATGATGTCTTTCTCTGTTGAAATACAATGATCAACAACAAACTTAACATCAGCGAATTTGGCTTTATTCTTGCCAATAGATGAATGAATAAACTTTTTGAGTTCTGCTGAAAGACGCTCTATTTCTTCGTTCTTATACCTTTCAAAAAAATTATTACTCCACCTTCTCGGTTTTAGAATATGAATGCCATGGTAGAAAACGACCTCTACATTTTTAGATTGCTTTGCAAGGTTCTGAGCAAATCTAATTGCTCCTTTTGAGTTTACCGAAAAGTCGGTAGTTACTAATAGTTTCATTTTTTTTATTTTTAGATATGATGCATTTTGTCGTGTTTTTTCCATGATGCTTAGGTGGCATAAGTCAAAAAATGACTCAGGTGCTCCTTTCGTGAAAACATCCCAGGTTTCATTTCCCAAATCATAGATTCGGGTCATGGCTAATAGTTGCTTACTAAAGGGAGATTCTTTTTTTAGGTCACCATGGTTGAGCTTTTTAGCAGCTTGGGCTTGTTCTAGTCCTAGGGGTATCAAATTAGAGGAATTAAATAATGTGATGTGGATCAATTACTTTATTAATGAGCCAATTGCTGCTTTACGCGTTGAAGTATGATCACGAAAAAGAACGAATCCATACAATAATCAAATAAAAGGTCGCCTGCTTATGTTGCAAAGTAGAAATAACCTATTGATTAATAACTGATTATACTCATATAAAAGAGTAATCTAAATGTTTTGTGTTTGTATGGGTTAGTTTGTTTAATTCCTTAAAAAGTATCTAAGTGAAGTCATCGTCGGCCTACTTGTATTTCTCTTATTGATTTTCAGAGATGCAATAAAGTCCTTCTTTTAAAATTGTAGGAGGTTCAACTCTTCAATATTCTGAGTACATTGTTAAACTAATAGGGTATTTTGAAAAGGAGTTTTAAATTAATAGTTATATCATTTTTTAAAAAACAATTCACAAAAAAAACAGAGCAGCAAATAAGCGAGCAAGACCACATTATTTCATCCGATTTTAATGTGTTTCAATAATCAAAAAATACAAATAGATTAATCTGGTTTGGTTTTAATTCTATTAAGGTTCGATAGGGTAGGGTTTCCTTAAACCGTACGGACTACCAGAAACCACTCAGGTCGAGTGGTTTCTTTTATTTTACGGAGGTGGTAGCACGATTGGTAGCAAACTAAGCCAATTATTGAATTCTAATGACCTCTGATTTAATTCTCAATCATCGCTTTCTTACATTTCGTTTATTGTAATCGATCATCTAAGAGGTATATAACTTCCTCCAAATTACAGGATGATGTTTAGACTACAAGAACAGTTTCTGCTGAACCCGAATGAAAATATCATTATCGAAGGTTCACCGAATGACCTAACCTACATGATGACCCTTTTGTGGTGCCATCAGAATGGAAGCATTGGATTTGAAAACGAGGAGGATGGAAATTGCAAGTTTACTTATGGAGGGAATATTTTGAAAAAGATGATTTTAGTCGCTTTCCTGATTTCGTGTGATTTATCACGTTTTGCTGGGTGCAATAGGATGACCTTTGGCAAAACAAATAATAATAACATGAAAAAATTAACCATGAAGTTCTTTGCCTTTGCACTCGTAATTGGATTAGCGAGTTGTACAAAAAATGATGACCCAATATTTACGACTCAAGTAAATATGACTACAAGCCTTGCCGCTATTAATCAGACAGTTATCAATTTGCCGACTGAGTCACTAGAAGAAGCTGAAAAAGCACGTATCCTTTTTATCCGAGAAGAAGAAAAATTAGCCTACGATGTGTATCAAACCATGTTTGATATTTATGGTGTAAATGTTTTTCAAAATATTCCAAACAGTGAATTGAGTCACATGGAGGCGATGTTAACGATTATTAAAAAATATAATTTAACCGACCCTATGGAAACAAATGCCCGAGGAGTATTTGTTAATACCACTTTGCAAGCACTTTATACACAATTAGTTAGCCAAGGGCGAGTTAGTTTATTAGCAGCTTATCAAGTAGGCGCAACCATTGAAGATTTAGATATAAGTGATTTGAAAAGTTCATTAGCAGTAACAAATAATCAGGATGTTCGATTAGTCTATGATTTCTTAAACAAGGGTAGTAGAAATCATATGCGCTCTTTTTATAAGAATATTAAAAATTGGAATGGTACCTATACCCCTGTCTACATTACACAAGCGGAATTTGATGCGATAGTTAATTCACCCACGGAGAGATTTTAGCGGAAAAATGAAATATTATAAGGTCATAGTGATATATGTCACGAAGAGATGTTGATTATAGACTAATTTTGCAGATATAATTAATACTATGGCAACAACAAATTCGTCAACTTCGGGAGCTAATTTACTTTCCTTCTTTCTTTATATTTTATTAGTGGCACTTGTGGGGCTCATGTCCTTTTTGGTCTATAATTCTTTTGATTATAAAAAAAGCACTTCAGCAGATTTAACCGCAGTTTATGTGGCGCCGGACTCAAATTTCACACACTTGTGGACGGCGCCATCTGACTGGCGGATGATGTATTTAGCGACCGAAGAAAAGGATTTAGTGCAGTACGGAAAAGAATTAATCGCTCACACGTCGGATTATTTAGGTCCAAAGGGTTCCGTCAATTCAATTTCAAATGGTATGAATTGCCAAAACTGCCATTTGAATGCGGGGACCCAACCGTGGGGAAATAATTATTTCGCGGTTCAATCGACCTATCCAAAATTTAGAGCCCGTTCAGGTGCCATAGAAGATCAAGTAAAACGGGTGAATGATTGTTTTGAGCGAAGCTTAAATGGTCAAGCCTTAGCTGCTGAAAGTAAGGAAATGCGTGGTATTTTAGCCTACATTAAATGGTTGGGGACCGACATCGCGAAGAAGGAAGTGCCACGCGGTTCCGGTATATTTAAATTAAAAGGACTAAAAAGAGCCATTGATCCGACGAAAGGAGCAGAGGTTTACGCCGTTAAATGCCAGTCTTGTCATCAAGCTGATGGAGGTGGTATATTAGCAGAAGGAGGGAAGTCCTATACCTATCCTCCGCTCTGGGGGAAAAATAGTTATAATCATGGGGCGGGTCTTTTCCGCATGTCCAACTTTGCAGGTTATGTAAAATACAATATGCCATTAGGGGCAACCTACGATAAGCCACAATTAAGCGACCAAGAGGCTTGGGATCTTGCAGCCTATGTTAACTCGATGCCACGACCTGAAAAAGATTTATCAAAAGACTGGCCGGATATTTCAGGAAAGCCGTTTGATCATCCCTTTGGCCCATATGTGGATCCTTTTCCTGAGGCCCAACACAAATTTGGTCCCTATAAACCCATCAAAGAATGGATTGCCAAACACAAGAAATCTAAAAGCTAAACCAATGAATTCTAGAAGAAAATTTTTACAAGGCGGATTATTAACAAGTGTTGCTGCATTAGCGCCAAGCACAAGTTCAGTGGCGAAGTCGATTCCAACGGTTGCGAGTCCTACTAAACCTGCAAGCGGTCATATTTCCATTTTGCAAACGACAGATGTGCATTGCCAACTGCATGCGCATGATGAGTTATTTTGGGAAAAAGATGAACTCGTTTTTCGTAAAGCGGGTGGCTATGCGCACATGGCGACAGCTTTAGATCGTATGAAGCAAGCAAATCCGGAGAATACCATTACACTCGATACGGGGGACATGTTCCAAGGTTCGATGCTTTCAGTAAAGACGACAGGTCAGGCATTTGTGCCCTTGTTGAATGCCATGAATTATGATTTATACTTACCCGGAAATTGGGAAGTAGTATATTATAAGAAGAACATGCAGAAATTAATGGGAGGGCTTTTAGCTCCCAAGATTTGTGCGAACATGTACCACGATTTAGGGGATGGCAAAAAAGGAGAGTTGATTTTTCAGCCCTATCAAATCATGCATCGTTTAGGAGTGAAGATAGGCTTTTTAGGTTATACGGATCCATTAGTTCCTTTACGACAATCGCCGATGTATAGTAAGGGAATTATTTATACCAAACCAGAGGATAACCTGAAGGAATATGTGACGCTTTTACGTGAGCAAGAGCAATGTGATTTTGTGATTATTTTATCACACTTGGGGCTTTCGCAACAAATCGCTTTAGGAAATAATCCGCATTGCGAGGGAGTTGATTATATTTTTGGTGCGGATACGCATGAGCGCGTTCGTAAACCTATTCAAGCGGAATATACCAAGATTGTGGAGCCAGGTGCTTTCGGTTCATTTATTGGAAAATTAGATATTCAAGTTAAAGATGGTAAAGTGACAGGGTCTACTTATGAATTAGTTGAGGTAGATCCTATTAAATACCCTGCTAAAAAGGAGATTTTGAACTTAGTTCAGGAATTAGAAAAACCTTTCAAATCTGAAATTGATCAGGTTTTAGGGTATAGTACGCTTCCTTTATATCGCAACTTTGTGGTAGAAAATACGATAGATACCTTGATCGTTGATGCTTTGAAATGGAAGGTGAATGCAGATGTGGTCTTATCTAACGGATTCCGTTTCTGTCCACCACGTGTGCCAGGGAAAGATGGTAAATTGGCCATTACGGAAGGTTACCTATATGATATGTTACCAGTGGATTCTACAATTCGGACGGCGAAGGCGACGGGCCAACAAATTATGAATTGGTTAGAGAAGGAATTACAGAACGTATTTGCACAAGATGCATCGTTGCGTTTTGGCGGTTGGTTTATCCGTTTCAAAGGCATGCAAGTGGAGTTTAAAGCATTTGAGCGGGTGGGACAGCGCGTTCAAAAGGTGATTATTGGTGGAGCTCCCTTAGAGCTATCGAAATCCTATGTTCTTTGTGCTTGTGAGCGTGATGGAGATCCAGAAGATATGCTTTGCCGTATGAAAGGGGTGAAGGAGCCTAAAAATACAGCTTATACGTTGCATAGTATGATGAAAGAGTATTTGGCAAAATTCTCACCGGTGACACCTACACTGCGTCACGACGCCAAGATCCTCGATGGACCCCAGACTTTATTGAGTCAAGTGACGGGGGTGGATTATTCGTTTAGATAATAAATGATTTATGAATAAAAAAAAAGACGCTTTCGATGAGAGCGTCTTTTTTGTTTATTACTGGCTTAAAAATGCAGAATACATCCAGACTAATTTTTCCTGAGCTCGAATGTAATCACTCATTAAAGCATTTGTGCCTTCATCTTCCGTCTCAGCTGCTAAATTTAGGATTTTCCGTTGGAGTGTGATTGTTATTTTAAATGATTCAAGGATATTTTCCACTGCTTTTATACCGTCTGAAACTTCTGTGCTTTCAGTAATATGAGAAGTCTGTTTATAGGTAGAATAGTTGTGCTGTGGGGTATGTCCTAAGGTCAGAATTCGTTCTGCAACTTCATCAATTTTTAAAAGTAAATCAGTGTAAAGTTCCTCGAATTTTAGGTGTAGTTCAAAGAATTTTTGGCCTTTTATGTTCCAATGGTATCCTCTTGTATTTTGATAGAATATAGAATAATTAGCTAAAAGAATATTTAATTTCTCTGCAAGCTCTTTTGATTTTGACTGGTCTAGTCCAATGGCATTTAGATTTTTCATAATTAAATTTATTTGTTTTGGGTTGTTGTTATTTTTTTATGTTAATAAACAAAAGAGGAATCCCGACTTAAACCGAAATCCCTCTTACCTATTACTTCTTACCTATTACCTCTAATGCGGTAATTGATCTCTAAACTTGCCATACACCCAAGTGCCAGCTGTTGCGCTTAGAACGACAACTAATATGACATATGCTCCAGTTCCTACTTGAGCAAAAAGAGGACCTGGGCAGGCGCCGGTTAATGCCCATCCAAGACCAAAGATTAAGCCGCCAATGATTTGGCCTTTATTAAACTTCTTGTCTGTGAATGTAATTTCTTCTCCGTGAATACTTTTAATTTTGAATTTTTTAATTATAAATACGGAAATGGCTCCTACGACAACAGCTGTGCCGATGACGCCATACATGTGGAAACTTTGTAAGCGGAACATTTCCTGAATTCGAAACCAAGAAATAATCTCAGCTTTGATAAATACAATGCCAAAAATCACACCCACTGCCGCATATTTGAAATTATACCACCAAGGGTGAACCAATTCAGATTCGTTGACACACATCGTGTCTAATGAACGTACTTCGAAATCTACTGGATTTGCGTGTTTTGTTGTCTTATTTTCCATGGGTATTATAGGTGTAAGATGAAGGGTAATATGAAATTAGCCATAACGAAACCACCGATCATGAAACAGATAGTCGCGACTAATGAGGGCCATTGCAGGTCAGAAAGCCCCATGATGGCATGTCCAGAAGTACATCCGCCTGCATAACGAGCACCGAAGCCTACTAAGAAACCACCACCTACCATCATGACTAGTCCACGAACCGTAAATAAGCTTTCAAATGAAAACAACTGATCTGGAACCATGCCCGAGAAATCGGTGATGCCATAGGTAGCTAATTCTTTGGCTAAGTCTGGATGAACAATGACTGCTTCATCAGATCCTAAATAGAGCGTGGATATGATTCCACCTACTAAAATTCCACCTACGAAAAATAAATTCCAAGATTCTTTCTTCCAATCATAGCTGAAGAAAGGAATATTGCTCGGTAAACAAGCTGCGCAGGCATGACGCAAATTAGCGGATATACCAAAGTGCTTATTCCCTAAAATCAATAAGGCCGGGACGATAAGTCCGATAATTATTCCTGCCGTATACCAAGGCCAGGGTTGGGTGATTGTTTCCATCATTTTTTTATGGTAGTTAATAGTTAGTAATCAATAGTCAGTGGGTAGTTTTTTTTTGGAAGGAATGAGTCTTTAGGAATCATTCACAATTTTTGCGCGCTAAACCCAGCGATCGTTCCACTCACAAAGTAACCTAATACACCAAAATAAACAACGCTATTAAGCGGTTTACTTGTGATAGGGCAGGTACCTGTGCTACAACCTATTTCTTTCCAGTAGATATAGCCCGCAATTGCGCCTACGATTCCACCTAGGATTTGCCAAAATTTACTTTGAATGAACTTCTTCATATTCAATTTCTTCTGAATGAGTTGATTTAGATCGATTAGTAGGGACACCACATCCTTGAGGGCCACAACCTATATTGAATAAGGCCATTCCCAGGATGACAGCACCCATTATTCCAATAAAAATGTCGGAAGAGCGAACGGCTTCAAAAAGCGCATACCCGCCTATAATTAGGCGGATAATGCGCATGAAACCCCAATTTTGAGTTAGGTTAGCTAGCATGTTAGTTTTGGTAAATTAACATGTCATGTAAGCCACCTCCGTTGTAAACCTCAGATAAACCTGCTTGCTTAAGTAGGCTCATCGCCATTCCTGAACGGTTACCACTTCTGCAATAGACCACAATAGGTCCTGGCATTGCTTTGAATTCGTCTAATTTAACGGGAACAATCCCCAGTGGAATGTTGATAGCTCCAGCATAATGTCCGTCAGCAAATTCGCCTGTTTCGCGTACGTCAACTACCGTTGTAGTTGGATTTTTCAATAAATCTTCCATATTACAATAAAGTTGAAGGACAAACGTAGTCCGAAATTTTAAATTTCTCTGATTCTTTGATCGCTTTGAAGCCACCGTTCACGTCGATCAAATTCTCATATCCACGAGCACGAAGTGTCGAGTTGAAAATCATCGAACGGTAACCACCTGCACAGTGAACGAAGTATGTTTTGTCCTTATTGATTTTCAACATGCTATCGTTGATGAAGTCCAAAGGTGCATTTTCAGCCTCTACGATGTGCTCGCTTAAGTATTCTGAATTTTTACGTACGTCGATGATTTCACCTTCACCTGCCTCGAAACGAGTAAACATTTCTTCTGGGCTGATTGATGTGATCGTGTCCACTTCCATGCCTGCAGCTTTCCAAGCGGCAAATCCACCTTTCAAATACCCGATGGTGAAGTCATAACCTACACGCGCTAAACGCGTGATTACTTCTTCCTCGCGACCTTCATCTGTTACCAACAAGATTTCTTGCTTGATATCTGGAATCATAGCACCCACCCATGGAGCAAAAGAACCATCAATTCCGATGTTGATTGAATTTGGAATGAATCCCGCTGCAAAATTTTGAGCTTCACGTGTATCTAAAATCAATGCGCCAGTCTCATTAGCTGCTACCTCAAAGGCTTTCGGAGATAAGGCATGTTGGCCACGCTCCATTACTTTATCAATTGAATCGTATCCTTGGATATTCATCAAAACGTTTAAAGGGAAATATGCCGGAGGGGCAACTAAACCTGTTAATACCTCTTTCTTAAATGCCTCTCTTGTCAAGGCTGGATTCAAGGCGTAGTTGGTTTTCTTCTGATTGCCCAATGTATCTGTCGTCTCCTTGCTCATGTTTTTTCCACAAGCAGAACCTGCACCGTGCGCTGGATATACGATGATATCATCAGCTAAAGGCATAATCTTGTTACGCAAAGAATCGAAAAGGTGACCAGCTAATATATCTTCAGTAAGATCAGCTTTTACTTTTTGGGCTAAATCCGGACGACCTACATCACCGATGAAAAGCGTATCGCCTGAGAACAAGCTTGTTTGTTTACCTGACTCATCGATTAACAAGAAACATGTAGATTCCATCGTGTGTCCAGGTGTGTGGATAACGCGAATGGTTGCGTTGCCTAACTTGAATTCTTGGCCATCTGTGGCTGAAATACATTCGAACACACAAGCTGCATTAGGCCCGTAAACGATAGGAGCACCCGTCTTTGCAGATAAATCAATGTGTCCAGAGACGAAATCCGCGTGGAAGTGTGTTTCGAATACATATTTGATTTTTGCTCCATTCCGTTTTGCTTTTTCAATGTAAGGTTGAACTTCGCGAAGTGGATCGATGATTGCTGCTTCACCGTTATTTTCGATGTAATAAGCACCTTGTGCTAAACATCCTGTGTAAATTTGTTCTACTTTCATGGTATTGATTTTTTTATGTTGTTATTTTAAAGGAAAGGCTAATTGTTGGATCAGAATATAAATTCCCATTACTAAAACGAACCAGCCAAACCCTACTTTTAGTTTGTTGCCATCTACTTTTTTACTTAAAATATCGCCAAAGAAAATTCCTACGATAGCTAATCCTGTTACTGTTAATAATAAATTCCAATCGATTACTTGATGTCCTAAATCACCCGTAAAACCAATTAATGATTTCGCAGCAATAATTAAAAGGGATGTTCCTACCGCCTGTTTCATTGATAACTTAGATAACATCACTAGCGCTGGTATAATTAGGAAACCTCCGCCAGCACCTACTAGACCTGTTAGGGTACCTACAACGGCACCTTCAATCAGAATCAAGGGATAATTGAAAACTTGTTCTTCCTCTACATAGGTTCCTAATTTTTCTTTTTCACATTGTTCACATTTTCCTCTTATCATGGAAATAGATGCTGAAACCATTAAAATTGCGAATAACACCATCATCAAGATGGATTTAGTGACGATAAAATCGCCTATGGAAAATACTTCATTAGGAATTAAGGGAACGATAAATTTTCGAGTCGCATATACGGCAGCGATGGAAGGAATTCCAAAAATGACCGCCGTTTTTACATTAATTAATCCTTGTTTGTACTTAGGGAAGGCACCTACTAATGAACTTGCTCCCACTACAAAAAGAGAATAGGCCGTAGCTAGAATAGGGTTGACTCCGAACAGGTACACCAATACTGGGACAGTTAAAATAGAACCGCCACCGCCAATCAGCCCTAATGAGACCCCAATTAGTAAAGAAGCAAAATAGCCAATTATTTCCATGCGTTTATTTGTTGTTTTTGATAATGCAAATGTCAGGTGTTTTCAGAAGTTAATTCGTGATATTTATCACAAGCTAATTTTTTTTATTTGACCTAAAAATGGAAGTTTAAAACCAAGTTATAATTACTCAAATTTACCTTATTAATAATATATTTCTCGTTTTCATAGGTTTCCCCTTGATTGGATTTATGGACGTATAAGGCTTGAATTTCTAATCCTTCTAAGAATCCTTCGAATTCATAATTGATATCCAAGTTTAGTTGGTTATAACTAGGAAGTCCATATTTATTTAAAGCTACCTGATTTACATCTGGTAGTTTAAATAAACCATAACTCAGTGATGCCTTAATGGGCAAATTGGGCGTGGCATAGCTTAACTTTCCTACGAAAGCCTGCACATCGCCTAAGCCTTCATTACGCTCTCTAGGCATAAAGGTGAAAAAAGGATCTCTTCCCCATTCTCTTGGCATTAAATAACGGCCTTCACCTGTAATTCGAGTATAATTTAGCGAAGTTTTCCACTGATTATTCTCCCAGCCAAGCTTTGTACTAAACACACGTGACATTTGTGAGGGGTTAAAATATGTTTTCGTCGGGTCTTCGTTTCCTCCAAAATTGACAGCATGTTGTTCCGTATACTGAATCCCTGCGACCAAATTCCCTTGTTTGATATCCCATTGAATTTGTGACGTATTGAAAACATTATCGACATAAACATTCCAGACTTTAATGGAATGACCCTTGGGTAAAGAATGCGTATATCCCACTAAATAAATGCCTTTTGATTCGATGTTCTGTCCATAATTGCCTTTGGTTCCATCGATATTTATGCCATTTGAATAAATACCCATTGACTCACCAATTCCATACCAATCAACAGTTCCTCTAGGAGAGATTTCGTATAAATACCCGCCTTCTAATTTATTTTTTTTGCCTAGAAAGATTTCGCCATACAAACCGCCTACTTCTGTGGGGCGCATGCGTCCATCTTGCAGATTAATGAATGGCGTATTAATTAATTGTTTACCTGCTATTACATGTGATTTGCCAAAGTTATATTTTAAATATAACTCTTCTAATCGATCTAAATCGTGCTTGTTTGCTGGATTTTCTATGTCGAAGAGGGAAACTTCATAGCGATTAACTGCATTGGTAAATGGATCTACTTTTGTCATATCTGACGAACTCAGGTTATAAATAAAATAACCACCTATACCCATTTGAAATCCTTTGTAAGCGGCAGTTTCGTAAAATAATCCACCTCCGGCCGCATTTGCATAAGCATCAGTAAGTCGATCTTGATTTTCCGTTGCCATGAAAAAGTAACGTAGGTTCCCATGTACTTTTCCATGTTTGAAAGCAAAAAGGAGAGAAGTAGAGTCCTCCGCTACACTTTTTTTTCCTTTCCACAGGTGGGGAGCAATATGTATCTCTTGGTGTTGCGCAAGAGTAATGGAAGGGATTAATAGACTGATAAAGAATAGAAAACGAATTTGCATAAGACAGATTTATTTGATTAACAGCTGCAAAATTCTACTTAATTTACCGCTCTGTCCGTGATTAATATCACAAGTTCTTTAAAACGATGATTTTGATATAGCCCTTCTCGGCTAATTTCTTCACTAACTAATTAGAAAAAGAAAAAGCCGCTATTTAGGTTTAATAGCGGCTTTCTTTTTTTAGATGGTTTTTTTTGCCAAATAAAAATCGATTTTTTCACAGGTCGTATCTGCAATACGTGCATCCATTTCAGCCAAGGTTTTTGGTGGAGGAACAATCACCTTATCACCTGGTTTCCAATTTAATGGCATAGCTACTTTTACATCGTATCTCTGATTAATAGCTCAAGGCCGAATGGTTCATCATCGCTTTTGATTTTATAAAGCGTTTAACATTAAGTTTTGGTGATAAGTTTAAATAGGTCTTCTGTTTTGTGTTTTAATTGCTAAGTTTGCATTCCTAATTTGAGATTACGATACAATTTATTGAAAAACATGCCTAAAAAAATAAAAATATCGGTGTTAATGGCTGTCTATAATACGGAATTTCATTTGACTAAAAGAGCCATTGATTCTGTTTTAGAGCAGGATTTTCAAGATTTCGAACTCATTATCATAGACGACGGAAGCAAGGGGAACGATCGAAAATCATTGTTGGAATACGTGGAGAAGCACGAGGATAAAATCGTTTACATTCGTCATAGTAATCGGGGCCAAGCCCAATCAATCAATCGCGGAGTTTTGATCAGTGTAGGTGAATTTATCACCATTCTGGATAGTGATGATGAATATAAACCCTTTCACTTAAGTGCTTGCCTTCAGGAAATGGAAAACGTGGATCTGATTTGCTCCACCACGGAGACAGTAGTGAATTCGTCAGACGATTATTATGTTCCAGATAAAAATGACCTAAGTAAGCCCATTCATTTGGATGATGCCGTTCTTTTTGGGACATTGTTTGGGCATCAGAAAGTATTTAAAAGTATCGATTTTGAGGGGGGATTTGCCGCTGATTCAGCATTTTATGAACGAGCTCAAATTCAGTTTAGAGCAAAGAAGGTGTTCCAAAAATCCTACATATATTACCGAAATAATCCGAATAGCACCTGCGCTGTTTTGAAGAGGGAATTATCGTCAAACCCCATTTAATGGCGTCCAACATTCACCTGGTTTTGGCCTGCCACATCACAGGAGTTTATGATGTAAATCGGAATACTACCTTAGTGGATGATGCCTATGAATTAGTGCAAGCATGGGCGGAATCAGTCGCTAAGGCTAATCTAAAAGGCATAATTTTTCACAATAATTTTTCGGAAGAAACCTGTGCGCGCTTTGAAAATACACATATTTCATTCGAGCGCATCGAGTATAATCCCGTATTTAATCCAAATGTGTATAGGTATTTCGTCTACCGAGATTTTTTAGCAAAATCGCTCGATCCTATTCAAGGTGTTTTTGTGACAGATATTTCAGATGTTACGTTGGCCCAAAATCCGTTTATAGATCCTTTGTTTCAAAATAACCCATTAACTCTTTTTTGTGGGGATGAACCTAAATTATTAGCCAATGAATGGATGCTTGCACATGCGACTCACCTGCGGGAGCAGATTACAGATTACCGCGCATATGAGGAACGTTTTGCGGCAGAAACGCTCCTGAACTGTGGGATCATCGGTGGAGCATTTCCCATCTTTTTTGATTTTCTTCAGCAATTATGCGAAATACATGAAAGGTATAATCGCACCAATACAACTGCCTATACCGGCGATATGGGTGCTTTTAATTATTTAGTCCGAACCCGATTTAATGAAAATCTACAGCATGGTTTCCCTGTTAATACCGTATTTAAAGGGTATGAAAACGACCGAATGGATTGTTGGTTTAGACATAAATGATCACAAGCGATTTCCCCATTGATAAAAAAATCAAACCATATTTTGACGGATGGTTTGATTTTCTCCACAGGATGATGTCCATACATCAAGGAAATTTTAAAAATGTATTGAACCTTAAATCACTTAAGACTTAGGCTTCATTGTTTGCATGTATTTCACCAAATCCAATACTTCATTTTCTTGAATAGTCTCTAAAATACCTACTGGCATTAATGAACTAGGCATCACTTCCCTAGATTGAATTTCAGACTTATTGATTTTGGATGATTCTTTTCCAACGATTCGCATCGTAACTTGTCGGTCATTTTCAGCGATGACATTGCCGGAATAGGTACGGCCATCACGCGTTGTGATTACAACCAATTTATAATCTTCTTGTATTTCGCCCGATGGGTTTAGGACGTTGAATAAAAAGTAGTCCAAATTAGCGCGGTTTGATCCCGTTAATTCAGGGCCTATATTACCCCCATTTCCATACATTTTATGGCATGATCCACAGCTTTTTTGGAATACGATTTCTCCTTTTTTTGCATTTGCTTCTAAAATTGCGGCTGGTGTAAGGATATTACGGTACTTGATGTACGCCTTTTCCAAGGATTGTTCCTGCTCGATGGGTCCCCAATATTCGATAAATCCACTTCCTACGACACGAAGTAGTTGGCGTGCCGTATATGCCGGAATGTCAGATTTAGGGATTGTTTGGTTTTTTAGGGCTTGCGTCAACTGCCAACCGTATTTAGGTCTGGAAGAAAGTGTTTCTATGGCCCTGCGTTTCTCCACTACCGATAAAACTTTATAATTGCTTACAATCAAAGCGCCTAAATTATCTTCGTTAAAATTGGCAATCGCAGAAATAACATCCATTCTCAACGGGATTTGGTTGAATAAGTTCGGTATTTCATTTTTCAACTCCACTTTTTTTCCAGCAGCAAGGTAGTTGATGGCCTCTTTGCGTTGATCTATAGACGATTTATTGTTCTTCAATAGCGCTATGTATTTTTGCGTGGCGTCGGTTTCTCCAAATCGTTGGGATATCTGCGTCGCCAATGTAGCTACGACACCTTTTTTTAAGGTCAGTTTTTTGAATACAGCATTCCAGTTTTTAGGTGCATTTAAGTCAAATCGCCCCTCTAAACCATCCTTCATTCCTTCTAATACGTGGGTCAAATTCTTATTGATAATCCCGATATAACTAATTAATAGCTCATGTTCATTGGCATCCACAAGTCTCCTGGCTATATAATTAGCGATCATGGGAACTTGGCAATTTTTCAATAATTCTAAGCCTGATTTTGGCTTAGCTTTAACCAGAGGTTCTAAACCAAACCAAATCATTTTCGGTAAGTTATGGTCTTCACTATCTTCAGCATGTTGGGTTAATTCAGACGCAATTTTCCACGCTGATGCTTCAGGTATCCTTTGTAAAGCTGAGGCTAGATATAAACGGACCACGGCCGATTTATCTTCTTTGGCCATGTTAGTGAATGCTACAAGCGCATCCGCTGATGGGGATTTATCTTCACATAATAGTTGAATGGCCCATGATCGGATATACTCATCGGAATCGGAAAGCAAACTTTCCAATTGGCCCGCAGCAAAACTATGGGTCACATGTAGCGACCACATCGCCCTTAAACGATAGTCAGCATTTGAGCTGGTTTTCAAAATGTTTTGCAATTCTGATATCGCATTTTGATCTATTTTACCTTTTGAACTTCTATTTTGAAGAATAACTCTTGCTCTGCGTGAATGCCAATCGCTACTATTTGTTTGAAAGGATGCTAATTTCAAATCGCTTAATGTATTTAAATCGTCAAACCTACCGGCCCAATTTTCAGCCAAATTTTCTGTAGGCATCACTCGGTATACTCGGCCAGTTTCCCCATTTAAAACTTCTTTTCCACAGATGTCTGCATCATGCCAATCTAAGACATAGAGACCTCCGTCAGGGCCTACCTCCATGCTAAAGCCGACCCATTGTGCGTTATTGGCCAGTAGTAATTCATCTCCATGTTTGGCCACAAAGCCTGAACCTGATTTGGCCAAAACATCGGATAAAATAGCATGCTCATGGATATTGGCCATGAAAATCTTTCCTTTTTGGTCCGCGGGAAAAGCGTCCGATTGATATACCCGAGCACCTCCGTGGGCTGAGCGATGCGTGTGATCTGCAATGGTTCGAATGTCGCTATATAAATAAGGGTTGAAATGCTGTCCTCCTTGGCGATGATATACCCCACCAGGAACGACATGCCACATATGAGGAATCACGCAAGCGGAAATAAATAGTTGGCCTTTCGCGTCATGATCAATCCCCCAAGGATTACTAAATCCATGGGCTACCACCTCAAAAATATCTTTTGTTGGGTGATATCTCCACACCCCGCCGTTAATATCGACTCCTTCCCCTTGTAAAATATCCTCGGGAAAAGGGTCATTTTGCTTATAAATTTTCCCTTTGCCATTCGGCTTTCTCACTTTAGAAGGCGTGGCAAATCCTTGTAAGCCATAAAGCCAACCATCCGGTCCCCAGTGTAAACTATTTAATGTTTCATGGCGATCGCGAATTCCCCAACCTGTTAGTTTGACTTCGATATCGGCCATGTCCGCTACGTCATCATGGTTTTTGTCTGGTACAAAAAGTAAATTAGGTGGCGCACCTAAATAAAGGCCATCAAAACCCACAGCAATGGCGGAGGGAAAAGCAATACCTTCCAGAAACACTTTTTTTGAATCTGCGATACCGTCATGATTGGTATCTTCGATGATTAATATTCGACTATTGCCTGCTTTAGAAAAACCATATCCACGGGATTCATAATCCCGATTTTCCGCGATCCAAAGTCGGCCTTTGTCATCCCAACAAAATGCCATGGGCTGTGTAATCATAGGTTCAGCGGCCCAGGCATTTACCTTAAAACCAGGCTTTAAAGTCATGGCGGCTGTAGCTTCTGCTGGGTTTAAAAACTTAGCATCCCGACCTTCTTGTTGGGCCACGCCCCACAAAGCCGTGGAACCACCCCCCACGTTAAATGACATATCTTGACCACTGTAGCTAGCCCATAACTTATTGATTTCTGTTTCTTTTAGATTTCCGGTATAGACCAGGATTTCATGCTTGATCGTCTCGATCTTCCCTTTTTTGATTTCCCAATTCCCTTTTCTGGCTCGGGCCACACCGATGCCCAATTGGTTATCGACCCGCCAATGCTGAGGAAATCCATTATTTTCTGGATGATCGAAAACGGCTATGTGGGCTCGGTCTTTACGGCCTTCAATTTTGATTCCTACATCGACCCAATTGGATCGTTGGCCTTCTGCTTTTTCATTTTTTTGCCTAGCTCCATTATTCACTTCGCCGTCGATGCCTTCTTTCCACGGCATACGAACAAATAACCCGCCGTAATCATACATGCCGATGGTCACATCTGTTTTTGCCTCACCGGTCCAAATTAATTTAAGTAAATACTTTCCGTTTTCTTCTCGCATAGACCAAGTTTGCGTTTCGGTCAATACGGCATTTCCTTTTTCGTCTAACAAATCGTAAACGGTTTCCCACTTCACTTCATTGCCACTGTTTTTAATGACACTGGCTTTGGATTTACGCCAATAATCACCATCCGGATGGTGGAAATAATCACGGCCATTCACCCGAGTATAGCCCCAATAGATGCCGGTTTGATGCTTGTGATGTCCTGGACTATATTCAGTTAATATGCCATTGCCGTCTGGGGCCACGATGGGATGGAGGAATGGACGGAAATTATCTTTGGCTACCTGAGTGAGGATGGGTGATTTTCCGTTCTTTCGGAAAATGGATATACTGCTTGTTTTCGCATCTTGTGTGATGAATAAGCTAGTAATCTTTAAGGGACTGGATTTAGTTTTATTGCTTTGAGCGATTGATAATGGGTTTAATGATGTCAAAAATAAAAGGCAATACAGGAAGTTCTTTTTCATAAGTCTTATAGGTCGTATTAGAGAGAGTAGTTTTAGTTTCGTTGGTACTCATTCGAATTTAGTAATAATTTGATTTTAAATAATACGTTTATCATAAATTTTAGTCCAATTTGATATTGAATTAATTCGTATCGATTTAATAAAAATTAAACGCATTTTACCTTGAAAATTTTTAATCTTTTAATGTTGAAATGTAATTTTGAACTAATCTATAGAGATATAATTTTCTTTAAGATTTTAGAACACAACAGAGTTTCAGAAAGCTCATTCTTGATAAGAATGAGCTTTTTTAATTTTAACGACTTTTTACTAATGGTATTTCAACATTGTCCTTCTAACAGTTTTTCTGTTTAACCATTAGGTATCAAAACGTTTATTTTCATTTCCTTTAAATGGACAAAATGATTTAATATGAATTGATTTTGATTATTTATAGGTTTGGATTCTTATAATTTAAACTCATTTTTTGAGATTTGATTTCAATTTTATATAATTTATTTTAATTTACAGTGAAATTCAAAATTGGCTAATTATACTATATCTGTGTCTCTAAAGAAATTCGTAAAATCAATTCACAAATCATACTTATTTCCATATAAGCCTCTATTTTTTCGAAATAGCCTATATATTGTGGGCTTACTTTTACCCTTCCTTATTTCGTCTTGCCAAGGGGAAATTTCTACCAGTAAAAATGATTCATCTACTTTACAACAGGATACTTTGGAAGTAAAAAGGTTGTTGGCCCTTTCGGAAAAGAGTCTTAATGCTGATTTTGAATTAAGTATCAAACAGGCCATTAAAGCCACAAAAATTGCCGAAAAAACACCCTTTCATTCTATAACTTTTGAGGCTTATAAAACAGTTGCCAAAGCTGCTTTACATTCGGGTGCTTTTGAAATTCTTGAAATTTACTTACATAAATTTTTAGTTCTTGCTGAGCAAGACAAGGATGAAAAAATGATTGGACGTGCCTACGCAAATTTGGCAATGCTTCACTTATATCTAAATGAAACCCATAAGGC
Organism: Aquirufa sp.; assembly: GCA_044349095.1. Lineage (GTDB taxonomy): Bacteria > Bacteroidota > Bacteroidia > Cytophagales > Spirosomataceae > Aquirufa. Next base: position 10,209 of record JBIKRO010000016.1, on the reverse strand, counting down.
TGATAGTTTATTTGTGCGTGGTCTTGCAATGATTGAACATCATGCCAAAGTAAAACATGAGAAAATTTCTGAGGAGGATCAAATTGTTATCTATTTAAATTTGGGTCATATTTATTCAGAAAACAATCAGTTGAGAAAGGCTGAGTCAACCTATTTGCGGGGATTGAACTTGGCTCAAAATAAACCCACTTTTGTGTCTTATCAGGGTCAATTTACTCAGTCTTTGGGTATTTTTTACTTGAAGCAAAAGCAAGCTAAAAAGGCAAAAAAATATTTAGATCTGGCATTTAAAATTCAACAAAGTAGTCATAGTGATGCCATGATTCCCATCACATATTTAAGTTTTGGTGAATATTATGAAATGATCAATAAGCCAGATCAAGCTTCTTCGTCTTATGAGGAAGGGTTAACATGGGCTAAAAAAATCAAATCAATTGGTTTGATGATTGAATTAAGTGATCATTTATATCGTTTTCATAAAGCTCATGGCAATTATCAGAAAGCATTGAATTATTTAAATTTAAACTTAGAGCAAAATGAATTAAGCAAAAAAGAAATTGCGAAAACCGAACTTTTGCGCAAATCAATCGAGCGAAAAATTCTTATCCAGGAAGCCGAAGAGGTTGATTTAAGAAAAAGACAAAGTGTTTATGTAGCTTTATTGTTGCTTTTTGTGCTAGTTATTACAATATTTTTTACTCGTAAGTCCGAAAGCGATTCCGAGAAAATTGATTTTTTAAATCGTGAGAAAGTTGGTAAGGATAAACTGGAGATTGAGTTGCAAGTAACCCAGCAAAATATGGCTAAGAATGCTCTTCTTGCCATTCAAAAAGAAGAGTCTTTAAATCAAGTAGTTGAAAAAATTAAAAAAAATCAAGATAATCAAGGTGCGAATTCTCAAGTTTTAAGAACCCTTTCTAATGATCTTGAAAAAATTAATAAAACGAAGAATTGGGATGAATTTGAAAAAAGCTTTGTGGGCATTCATGTCAATTTCTTTCAGAATTTAGCTGTAACTCATCCGGACTTATCGAATAATGAACGTCGACTATGTGCCTTCTTAAAAATAGATTTAAGTACGAAAGAAATTTCAAAATTAACAGGTCAAACCATCCGAGCCATTGAATTGTCTAGAATTCGTCTTCGGAAAAAATTAAAATTGACCAATACCGATCAAGGTATATTTCAATATTTGTCCAATTTGTAGTCCTTTTTTTATGTAGATTATTTTAAAATTGTGACATATTTGAGACAGTGTATTTTTTGTCGCTGAAAATCCAATCATCTATTTTTGTAGTACTTAAAAGAGATCAACCATTTCTTTAAGATTTTAGAACACAACATATTTTGGAAAGCTCATTCTTGATAAGAATGGGCTTTTTAATTGTAGGTGATTGCTTAAATAATGGATAATAATTAATGACAATTTGACTTGATGAATGTGTCGGACTCTGGATATGACCTCTTTTTAGCTTCATTCAGTGCGCTACAAGCTTGATCTTTTTTTCCTGACGCAATTAAGGCCATCGCTTTGAAAAAATAGGATTTACCAACTTTATTTTGGACAAATGAATTAGCCTTGTCGAAATATTGGATGCATGTTCCAAAGTTCTTATTGGTGTAATAGCAAATGCCGATATTTTCAAAATGTGTATAATTATCGGGTTCTGCTTGGCTTGCCTGTAAAAAAAACTTAGCTGCTGCAGCGTATTGACCTTTTTGAAAGGCTAATGCACCTTGAGCTGCATTATTATTGATGTTGCTTGCTGCTGCATTTCCCATGAGGGTATTTTTAGCATTCGAAATGATGACAGAATCTTCAGGGAATTTTCGCGTTGCATCATCCAGCATTTTGAACATTCTTTTGTCCGAGGTGCCTTTTACTTCATAAAGACCTAAAATATACTGAGCATAAGCTAATCCACCTGTTCGATACCGATTATATAGTTGAAATACTTTTTTTATTTCAAGTGTATCTCGTTTTTTTACAGCCGCAAAAATTGCATTTTTATAATAGCTGCTAGATCTAGGCCAATGGTAAAAAGCTAAATAGGCATAATATGCTACGCTATCCAATTGCCTTTTATCTGCAAAAACGGCGGTTCTAATAAAATCGTTATAATGCAAATAGGGATTATCTCGGTCGCTTTCTCTTAGTAATTTAAGCGCCGCATCGTAATTTTTATCTCTAAATTGATAGCGAGCTATGAGCGCTTTAATGGGTAGGGTGGAGGTGGATAAATTCGGTATTGCGGGAAAGGCATTTTCTACTTCTTCCAATGCCATTTTAGGATCGCTGTCAATTTCCCCCATGACAAATTTTTGCACTTTCAGGGATTTAAAAACTTGGTTGTTGATGTATATCGACCCGCCAATGATGATGAAACCCGTTAAAATATAAAGTAATGCTACGTTTTTATTTGACGTATTTTTAATCCCCACTTGTGCCTTCAATGAATATGCTGGGGCAAATAATAAGGCTGCGGTAAGCGTCAACATCGTTTGCATGGAGGTGCGTTCGGTTGGGAAATTAAGAAATGCATCCACAAAATAGCAGGTTAATGCCATGAACGATATGGTCGCAAATAAGCGAAATTCTTTGGCGTCTTCTTTAAGCCAAAGCCTCAGCGTAAATAAAAAGGCCAAGATAAATAAGCCTAAATAAGCCAAACCGCCAATGATTCCTAAATCGGCTGCGGCCTCGATAAAGTCGTTATGGGCATGATATGGGACGAATAGGTCGTTGGTATATTCCTTTTCGTAGGGGATAGAAGCCAGTTTCCAGTTGCCATATCCATCACCGATGAAGGGGTGTTTCGATACATAGTCTAATCCTGCTTTCCAAAGTCTCAAGCGGCTTTCCTCCTTTGTATTGGCCGTTATATCATCGATTCTTTTGGTAACAGTTCCGTAGCCTCCTTGTACTTCCTGAGATTTGACGGCATTTTCTAAGACCAAATTGGCCGACAAGAAAGCAATTAAAATAGGTATGGTGAAGTAGGCGAGGGGCCAAACAATTTTAGGCCATGCTGACTTTATTTTAAAGTAAATTGTGCTGGCGGCGAAAATGGTAAGAATTAAGAAAAGCCCTACAAAAGTGGACCTTGTATTTAAGATAAATAGGGCAAAACTTCCAAAAAACAGGATAAATATTCCTAGCACTCTGCCTACGAATTTAGACCTTAAAACAACAAAAAGGGCAAATGGGAATTTGATTAATAAACTGGCAGCCATTACGTTCTTGTTGCCATTCTTGCCCATGAGGCTTAAAATATTTTGATCGAGCAACATCGTTTTTGCGTTCTTCGTAAAGCTTGTTATTACGGCGATGCTATCATAAAATAAAACTAAAGATATGAAGACTGATATAGGCAGGTAATAAGATTTGATATCTTTTTTATGCAGCAGAATGGCAAAATTAGTGTAGATAAAAAAGGTACTTGCTAGCCTCGCTAGGCACACAATGGCCTCTGTTGGGTTAATGGCATAGCTGACAGAAATGATGGCCCAAACAAAATAAAAGGTATAAAGCAGTGAAAATTTTTGACTAAAAACAGCTTTGATGGCCTCGGAATATAGGTTTCTTTGAAAGAAAATGAAGGTTAAAACCAAGACATCTACGATACTCGTATATAACCACTGGGCACCCATTACGTCAGCGCCTCCAAAATCAGGTACAAAATGTACGATTAGGTATACGAATGAAACGATGAAAAGAGTTAAATTATTTTGGGTTTTCATCCGAAGTCAAATGATAAATTGACGGTTTTCTAATTTAAAAGCAATGATTAAATGATGTTAGATTAAACATAGTTTATAAAAACATTAATTCGAAATTAGGCATAATAATTATTTTTTCAATCATGAGAGAGTAGATTTGGGTTTAAACTAAGCTTAGCAAAATATCATGTAAATTTTTAATGTCGACAAAGCTTATATTTGTTGCGTGACATGATGTATTTGACACGATTTTTTAGACTCTTGGTTTTGATAATTTAAAGGTTTTTCTTCATCCATTTAATTTATATTCATATGAAATTGAAATCTATTCTGTTGTTTTTGTTTATTGTTACGGGGGAAATTCTTCATGGTCAAAACAAGAAATTGGTTCATCAAATCTTAAAAAATAAATATTTAATTGCCTTCTGGGATTTTAAAGAAGCTAAAGGGGAGAAAAGGAAGTCATTGTTGGGCCCCTTCGAGCTATCCGAAATGGATGGGCAAATTGATCGAATGGATGAGGGGCCACTTTCTGGATATTCAGCTAAATTTGGTCATGGAGCTTATTTGTCTTTAAAAAATGATCAAACAGGGCTATTGAATATTTATGGCGCTGGCCAAGGAGTAACTGTGGTTGCTTGGGTTAAATGGACCGGCGAAACGACGGGGTTTGTTGGCGGCATGTGGAATGAGTATCTCGATGGCGGTAAACGGCAATATGGTTTGTTTGTTTCATTACCTCATTACAATGGGAAAAATCAAGTCTGTGGACATATATCGTATACCGGCAAGCCGACACCCCCTTTTCCTTATTCGAGTGATTACTCCGCGAGCAAACAAGAAGTTAAGGCGAATGAATGGACTTTTGTCGCGTTTACGTATGATGGACAATATATGCGTTCGTATGTCAATGGAGAATTTCAAGCAAGAGAAAAAGAGCTAATACTCAACACGAAGGGCTTTGAGGGATATCCAGATGGGTTGATTCAGTCCAAAAATCCCTATTTTTTTCCAAATGGAATGGGCAATAATGGTTCGGATTTTACGGTAGGAGCGGTGCTTTTAAAACGAGGAATGGGCAACTTCTTTAAAGGGCAAATTGGCGGCCTAGCTGTTTTTAATCACGCTTTAAGCCCAAAAGAACTAAACAATTTAGCAAAAAAATAAATACACCTAATACCTAATACCTATTACTTAATACCTCTTACCTATTACCTATTACCTCTTACCTATTACCTCTTACCTAAGACCTAATTTCTCATATAATGAACATATTCAGCCATAGGTATTAACGAGTAAATGGCCCATTTGGGGTTTATTTTTTCCTTGGGCAACAAACTTTGTAAACAAGGTTCCCAGACTACATAGTCTACTTTAACGTTACTTGGTTTAGCTGTTTTCAGCAATTCCATGACCAATATTTTTTTTAATCCTAGCCTGTGAAATAGGTTATAAGCAAAACCTGCTTTCTCGCTTTTGACCCTACCTTGATCCCAATTGGATTGTTCCATGGGGTGATTAAAGCTTGGATAATGGATTAGGCTGTCTTTGGGAATGCCCAATGTTTGTCCGATAGACATGTATGCAGTCGCTAGTTCCAAATTACTTTTTTGGCTATGCAAAGGAAATCCAGAAGGTAAAAGAATTTTAGCTGAAGAGTTAAAAGCCAATGCATAGGCCACTTCATAGCTTATGGTGGCGATGTTATCCTTTTGATTCGTTTTGGTTTTTGTATGATTAATCAACTTCTCGATGGCACTGCTGTTGGCCCAACTCGCAAACCCTTGTGTGCCAATGGATTTGTTTTCGATGGATTGTTGGCCTAGCTTGTAAAACAAAGGCTTATAAATAAATACGCCTAATAAAATAGGAATCATTATCCCCAACCATTTAACTGTGTCGAAAATTAATTTTTTCTCAAATTCAAAATTAATTATTGAATGAATAGCTATCCAAGCCAGAACAGAATTTTGGAAATGATAAAAATGAAATATTTGAGTGATTTCAATATTAAAAATAAATGTCCAAACTAATGCAAGTGTGATGGGGGTGAGTAAACTGATGATAAAAAACAAAGTATGTTTTTTAGACCTTGAAAAAAGGACCATAAGAATACTGATGGCCATCAACTTTTTATTTAAATGAAAATTGAAAAATTCATTGACAATTTTGCCATAGTCATTTTCATTAAAGTTATTTCCTGTGCGCAATAATGCATCTACGCTCATTAAATTCCTGGTTATTAAAACAAAAATTAATAAGGGAATTAATAAAGCTAAGATCGAATTTGAAGATTTTTTAAAATCTTTTGAGTGAAAATTGATTAAGATTGAAACTCCTACTAAAAACAAGCCGTAACAAGCTGCCCAAATGTCCAAAAACAAAAGAAACAACAATATTAGACTCGATCCCCAAATCTTCGTTTGTTTATTTTGTGATTTTTTTTCAATCATTAGGCTCATTTGTAATGACACCAATAAGAGTAATAAAGGTCCAGAAAATAAAGTAGTGCCTATTCGATAGATTCGATCGCTAAAGGAGAATAAAATCACGATGGTTCCTAGAAAGGAGTAAATTGGCCACCTCCCTTTTTCCCGAAAAGAATACCAAATCAATCCAATGATGCAGGTTAAATAGAAAATATAGAAGTAAGCTAATTGGTCCGTATTTGAACAAACTATAGCTATAGGCGAAGTTAATATTACTTGCAATACATTGCGAAAATCAAGGTTTGAGAATTTTTGCCCGTCCATGATATCCTGGTCCATACCCAATTCCCACATCCTTTTTGCCCGCAATAAATATAAATGGAAGTCTTCAGAAACAATGTCAAATGGATTGGAATGCCAGCTAAATGTAGTAGCTATAGTGCCATCATTGACCCAATGTTGCGTTGGCGCAAATTCATTTCTATAATCTTGGACTTGGGTTAAAGGCCATATCAACAGGACAGCTAATAAAAACGAAATAGTAATCTTGCTGGCAAATTGAAATATTTTTAAAGACATTTTATTTCATTTATTCAATACCTTTTGTAAAAATATACTTTTTTTATGAAGTTAAAACACTCTTTTTCGTCGCTAAATAGTACATATCATTTTAAAAAGCCTTTTTTTTGTATTCGATTTAATCAATTTTGATGTTTGGCCTTCGATTTCGCAAAATCTATTTGTTTTTTTGGTTTGGAATTTTTCTTCAACACAACAGCCGTGCTCAAACCATTGCTAAATTACGATTTGATGACGATTTTTCTTATTTGAAAGCCGACTCTCTTAAATCAACTTGGAAAGAAAAAATTAAAAATGTGTCCTTAGGCACTGATGTCCAATTGAGCCTAGGCGGAGAATGGAGAGAGCAATATCAGTCCTACGAACATTTGAATTTTGGTGAAGTACCTAGCGATTTTGTTACAGATAGTCCACACCAACTCATGCATCGAATCATGTTTCATGCAAATTTGATCTACAAAAATACCTTTCGTCTTTTTGCCCAAATAAATAATACAGTCCGATTTTTAAACCCTAATCCGATCACCTCTCAAATTGACGAAAATGTATTGTCTACACATCAACTATTTGTGGATTATAAATTTAAAAATCATTGGATATTTCGTGTGGGCCAACAAGAACTTGCCTATGGCTCAGAACGTTTTGTGGCTTCAAGGGAAGGACCCAATACGCGCCTTACTTTTCAAGCTGCAACCCTAAAATATGTAAGTCCAAGAAATAAATTAGATATTTTCACCTCCAAACCCATGAAAATGAATACCGGCGTTTTTGATGATGTACCCGCATCTGAATCACTATATGGTTTTTATTACATGCATAGCTCCTCTAAATCTAGATTTAATGTGGATCTGTTTTATTTTAATTCTGAGAGTAATTTGAGGCAATACATGTTTACAAAAGGAACTGAATACCGTCATACATTCGGTACGCGTTTCTATAGTTCTTTAGGTCCCTGGAATTACGATGTGGAATTAGCCAAACAAGTAGGTGCTTTTGACCAATTATCCATTTCATCCTACATGGCCGTTTGGGACTTTAACATAAGCCCTAAAAAGTATTTTTATCTTGGATTTAGTGGAAATTATGTTCCTGGGGATAAATCAAATTCAGACTCAGAATTAAATACATTTAATACGTTGTATGCCAAACCTCCTTTTGGTCAAACCGTTGCCCTGAATATTACGAATACGATTAACCTTAGTCCATATATCCGTTATCAGCATACCAATAAATGGTTGGCGACATTACGCAGCTCATTTGTAACCCGAGAGAGTTTAGTCGATGGAATATATACTCCTAATATGACCCCATTAAGGCCTATTTTAGGTAAAAATAAGGACAGTAATGCTCGGCAAGTAGGGAATATTTTTGCTTTAGATGTAAATTATTTCCCAACTAAAAATCTTAGCTTACAATTTGAGTTAGGTTTTTGTGAGGCAGGTGATTACATGAGCGACACAGGAAATGGTCGAGATGTAATGTATTTTGCGCTCAAAAATGCATTTAAATTTTAGCCAATGAGAATTTTAACCTGTGTAAAACCTGGAGAGTTTGCCTATTCAAACGTTCCCATACCTGAAATTAAAAAAGGTTTTGCTTTAATAAAGGTCCAACGTATTGGAATTTGTGGGACTGATTTGCACGCTTTTGAGGGGACGCAGCCATTTTTTAATTACCCACGTATTCTTGGGCATGAACTAGCGGGCGAAATCGTAGAGATTGAAACCCATGCAGATTATCGAATAGGTGACCAAGTCAGTATTATTCCATATTTCTCTTGCGGGACTTGTTTTGCCTGTTCGCAAGGAAAGACGAACTGCTGCTCAACACTCAATGTTTTTGGAGTTCATAGCGATGGAGGCATGGCAGAATTTATTTTAATTCCTATCCAAGCATTATTTAAAAGTATTTCTTTACATCTTGACTCTTTGGCTCTTTTAGAACCCTTGGCCATCGGTGCTCATGGAATAAAAAGAGCCCAAATCAAACCCGATGAATTTGTATTAATTGTAGGAGCTGGTCCCATTGGCCTGGGAGCTGCTGCTATGGCTTCATTGGCCGGTGCCCAAGTTATCATGCAAGATGTCAATCAAAATCGGCTCGATTTTGCCATGGAAAATCTTAAGATTTCTCATTGCATTAATCCCCAAAAAGAGGATGCTTTATTAGCTTTAAAGGAAATAACGCATGGTAATATGCCTCGAGTGGTCATCGATGCCACAGGTTATAAAAAAGCCATCGAGCAATCATTTCAATATATTTCACACGGAGGTACCTATGTGTTGGTCGGATTACAATTAGCTGAAATTTCATTTTCCCACCCTGAATTTCATAAACGAGAAGCGACCCTGATGAGTAGTCGAAACGCCACGCGTGAAGATTTTCAATGGGTGGCTGATTCCATAAAACAAAAGCTAATTGACCCCAATCTTTTTATTTCACACCGAATTAATTTTGAGGATTTGGCCTCTCAATTCCCAGATTTAATTAATCCTTCTTTGGGTGTTATAAAAGCGATGGTAAGCTTTTAATAATGATTCTTTAGAACTGAAAGTTTAATCCTACATTCCAATTAAATTTTGATTTTGGTTCTGTATGTAATGGATGAACAGTTTGGAAACTTAGATTAAAGGGTGTATTTTTTAAATACAAAGTTGAAATTTGGGATGTGAAATATCCAGTAAATGGAGCTGTATTGTTAATCACAAAAAGACTAGGCCTGATGCCTAATCGTATATTTTTCCCATTCCATAGGTCACCAATTTGTGCTACTAAAATAATAAATAAACCGTTTTTTATTCCCACTTCATCTAAGGATTGAGATTTCCAATACATCAAATTCACCCCACGCATGCTGGTGAAATGATAGCCCAAATTGAATTCAAAGGCTTGATATCTTTGCAGTTGGTATTCTTCCTTCGTCAAAGCAGGATTGTTTTTTTTGAAAAATAATGAAAAGTTATTTCCTAAGGTAAAATCCCATTTTTTTTGTTGAATGATTTGGTACCTAACCCAGGTATTGATTGACCATGGTTTTGCTTCTAAATCAAAATTAAACTCAGGATGGAATGCAAATCTGCCTTTTTGTAAATATAAGGTGGTTAGTAAAGCTGGTTTTCCCAGTGAAAAAGCAGGTACTGGTGAAATGGCATTATTGGTTAATTGGATATTGCCACGAATACTTAAGGGTGTTTTTAAGGTATCTGGCTTATGGCTTAAAATCCAAGTATTTAATAGTAAAAATAATAATTTCAAGAGGTAGGGATTAAGGTAGAATTGCAAAGGTAAGGATAATTCATATTATGAATTCTTTAAATCCTTAAAGTCGACTTCGTATTCCCGATAAATGTCAATAACTTGAACAAAAATTAAATTATTTATGAAGCGAATATTAGTCTTGTTTTTCCTTTTTTCTACGATTCATTTGAGCCAAGCACAAAAAGTCTTGGAAGTACCTGGATTTAATCAATTTGCTAAGATC
>JBIKRO010000138.1:0-3864 GCA_044349095.1 Aquirufa sp. | reverse complement strand
GGCCAATGGTTGCGTGAAAATAAAATTCGGGTAGAAGATTTGCCTGAAGCTGGTAGCGAATATAAGCAGCCTAAATCCAATGAAGTAATTTCAAGACAGCAGATTTTTGGTTTTACAACGGAAGATATTCGTATTGTATTAACTCAAATGGCAGAAACTGGAAAGGAAGCATTAGGATCTATGGGAATAGACACACCTTTGGCTGTTTTGTCTGATAAAGCGCAACATATTTCTAGCTATTTTAAGCAACTTTTCGCTCAAGTTACCAATCCTCCGATTGATCCTATTCGTGAAAGAATGGTTATGTCATTATTAACCGACATTGGAGGTTTATCTAATTTGTTGGAAGAAAGTCCGAGTCATTGTAAGCAAATAGAAATACAGCAACCCGTCTTACGAAATAAAGAAGTAGAAAAAATTCGTTGGATTGATCATGAGAAGTTTCAGACTAAGTCAATTCACATGACATTCCGTGCTTCTGATGAATCGGGTGTTCTGAAAAAAGCATTAGAGAGGATCTGTAACTATGCGGAAGATGCTGTAGATGATGGTTATTCGATTATTTTACTGACTGATCGCGGCATTGATTCATCTCATGCACCTATTCCGTCTTTATTAGCTTTGGGTGCAGTCCATAATCATTTGATACGTGTCAAAAAACGGGCAAAAGTAGGTATTATATTGGAAGCTGGTGATGTTTGGGAAACGCATCATTTTGCAACTTTAATAGGTTATGGAGCTTCTGCGATAAATCCTTATATGGCTTTTGAGACAATAAAGCTAATGAAGGAGAACAAATTAGTTGATCCTAACTTGTCCTATGAAAAATTAGAATACAATTATATAAAAGCGGTCAATGGTGAGTTGCTCAAGATTTTTTCTAAGATGGGTATATCGACTTTGCAGTCTTATCAAGGTGCGCAAATTTTCGAGATTTTAGGTTTGGACCATACCGTCGTGAATATGTATTTTACAGGTTCTATTTCACGAATTGAGGGAGTAGACTTAGATACATTAGCTAAAGAAGCTTTAATCAAGCATGAATCTGGGTATGAAGTTTTAAAATCGAATAATCCTAAATTGGAAGTTGGCGGAATTTATCAATGGAAGCAAAGAGGTGAGGAGCATTTGTTTAATCCGCAAACGATTCATTTATTACAGCAGGCAACTAAATTAAATGACTATTCCGTATACAAAAAATACGCTAAATTAATTGATGATCAAGCAAATAAAGCCATTACGTTAAGAGGTTTATTAAAATTTAAAAGCTCGAAGTCGATCTCAATTGATGAAGTGGAACCTGTTGAGGGTATACTAAAGCGTTTCGCCACGGGTGCAATGTCTTTTGGGTCTATTTCTTATGAAGCTCATACTACCTTGGCTATTGCCATGAATCGTATTGGTGGCAAGTCAAATACAGGGGAAGGGGGAGAAGATCCAATAAGGTTCCAGAAAATGGACAATGGTGATTCGATGAATTCCAGTATTAAACAAGTCGCCTCTGGTAGGTTTGGTGTAACAATGAATTATTTGACCAATGCTACTGAGCTACAAATTAAGATGGCTCAAGGCGCAAAGCCTGGTGAAGGTGGACAATTACCTGGTCACAAGGTAGATGATTGGATAGGCAAAACAAGGCATTCTACGCCCGGTGTTGGTTTAATTTCTCCACCGCCACACCATGATATTTATTCGATTGAAGATTTAGCTCAATTGATTTTTGATTTAAAAAATGCAAATAGAGAAGCTCGGATTTCTGTAAAACTAGTTTCTGAGGCAGGAGTAGGTACAATAGCAGCTGGTGTGGCAAAAGCACATGCAGATCATATATTAATTGCAGGTTATGATGGAGGAACGGGTGCATCGCCTTTATCTTCCATTCGCCATGCAGGTTTACCATGGGAATTGGGTTTAGCTGAGACACATCAGACCTTGGTTAAAAATAAATTACGTGGTCGAGTGACTATTCAAACGGATGGTCAAATCAAAACAGGTCGTGACATAGCAATTGCCGCTTTGTTAGGAGCCGAAGAATTTGGGGTGGCTACGGCTGCTTTAGTTACAGCAGGATGTATTATGATGAGAAAATGTCATTTAAATACTTGTCCTGTTGGCGTTGCCACTCAAAATCCAGATTTAAGAGCGTTATACACTGGTAATGCAGATCATGTTGTTCATTTGTTTTACTTTTTAGCAGAGGAATTGCGCGAAATAATGGCTGAATTAGGTTTCAGAAAAATTAATGATATGGTGGGTCGAGTAGATCTTTTGGAGATGCGAGATGTATCAACACATTGGAAGTATAAAAATTTGGATCTTTCACCTATTTTATCATACGGGAATCAGGATTCATCTGTACCTGTCTATAAATCTGAAGAGCAGGATCATGGCATGGCTGATCAATTAGATTGGAAAATGTTAGAGTTAGCAAAAGATTCTTTAGTCAATCAAAAAGAAACGTATGCTGAATTACCTATTATAAATGTCAATCGAACTGTCGGCACAATTATATCTAATGAAATAACTAAGAAATATGGAGAAAAGGGATTAAAATCAGATTTAATTCACTTCAAATTTAGTGGAACGGCTGGGCAGTCTTTTGGAGCATTTTCGGTTAAAGGTTTGAAATTAGAAATCGAAGGGGATTCAAATGATTACATTGGAAAAGGAATGTGTGGATCTACGATCATTGCTTATCCATTTAGGAATTCAATATTTGTAGCATCAGAAAATTCTATTGTTGGAAATGTTTCATTTTATGGAGCAACTTCTGGGGAAGCATATTTAGCTGGAATGGCTGGAGAGCGTTTTTGTGTAAGGAATTCAGGCGCCAAAATTGTGGTTGAAGGAATTGGTGATCATGGTTGCGAATATATGACAGGTGGTATTGTCATTATATTAGGGAAGACAGGTAGGAATTTTGGTGCGGGTATGTCCGGAGGTGTTGCATATGTGTTAGATGAAAAAAATGATTTTGAGTCTAAGGTTAATCGTGAAATGGTTGAAATAACGGATTTAAGCCAAGAAGATAAAGTTATTATTAAAATGTTTTTGCAAAAACATATTGATTTTACTCATTCGGTTAAAGGTAAATCTGTATTGGATAATTTTGATTCTGTATCAAATCAGTTTAAAAAAGTTATGCCAACGGATTATCGTAATGCATTAGCTGTAAGAAAATTGAGTATTACGGATGTGATGAATGATAAAAATAAAGTGTATACTGATATTCAAATTGAATTAAAAAAATAGAGGAAATGGGCAAGCCAACAGGATTTTTAGAAGTTGATAGAAAAGTTGCTACCAAAAGGCCAATTACTGAGCGAGTTAATGATTATTTAGAAATTGAGTTAATTCCGACGCCTTTAGAAACGAAAGAGCAAGCTAGTAGGTGCATGGATTGCGGAACACCATTTTGTCATAGTGGGTGTCCTTTAGGAAATATTATTCCTGAATTTAATGATGCTGTTTATGAAGAAAATTGGAAATACGCGTATGAGATTTTAGTTAGTACAAACAACTTCCCTGAATTTACGGGTAGAATTTGTCCTGCGCCTTGTGAGTCATCTTGCGTATTAGGAATTAATAAACCAGCTGTTGCTATTGAATTAATTGAAAAATCGATTATTGAAAAGGCTTTTTCAGAAGGTTGGGTTCAACCTCAAGTTCCTTCAAAGCGTACAGGTAAAAGTGTGGCTATTGTTGGTTCTGGTCCAGCAGGTTTAGCCGCGGCGAGTCAATTAAATAAAGCAGGTCATAGTGTAACTGTTTATGAGCGTGCTGATCAAATTGGAGGATTATTGCGCTATGGTATACCTGATTTTAAATTGGATAAAAATATTGTCAAAAGACGTGTTGACTTGA
>JBIKRO010000014.1:0-42358 GCA_044349095.1 Aquirufa sp. | reverse complement strand
CCAAACATTATTCGAAATAGACTCAAAATACAATCCGTCAAAACGAATGCCATTGCCTTCATGAAAATTCAGGAAAAATTTGGTAGCTTTGATCGATATATTTGGGAATTTGTGGACTTTAATCCCATCCTAAACCATTTCCATAGCCTAAAGGATTTACCTGTCAGTACCGAAATTTCCGAGAACATGAGTAAATCACTAAAGAAACATGGTTTCCGATTTGTCGGCCCAACCATCTGTTATTCTTTTATGCAAGCCTCAGGAATGACCATAGATCACACATTAGATTGCTTTTGCCACCCAAAAAATAACCATGAATAACAGGATAGTCATTATCCCGACCTACAACGAAATCGAAAACATCACAGCCATCATCGAAAAGGTGTTGAGCCTGAAACCGCATTTCAATGTTTTAATCGTGGACGATGGTTCCCCTGATGGTACGGCCAATGCAGTTAAATTAGCCCAAAAAGAAAACCCCTCCCGTATTTTTCTCCTAGAAAGAAAAGGGAAAATGGGACTCGGAACCGCTTATATCACAGGATTTAAATGGTCCATCGAAAATAATTATGATTTCATCTTTGAAATGGATGCCGATTTCTCACATAATCCTGAAGATCTTATTAGATTATTTTACGCCTGCGCTAGCCCGGAAGAATTAAAGTCTGAAAAGATTGATCCCTCGCTTGCATTATCCGCCGACATGTCCATCGGCTCTCGGTATATCAATGGGGTAAATGTGGTCAATTGGCCCATGGGCCGAGTATTAATGTCCTATTTCGCTGGATTTTATGTTCGTTTCATCACCGGAATGCCCATTCAAGACGCTACCGCAGGTTTCGTTTGCTACCGGAAAAAAGTATTAGAAACAATCAACCTCGACCAAATAAAATTTATTGGCTACGCATTCCAAGTAGAAATGAAATTCACCACCTGGAAATATAAATTCAACATCCTTGAAGTGCCTATTATCTTTACCGATCGAACAAAAGGTACAAGCAAAATGTCCGCCAACATATTCAAAGAGGCTATTTTCGGGGTAATCCAACTCAAAATAAATAGCTTATTTAACCGATATCACCGAGCATCATGAGCGACGCAGCACTCTATCAAACGTTAAAATCGGTGCACATCATTCTGGTCACCTCATGGTTTGCTGGACTTTTCTACCTACCTCGTTTACTCGTTTACCACGCTGAAGCTCAGGATAAACCAGAATTAGAAAAAACCATTCTTTCCAAACAGTTCGAGAAAATGGAGAAAATTCTTTTCAATGCGATCATGATACCTGCCCTTTGGCTCACCTGGATTTCAGGGATTTCATTGATCTACTTAGTTTGGTGGGATTCTTTTGGCCAACAACCCTGGTTGCACCTTAAATTAGCCTTTGTCGTCTGCATCACGATTTATCACTTCTATTGCAGACACCTGATCCGCAGCTTCAGAAACCAAAATTTTATTCTATCCGGAAACCAACTAAGACTCTTTAATGAAATTGCCACCATCCTATTGGTCGCTGTCGTATTTATCGTAGTAGCCAAAAATACCTTCGATTGGATGTACGGACTTATAGGCTTTGTGGCCTTCGCCATCGCCATCATGTCTGCCGTTAAAATCGTGAAAAAATTGAGGGAAAAATCTAACTAAGAGAACGATCCATTTCTCGCTTCACATCCTTTTCCTTTATATCATCCCGCTTATCAAAACTCTTCTTTCCTTTTGCCAAAGCAAAATTCAACTTCGCATATCCATTGTCCGAAATAAATAAGCGAGTAGGAATAATAGTCAAACCTACATTCTTTAATTCCTTCTGTAATTTCCCTAATTCCCTCTTAGATAATAATAATTTTCGATCCCGAAGCGGATCGTGATTAAAATGAGTTCCTTCATCATATTTGGAAATATGCATGTTACGAACATACAATTCCCCCTGAAAAAATAAGCAATAAGAATCCGTCAAGTTCGCCTTTCCCTGACGAATCGATTTAATCTCCGTACCCATCAAAACCATTCCCGCCGTAAACGTGTCAATGAATGAATATTCAAAGGAAGCCCGTCGGTTTTTAATTTCAATCGTCTTAAGAATCTTGTCCTTTCCCATTTCCTCTTACATAAAAAAAGCCACACAGTCGAACTGCGTGGCCTCCTCTAATCATTAAAATCTATTTATCGCCCTTCTTGGCAGCATATTCTTTATTCAATCCCTCAATCATTTTTTGGGTTACATCTACCGACTCATCCGCAAATAAAATTCCACCGCCAATTTTTGAATATCCTAAAACAAACTCATACTTATTCTCCTTGTTCACCTTGCCCACATACTCACGAATGTTATTGTATAATTCCTCGTTTTTCTTTGCCTGCTCTTGACCTAATTCCGCTTGCTTTTGTTGGCTATATTGTTGCAATTCAGATCCCTTTTTCTTCAAAGTCATATCCGCAGCTTGTAACTCAGCTTGAGTCATCGCAGAAGCACGTTGCTGAATAGCTTGCAATTCAGACTGAAGGGCACGCTCTTTTTGACCTAGGTCAACTTGCAAGCGGTATCCTTTATTTTCAAACTCTTTTTGAGCATCTTTATAAAACTGATAATTATTTAATAAAGAATCAGAATTAACAAAAACGATTCTTTTTCCATCCGCTGTAGAAGCACCTAAACCTGAACCAACAGATCCTGCAGGCTTCAAAAACAAAAATGCAATGGCAACTGTTAAAATGCCCAGCCAAACATAAGGTAAATTTTTCACGTGTATTCGTTTTTAAAATGGTAACGGGGACAAATATACAAGGTCTATTTTGATTGTCCTAAAAATTTATTATTTGAATCTTAATTTAGCGCCAGCCCATGCCCACAATCCGCCTGTTAAACCTCCTAAAACGCCTGTGACAACATAAAGGCCTGTAACACTTCCACCTAATGGAAATAAATTGGCCATTCTACCCGGCAATGAACTCGGATGTTGGCCATCCATCCAATACGCCGAAATAGCCCATACTAAAAAGCCAGAAATCAAGCCTAAAATAAACGCACGTCCATTGGGAATGCGTAAAATATAAGCCAACAAACCAAACAAAATCCCCAAGGCATACCAAGGTAAATAAATACCGGCAATGGCCCCAATAACAACCATAACTAAAACGATGGCCAACTGATACGAAAAACTTAACGAATGATTCATCCCTATTTTTTTATTGATAATATAATTTTCTTACGCAAACGCCCCGTTGCATCCTCAGGTTTATCTAAATACAACAAGGACCTAAGTTCTCCCTTAGCCCATGTGTCTATCAAATCGTCATAATGTGCACTGCCCGGATTTCCAGACTGACCCCCCGGATAAACACCATGTGCTCGAGGTTTTCCCTCTTTGGAAAGTTCTACGATCATTCGCCAAGAAGGTCCTGTCTTCGTTGTAGTTGCATTCACAATCGTTCCACCGCCACCCGTTGGAATATTCAATCTACTTAATGCATCCATCCCCGGAATTAAATGCCTCACTCCTGTTTGCTTATGTTTGTACCATGCCCACTCAGATCCAATAGGACCATGCTTTTTAACCAAGGTATCAACGGAAGCCTTAAATGAAGCGGAAATAATTTCCTCCATATTCTCCTTTTTGTTTTTGGTTTTTACATTATCCCACCAGACAGCATTCGGTTCATCCTGCATCATTTTAATGGTTCGATCCATGGAAGGACTATTCATAGGCGCTTTTTCATCTGCGGCAAATTCATCAGACCAAATAGCGTCGTGTAAAAGCGAAACCCAATTTTCGAAAATAGTCGCTCCCTGTGAATTCGTAGCATTTTGTAAATTCCAACGCTTTAATTCATTGGACGCTTGGGCATAAACTCCTCCTGCAGGAGTCTTTAATTTAGCCATTAAAAGAGGCAATAAAGTTCGCGCACGAATATTAAAATTGTCATTTTGCAACCCTCGCAACGAATCCATCGTAATTTTAGACATGGCCTCTAAACGTTCATTGATTCGTCGACCACGCTCACTGGGCGCATATTGCCAACCCATATAGTAAGGATAACTAGGATCTACAGAACTTTGATTAGCCGAACTTAAAAAGCCACGAACTGGGTTTTTAGCATGCGGATTGTGTGATTGTGGAATAAAACCAGTCCAATCTGCCTTTGGATCCGTTCCATCCAACAAATATTTTCCCTGAGTATATGATTTTAAAGGAAACTTTCCATTCACCCACAAAGCAATATCCCCCTGATTACTAGCAAAAATAAAATTTTGGGCTGGCGCAGAATAATAGGTCAACGCCTGCGTATAATCGGCATAATTTGCCGCACGGTTCAACTTATAAAAAGTGGTCAACTCCTGTGATTTTTCATGTGCAATCCATCGCAATGCATGCCCCACCGGAATATTGGATTTAAATGGCTTTTCATGACTTAAATAAACCACGGGTCCATGATGTGTGAAAAATATCGTGTCCACAAAACTCTCCTTCCCTTTGATGTTGAATTTTTCAATTCGCATCGTTGTTTTCTTCCATTTGCCATCATGCCAATATTCTGCTTTAGATGCATCCTTAAATTTAACCTGATACCAATCCAAAATATCAGAACCTACATTGGTCACACCCCAAGCCACATTTTTATTGAAACCTACAATAACATTTGGCGTTCCCGGCATCGTGGAACCATAGACATTGACTCCCGGCGCCACTAATTGCATTTGGTACCAAATAGAAGGCAATGACAAGGTTAGGTGTGGATCATTTGCCAACATAGGCAATCCCGAAACCGTTTTGTTACCTGAAACCGCCCAGTTATTAGACCCAATATTCGGATCTTTTTCAGGGGTTTTCATCGCACTGCCCAAGCCAATAAAATCTGTTGGACTTTCTGGAATAGGCACCGGCTTGAAATCCCTAGGCGTTCCCACCGGGATAATGGGACTTTCCACAAATGGATAATTTGGAAATAAATCTTCGGCAACCGCCTTTCCATATTTTCGAAGAATGTTCGTCATCTTTAAATCATCCGTACCCGACGCAAGCACAAAAGACATATTCTTTAGGAAAAGTGCACTTTTGATCGGCGTCCATTTTTCAGGCGCATAATTCAATAATTTATATTCCAACGGGTAATTTCGCTCAGTCAAACTTTCAATATAGGCATTGACCCCATCTGAATAAGCTTGCAAAGTTTCAGTCGCTTTCGGATCTTCTTTCATCCCCTCAAAAGATTTTTCTGCTCCATATACAGCCCCCATCCTTCGTTGGAACTGATCTGAAACCATCCCCTTTTCTCCCACAATCTCAGAAATTCTACCCCCAGCAAAATGTGTTTGAAATTCCATCTGCCACAAACGATCTTTGGCCGTCAAATACCCCTGAGCTACATATAAATCATGGTCATTCTCAGCAAAAACGTGTGGAACCCCCATTTCATCATACACCACGGTCACTGTTTTTTCCAAACCAGGAATTTGTAAATTTTCTTCTGTTAATTCAGAAGATTCCGGTGCCTCTGCATTCACCCAAAATCCATGAAACGGACTCATTAATTTACCTAGAGGCGGAAGGGTTCCCCATGAATTGTGCAAGGCATAGGTCCAAATAATGGCCAGGGCCAAGGGGAAAATAGATTTAATGTATTTCATGAAAAATGACGCAAAAGATTTAAATAAAAATTCGAAGATTTTATTTTATTTTAAAAAGACAATTTTACACATTTGTGACATAATGCCCAAATAATTTATATTTTTAATCCCTAAAAGATTTTAAAACTTGAAAAGAAGAACATTCCTCCAAACATCCGGATTTATTGGCTCCGCAACAATCTTAAAAAGCCCATCCTTAGATCAAAGTACATTTGCCACCGAGCCCATCATCATAGCCACTTGGAAAAACGAAAAAGGTACTAAATCCGGTTGGGATAAAATGATGCAAACGGGTCGTGCCTTAGATGGAGTAGAAGCCGGAGCGTGGATTCCTGAAGCTGATCCTAACGAAACATCCGTAGGTTATGGAGGACTTCCAGACCGAGATGGCCACGTAACCTTAGATGCTTGCATCATGGATCACTTGGGAAATGCAGGGGCTGTCACATTTTTAGAAGGTATCATGCATCCCATTTCAGTGGCAAGAGCTGTCATGGAAAAAACGCCTCACGTGATGCTTTCGGGTGCCGGGGCATTAAAGTTTGCCTTAGATCAAGGATTCAAAAAGCAAAACTTGCTTACACCCGCCTCCAAAAAAGCCTGGGAGGAATGGAAAAAAGAATCGAAATATAAGCCGATTGTCAACATTGAAAATCATGATACGATCGGTCTTTTAGGTATTGGAAAAGCTGGTGAAATAGCCGGAGCCTGTTCCACCAGTGGATTAGCGTATAAAATGCATGGGCGTGTCGGCGACTCCCCCATCATCGGCGGTGCGGTATTTTGTGATGATGAAGTTGGCGGTGCCTGCGCCACAGGTTTAGGGGAATTCGTCATGAAAACCTTAGGTTCATTTTTAATTGTCGAGTTTATGAGGCAAGGAATGTCTCCCCAAAAAGCCTGCGAAGAAGCCATCATGCGAATAGTCAAGCGATATAAATACCAGGATTTCCAAGTTGGATATTTGGCGTTAAATAAAAAAGGTGAATATGGCGCTTATTCTATTCAAAAAGGATTTAATTTCACCATAACAAAAAACGGAATCACGCAAGTCATTGAAAGTGCTTCCTACATGTCCTAGAAAACTCAAAAAATTAAGTGGAAAAAATCGTTAAAAAATCGGCTAGCAAAAAGCAATTTCTCTTTGAGGTAGCCTGGGAAACTTGTAACCAAGTAGGTGGAATATATACCGTTATTCGGACCAAAGTTCCCTCCATGGTTGAAAAATGGGGCGATGATTATGCCTTATTGGGACCTTATTTCACCCATACAGCTGCCGCGGAATTTGAACCACTTGTATTACCAGAGGAAGATTCACCTATCAACAATTCAATCCGTACGTTAAGATCGCTAGGCCTGAAAGTACATTATGGCCATTGGCTCATCACGGGAAAACCGAAAATTATATTATTTGACATTGATTCAGTCCATAATCAAATCGACGCGATCAAAGGGCGAATTTGGGAAAACCACAAAATATCCACCTTAGGGGTTGAAGAATTAGTGAATCAAACAATCGCTTTCGGCGAAATGGTCCGACTATTTATCACGGAACTAGCCCTCGAAAATAAATCAAAAAAAGAGATTATCGTTCATTTTCATGAATGGATGGCCTCCACTTGTTTGCCCGATTTACGAAAAGATAAAGTTAAAATATCAAGCGTCTTTACAACCCACGCAACGATGTTGGGGCGTTATTTAGCCGGAAATGTACCTAATTTTTACGAGGTAATTGATCAGTTTGACTGGCTAAAGGAGGCAAAGCATTATGGAATCGAAGCGCAAGTTAGTTTCGAAAGAGCAGCTGCCCAAAAGGCAAACGTGTTGACTACCGTTTCCGATATCACCGCCAAAGAATGCCAGTATTTTTTAGGCCGAATTCCAGAATTGATTCTGCCTAACGGCCTAAATATTCAGCGATTTGCCGCACTGCATGAACATCAAAACCTCCATTCTAAATACAAAGAAAGTATATCAGATTTTGTGATGGGGCACTTTTTCCAAAATCAACCTTTTGACCTAGAACAAACTTTATATCTATTTACATCGGGTCGATTTGAATATACCAATAAGGGATATGACCTGACTTTGGATGCCCTGAAAATATTAAACCAGAAATTGAAAGACGCCGGTTCTAAAAAAACGGTGGTCATGTTTTTCATTACCAAACAGCCCTACCATACGATAGACCCAGAAGTACTTCAGTCAAGAGCCGTTTTAAATGAGATAAGAGAAAATTGTTTAGCGATAGAAAAGTCGGTGGGCGAGAAATTATTTCAAGCCTCCGCCGCTTCCAAAGATTTACAAATACCCGATTTAAATAATTTTGTTGACGAATATTGGCGGATGCGTTTACGCAGGACCGTTCAAACTTGGAAAACGGATACTAAACCCAAAGTGGTCACTCATTTATTGAAAAATGAAGACGACATCATTCGCAATCTGATTCGAACAGGATTAACCAACAACCCAGACGACAAAGTTAAAATTGTCTATCACCCTGATTTTATTGTCTCTACAAACCCATTATTTGGTTTGGATTATGGCCAATTTGTTCGCGGATGTCACCTAGGTGTTTTCCCAAGCTATTATGAACCTTGGGGATATACGCCCTTAGAATGTATGGCCAGAGGCGTGCCTACGATCACTTCAGACTTGTCAGGTTTTGGGGATTATATGATGCAAATTATGCGTGACTATGATCAATGGGGCGTTAGCGTGGTCAATAGAAAATCTCAGACATACCAGGAATCTGCTGAGCATTTGGCAACCCTATTATTCAAATTTGCACAGCAATCCCAGCGAGATCGTATTCTTCAAAGAAACCGAGTAGAAAGTATTGCAGATACTTTTGACTGGTCTAATTTAAGGGGCTGCTATGATACCGCACATGAACTAGCTGTTTTGAAAAAATAAACAATCGCTTAAAAATGCTTTAAAGCCTCCCGTTTTGAGAGGGGCATTAAAGGGTGATTGTCGACAAAATTCAACACCCATTCAGGATCTGTTCTCGCATATTGGCGCAAAGACCAACCAATGGCTTTTTGAATAAAAAATTCTTTGGATGTGTTCAACGATAAAATAATGGTTGACAAATGCGTCACATCAGTATTTTTTTTATAGTCCAACTGGAATAAAATGCATAAACGCTGATGCCAAAAATTAGGTGATTTCATCCATAAGGGAATCCATTCGGATCGTTCCTGTGGAAAGCGTTGAAAATACAAACCCAAAACTTTGGGCCCCAGCACATCCACCACATCCCACCATGAATTTTCATCGACCCAGCGATGGACCAACAAAGGAACCCGCGAATCCCATGAATTTTTTGCCTTCAATAAATAGGCCATCGCCACATATTGGAACTCCCGTTCAGGCATTGCAAACAATTCAGAACTGACTTCATACCAATCCTCCGCCTTGCCGTATTTTTTATAAATATCCTTGAAAACTAAAGCTTGTTCAGGCTTTTTAATTCCAATAAACAGGTATTTATTGCGCATATATTGGCGCATCCAACGTGCATCTTCCTGATTTTCTAATGCATAAAAAGCATCCCTTATGGCGCCAATAAAACTCATCGATTTGAAAAATAGAGCTCACCTTTCAACCCACTCTCAGTAACCCCCCAATTAGAGGCGTCAAATGGTTTGTATTGAATATCCACAAAGTTGATTTCATAAAAATTCTTCCAGGTAGTCTTCTCTCGATCTAACTTTCTGATTCTATTGGCTGAAACATTCATCACCTCTAATTCGATATGATTCTTGTCCTTCAAAACACCTTTCGGTATATTCATCTGATACGGCAAAGACCAAACAATTCCCAAATCCTGCCCATTAATTTTGACGCGAACCCAATCACGAACCTGATCCAAATGCAGTATTTGACACGCCTTTATTTGCTCCGACATCAAATCAAAATCAAAGGCATATGTCGCTTTGCCCCAATAATCATGGGTCGAAGAATCAGCCGTCCAAAATGCCATGGTATCCAAAGGCTTCGTTTTAACTAATTGATTCGGAAAAGAAAGCATGATTTTTTCACGTGGCTCTAAGGGTACAAAAACTTTTGGAACTGCCAATTTAGTTAAAGCCCTTTTGTCGACTTTAGCGGACCGAACAATGACGCTTTGGCCAGGTGCTAAGGACATGAAAAATTGCTTTTGTTTATTTAAGTGCTCCTTCCATATTTTTCCCGTCAAAGGATCTTCGATTTCCACATCTGAAACAGCTTTTGACAAATTAATCATCCCCTCGGAAAAGTTTTTAGATAGGTTGGCTATAAAATATTTCGCCCCCTCACCTGACCTCTTGCGTAAAAAGGATAAATTCAGATCCGCTATACTTTCGCGGTTAATTTTAAAACGCTCTAGCACATTAATGGGGTCAGAAATCCAACGCATTAATAACGTTTCTTTAGCGGCTTGCCAACGAGTCTTTTCGTCTTCATTGAGCCCAAAAGAGTTTGGATTCAGAGGCATATGTTCCAAGAAATATACCGGTAAACCTTGCTTTACCCATTTGGCCCATAACTCCATCGTTTCTAAGGATACATAATGCGGCGCTGGAATGAGTAAAATTTTATACTCATTTCCTGAAACTGATTTCCAAGTTCTTCTCGAGGTGACTTGCAATGATTTCATCAAATCATCCGAGATGTAGTCCAATTGGTACCCCTTGTTTTGCATGTGTTCAGACCATTTTCCAAACGATGTATTGACCATCCAATCTCGACTATTTGCATGTAAATCGAGTAAATGAATTTTACCCTTGCCATTTCTTTCATGCCAAATGTCTTCCATCGGGAAGTACATCAATACATCAGAATCTGTCGGATCCTTTTGCAACATGGTTTGGCATTTGTCAATGTACCGGTTCAGTTCTGGCAAAGCTTCCCAAAAATGACTTTGTGGATTAAAATTGGTACTCGCGTAAAACAACCAACCCGGCCAGGCAATTTCCGGCGGAGAGTACGTCGCCCCGTGGAAAAAGAGGTGATTGACACCGCCAATAAATACTTGGTCTACCACAGGCTTTACCTGTGCCAATGAAACCTTAAAATGATTTCCGAGCCAAGTAGCCGTCTCCGCAGAAACCAATTTCTTGCCCAATAAATTAGCCGCAGAGGAAGCCAATTTTAAATTACGAACATCAGGTATTCCAAAACGCACAGAATCATAATCGGGATCCACCCGATATCCCTGAATATCAAAAGGCTTGCTTCCGAAAAACTCCGTTTCAGGAATGTCGACAGCCGCGTAAATATCGATAAGGTTTCCCGGTGAACCATGCGCTTGATTTCTACTTTGGAAACCCATGGATTTAATCCAATCCGCAAATGGGTTTGAAAACTGACTGAGCAACAACTGAGATAAAGTCCGATGATAATCCGCCCAAATCATATTTTCTTTCTCCGTTTCAGCTTTTGGCTTTGCCAAAACATCTAAATGTTTTCTTAAGTCATAATGATTTAAACGGATGAATTCCGCAAAAAGTCCAGCGGTATAATTAGCCCCATACACCTCGTATGAGTCGTTATATAAAGCTCTTAAAGGAGCATGAGACTTTTTCAATAAGGGCACAAAAGTTTCTCGATAATGCTCAAATGCCATTTTGGAAAAATGGTCTATCACGAGACCTTCGCCCCCTGGAGCTGCGCGTTTAACTTTTTGATTCGTTAAATTTTGACTCAATTGGTACAATTTAGCACCTGAATTTCCTGCTTGGAATTGCGTCTTCTTTTGGCTGATGAGCTCTTGAGTGAATTGACCATCCACATAGACAGAAACAGCTTGTATATCACCTGTTGGCGCTTGCCAAGATTGATTCGGCCCTAAAACAATTTCGTCAATTTTATAAGCTTTAGCTGCTTCATTCTTTGTAATTTGAGGACCGCCTAAGGGCCAACCCGTTCCTAGGGTCATATCAATGCCCAAGTGTAAACGATTCGCTTCTTTTAAAACAAAAGCAAATTTTTGTTGCCAACCAGCACCCAAATAATTCTGAAAAGATGATTCAAAGCCTTTAGCCCCATAAATAGGGATTATATGTAAACCGCCAAAACCCGCTTTGGCAAATGCTTCCATATTGTGTGTAATCCCCTTTTCTGTCACTGCACTACCTGGCCACCACCAATAAACCCAAGGCTTGGTCGTAGAAAAAACAACAGGATCCGAAGATCCTGCCGTTTTCAAACAAATAGAAAGGATAAAAATGAGGATGAAGCTAAATTTTTTCATGCCTCTACATTGATTTTTATTAAACAAAACGACCTAACAAATTTTCTAAATATTCTTGCTTGCCAGAGATCATGGCAGGTTCGCCTAGGCCAACAGCAATTTGGTATAAGTCTTCTAATTTCAGCTTACCCGCTTCATAGTCAGCTCCTTTTCCTGAATCAAAACTAGCATAACGAGCTGTCTTTAAGCGATCTAATTCACCATGCTTGGCTAATTTATCTGCAATAATTAAAGCTCTTGCAATCGTATCCATTCCGCCAATATGTGCATAAAATAAATCTGCTGCATCCGTAGAATTTCTTCTACGCTTCGCATCAAAATTTATGCCTCCACCCGCTAATCCACCTTGCTTTAAAATAATTGCCATCGCTTCTGCCCACTCGTAAATATCAATTGGGAACTGATCGGTATCCCAACCATTTTGATAATCACCGCGATTTGCGTCAATCGAAGCTAGCATTCCAGCGTCAGAAGCCACTTGGCATTCATGCGCAAAAGTGTGTCCAGCCAAAGTAGCGTGATTAACCTCTAAGTTTAAACCGAATTCAGAAAGCAAATTAAACTCCCTCAAAAACCCAATCACAGTAGCCGCATCATAATCATATTGATGTTTCGTTGGCTCACAAGGCTTAGGCTCGATGAAAAACTTTCCTTTAAATCCATTTTTTCGAGCATATTCCACACAAGTATGAAGCATTTGAGCAAAATGCTCCCGCTCACGTTTCATGTCTGTATTTAATAAAGTCATATAACCTTCTCTACCTCCCCAAAACACATATCCATCCCCTCCTAATTTGATTGTTGCATCGATCGCACCCTTTAATTGGGCTCCCGCATGAGCGACAACCTCAAAATTTGGATTGGTAGAAGCACCATTCATATAACGTTCATTCGAAAATAAGTTGGCCGTTCCCCACAATAACTTCACTCCCGACTCAGCTTGTTTTTTCGCAAAGATGTCAGAGATAAATTCTACCCGGCTTGTAAATTCTTTGGGATCATTGCTTTGATCGATCGCATCCACATCATGAAAACAATAAAAGGGCGCGCCTATTTTAGTAATAAATTCAAAAGCGGCATCTGCTTTGTCCGAGGCTCTTTGGCGTACATCGCTAGCTGCATCCCATGGATAATGATGGGTTCCTGGGCCAAATGGATCAGCACCATTTCCGCAAAACGAATGCCAATATGCAATGGCAAAACGCAAATGCTCTTTCATGCTTTTTCCGGCAATGACCCTATTTTCATCGTAATAACGAAAAGCAAACGGATTGTCCGATTCTGCACCTTCAAATTTAATTTGACCAATGCCTTTGAAATATTCTTTTTGACCTAATATGATACCCATAATGATTAATGCGTTAATGTTATTTGTAATCTCAAAACTACAAATTCTACCCAAAAAAATAACAAAACCATTATATATTTAGTTGGCAAGAGCAAGTTTCCATTCCATGATTCAATCAAAGGCTAAAGTCCAAGACAGCTAAATCATATTTTTTTCTTATTTTTGAAAACATTACACCCAATAAATATATGCTAAAAAGAATAATAGCCATCGCATTCGTTGTCTCATCCGTTTTGCAATTAAATGCCCAAGGTCCTTCGGGCGTCACTTACAATGCAAACAATCGCTTTGAGCAATTAGAGTCCACCTTGCCCACACCCAATTCGTATCGAACTGCGAGTGGTTCACCCGGAAAAGATTACTGGCAACAACGTGCTGATTATGACATTAAAGTTGAATTAGATGATATCAATCGCAAAATCATTGGTAGTGAAACAATTACTTATTTCAATAACTCGCCAGATGAATTACCCTACATTTGGATTCAATTAGACCAAAATATTTTCGAGAAAGGAACCATTAAAAAGACCTCTGCCACGGGAGATATCACAAAAGGAATCAGTGCAAGCATGTTTGAGGAGTTAACAGATCCTAGAGAATATGGGTATAAAATTACGTCCGTTAAGGATATCAAAGGGAATCCACTGAAGCATACGATTAATCAAACGATGATGCGGATTGACTTACCTACACCCATAAAATCAGGTGGAAATGTAAGTTTCTCCATCGACTGGAATTATTTGATTACTGAATATTATGGTCGATCAGGTTATGAGCTATTTCCTAAAGATGGAAATGCGAATTACTTCATCGCCCATTGGTTTCCACGCCTTGCCGTTTACAACGATGTATACGGTTGGCAACACAAGCAATTTATAGGCCAAGGAGAGTTTACTTTGAATTTCGGTAATTATAAGGTTGCCATTACGGTGCCCAATGACCATGTTGTAGGTGCCTCAGGCGAATTACAAAACGCATCGCAGTTGATGACGGCGGCCCAATTAAAACGTTGGGAGCAAGCAAAAACAGCGGTTAGACCTGTGGTCATTGTGACTCAAGCGGAAGCGGAAAAAGCAGAAAAAAACAAGCCAACAGGTAAAAAAACGTGGATATACAAAGCTGATAATGTACGTGATTTTGCATTTGCGAGCTCACGTAAATTTATTTGGGATGCGATGCAAGTGGATGTAGAAGGCAAAAAAGTGTGGGCCATGTCCTACTATCCTAAAGAAGGAAATCCGCTTTGGGAAAAATACTCGACGATGGCAGTAGCTCATACGCTTAAATCCTATTCCAAAAGAACCATCGCTTATCCATACCCCGTGGCTATTTCTTGCCATGCTACTTTAGGTGGCGGAATGGAATATCCGATGATTTCATTCAATGGAGGCCGACCTGAAACCGATGGAACGTATACTGAAAACACAAAAAATGGGATGATCGGCGTGATCATTCATGAGGTTGGACACAATTTCTTCCCCATGATTATCAATTCGGATGAGCGCCAATGGTCTTGGATGGATGAGGGTTTAAATACCTTTTGCCAATATTTAGCAGAAATGGAATGGGATCGTAACTTCCCTGCGCGTCGTGGAGAGCCACAGGATATTGTTCCTTACATGCGTTTAGATACCAAAAACCAAGTGCCCATTATGGCCAATTCGGAGAACATTATGGATTTTGGAAACAATGCCTATGCAAAACCTGCGACAGCCTTAAATATCCTTCGTGAAACCGTTATGGGTAGAGAATTATTTGACTATGCCTTTAAAGAATATGCGCGCAGATGGGCATTCAAGCAACCTTATCCAGCCGATTTCTTTAGAACATTAGAAGATGCCTCGGGCGTCGACTTGGATTGGTTTTGGAAAGGTTGGTTTTATGGCACCGAACCGGTGAACCAATCGATCGAGACGGTGGAGTGGTTTGGTATCGATACACAAGATCCAGTAGCTAAAAAAGCAGGAGATAAAGCAGCGGCTCAAGCCAAGCGTCAAACAATTTCAAGTATTCGAAATAAAACGGATATTAAATCCACCGTAGTAGAGGAGAATCCGGACCTTACTGATTTCTATAATACGTATGATCGCTTTGCGCCAACAGACGCAGATAAGAAAAAGTATGAAGATTATATAGCGTCTTTAAATGAAGATGAAAAAAAATTAGTCGCTCAAGGGAAGAATTTTTACGTGGTTAATTTTAAAAACAAGGGAGGTTTACCTATGCCAGTCATCATTAAATTAAATTATGAAGATGGTACGGAAGAGGTTTTGAGATTCCCTGCCGAGGTGTGGAGATTGAACGATGTAGAGGCTAAAAAAATAATTCCAACCAGCAAAAAAGTGGTTAAGTGGACCTTAGATCCTTATTATGAAATTGCGGATATCGACACCGATGATAACGCATTCCCTCGGGAACCGGCTAAGCCGACCAAGGTTCAATTATTTAAAGAACAAAAGAGATCTTACTCACTGGACAGGAATCCCATGCAGGATGCCAAAAAAGCAAAAGAAGCATCTGGGGCAGTGACAGGGTCAAAGAATTAAATTTAATATGCGTGCAAAAAGCGTCTGAAATGATATCGATTTCAGACGCTTTTTTATTTATACAAACCAAAGTTTCAAGGACGCAATCACTAAAACCAAAGCTAGAATCCATTTTACTTTTTGATTGGAGGCTATTTTGGAACCCCAACTCGCACCTATGAATCCGCCAATTAATGAGGCGATGAGCCAATAAATCATTTGAGATTGATCGAGTGGAATCCAAGTTTTCAAGCCTGCTAAGCCAGAAACTGAATTGACGAAGATAAATAAAGCAGATACAGCCGCGGCTTCTTTCAGACTAGCCCAACGAAATAGCAATAATAGAGGACTTAAAATAATTCCTCCACCGATGCCAATCATGCCGGATAATAGTCCGATGATTCCGCCAATGAATACCCCTAAAACCGGAATTAATGTGTTCGATTTTTCTTCCTTCAGTTGGTATACCATTCGAATCACCGCCATCAACAAGCAAAATCCTAAAATCTGCTTATAAGTAGAATCGGTCAAAGGAATCTTAGCCCCAAAAAATGCAGCCGGAATGGATCCCAAAGCAAAAGGCCAAAAAAGCCTCCACTTAAAAAAACCTTGTCGAAAAAATGCCATAAATGACATCAGGGAAACTCCTAGATTCAGGAGCAAAGCCGTCTGTTTCATGATGGAGGGAGCAATGGCAAAAATAGCCATCACGGCTAAATAACCACTCGCACCTCCATGTCCTACAGATGCATATAAAAAAGCCATGATGGCTAATAATAGAATTAAAGATTCTGGTTGGAACGCGAAATCAAATAATAATGGGAGCATATCATATTATTTACGAAACAATAATCTGACATAAATATAAAATTTTTCCCAGTCGGGAACACGAATTCTTTCTTCTTTGATTCTTGCGGCAGGTAGTCCTTTTATTTTTTCAAATAAACGAATGTAGTATTCAAAGGCAAGTAAAACTCCCTTCTTTGCGACTTCGGGAAGGCCGTTAATTCCGCGTAAACCGGCATCAAAGTCCAACTGAATATCGTCTTCTATTTCACGTTTTTCAGCATCCGTAAATGTATTAAAATCAATGTTTGGGAAATATACGCGTCCCCGCTCTTCATAATCAGAACGAATGTCGCGAAGGAAATTAATTTTTTGAAATGCCGATCCTAAGGCGCAGGCATCAGATTTCAGCGCCTCATATTCGGATGGATTTCCAGCACAAAAAACACGTAGGCACATTAAACCTACCACCTCGGCAGATCCATAAATATACCGTTTATATTCCTCAGGATTATAATGCGTTTCCGTTAAATCCATTTCCATGGAATACAAAAAAGCCTCAATTAAGTCATGCTCCATGCTGAATTCATTGACAGCCCATTGGAATGAATGTAAGATGGGATTTAGGCTGATTTTTTCTTCGATGGCTTTATAGGTATCCGCTTTAAATCGGGCCAATAATTCCCTTTTGTCATGGGTGTGAAAAGTATCCACAATCTCATCGGCCAACCGCACAAAGCCATAAACAGCATAAATAGCATCATGAACTTTCGTGTCTAAGGTTCGAATTCCCAAAGAAAAGGAAGTGGAGTAGGCCTTAGTTAATAATTTACTGGAAGCAAGCGATACTTTTAAATATAAATCCATATACGCTAATTTAATTCTTTATGTACTTCTGAGGCAACCACCAATCCTGAAATAAGGGATGGAGGAACCCCAGGTCCGGGAACGGTTAGTTGGCCCGTATAATACAAATTTTTAAGATTTTTATTTTTCAAAGAGGGCTTCAAAATCGCTGTTTGCATGAGCGTATTAGCTAATCCATAAGCATTTCCCTTGAAAGCATGGTAATCATTTTTAAAGTCCTTATGTGCATAAGAACGCTTATAGACAATGGAATCTCGAATGTTTACGCCACAATATTCTTCCAGTCGGTCCATCAATTGGCCAAAATATTTTTCTCTCACCTCCTCATTATCTTCTAAATCTGGTGCCACGGGAACTAATAGAAATATATTTTCACAGCCTTCCGGAGCGACAGATGGATCTGTCACTGAAGGGGCAGAAACATAAAATAATGGATCGGAAGGCCATTGAGGATCTGTATAAATTTCGTGGGAGTGAATTTTAAAATCTCGGTCAAAAAATAAATTATGGTGTTTTAGTCGAGGAATACGTTTAGAAACACCCAGGTAAAATAATAAAGAAGAGGGTGCCATGACTCTTTTGTCCCAATAGCTCTCATCGTAATTTCGATACTTTTCACCTAAAACTTCTTCCACATGGTGATAATCTGCACTTGCAACCACCGCATCGGCTTCATGAAATCCTGATTTTGTGTTTACTCCTTTCACCTTAGCACCTGCCATTTCAAATGAACTTACTTCCGAATTATAGGTAATTTTAACCCCTTTTTCCTCTGCTAGCGAAACCATGCCTTTGACAATTAAATGCATCCCTCCCATCGGATACCAGGTGCCTAATTTAATTTCGGCAAAATTCATTAAGCTATACATCGCCGGGGTATTTTGCGAAATGGCTCCTAAAAATAAAATGGGGAATTCCATTAATTTCAAAAGCGTAGGAGATTTAAAGAATTTTCTAATGTGGGTATAGAAGGATTGAAAAACGTCTAACCTTAGCACGTCTATCAACAAGCCAAGGCTTAAGAATTCCGTAATTTTACGAGAAGGTTTCCAAACAAACTTCTGGATACCTACTTTATATTTGTAGGAGGCCTGGTCTAAAAATTGGTCTAAAGAATGGGCAGCCCCCTGTTCAAAAGTTTCAAAAAGATCACGTAAATCTGCATAATTAGCAGGCAGGTCGATTACCTCGTCTTTGGATAAAATAACTGCATAGGATGGATCAAGACGAATTAAATCATAATAATCCGATGGTTTTTTCCCAAAGCGCGCAAAATAAGTTTCGAAAATGTCGGGCATCCAGTACCAACTAGGCCCCATGTCGAACATAAATCCTTTTTCGGAAAATACGCGTGCGCGGCCACCCGCCATTTCATTTTTTTCTAAAATTTCGACCTGATAGCCTAAATCGGCTAGGGCGGTGGCGGTAGATAGTCCGGAAAATCCGGCGCCAATGACAATAATTTTTTTGTTTTTATTCATCAAAAAAGGATTAGACAAATATATAAAATTTAGCGTTTGGAATTTGATAAAAAGAAAAAGTCAGATAAAATCTGACTTTTTACACTCTAATCTGTTAACCAAAAAACTATAAAAATCTATGCATACATTTTGAGCGAACTCTTCAATGTTTTTCTAGCGATGTGAATTCGATTTTTTACTGTGCCAATCGGCAAATCTAACTCTTCAGCAATTTCATGGTATTTAAAACCTTTGAAGTACATTAAAAAAGGAACTCTATATATTTCTTCTGTCAGGCTTAGTGCCTTGTCGATATCTTCTTTAATAAAATGACTAACTGCATTGTTTTCCTGCAATGAATCGCTGGAATTTATAAAATGCAAATTTTCTGTGGTGTCAATAAACGTATTACGACGAACCATACGTTGGTACTGCGTGATAAACGTATTTTTCATGATCGTAAATAACCATGCTTTCAGATTTGTCCCATCTGAATACTTGTCACGATTGGTATAGGCTTTCACTAAAGTGTCCTGAACCAAATCGTTTGCATCATCTGAATCTCTAGTCAAACGCAAAGCAAATGGCTTTAAAAACTTCGAAAAATTACCTACTTGGTAAGAAAATTCTAGCGCCGTCATAAACGTGTTTATTATTTTGTTTAACAAATATATAAAAAGTTTAAACAAAACAATTTAAATAATAAAAAAATTTATCGACCTATAACAATCATTTAACATTGAATTTGTCTCATAAATCCTTTTGATTCTAATTATTGATCTTTTTTGACACATTATTCATATTTTTACTCTCTCAAACAATTTTGTTTCTCATTCATGATATCACCTAAATTTCTTTTAATTTTTTCTTTACTCTTGGTGTATCAAGGCATTTCCCAGACGGCATGCAATTGTACATTAAAGGGAAAAGTAATTTCAAAAGAAAGTGGCGAAGTCATTCTGGGTTCATACGTCTATTTGAAAGGCCAAAAAACAAAGGCACAAACAGATGAAAAGGGAAATTTTAAAATAGAAAAAATATGTCCAGGAACTTATTTGTTGGTCTGCGAAATGAGCAGCTTCAACAAAGTTGAAACGTCCATCACGTTAAAGGACCATGACGACCTAACAGAAAATCTAAGTTTAGAAACCCACGACGAACATTTGATGGAGGTAATGGTTACCGGAAAAAAAACGGAAATCACCTCCCAACTCAAAGGAGAATTAAGTACTGAAGAACGCTCTCAAAGAAATGGATTAAGCCTGGGTGAAATGTTAAAAGGAATTTCAGGCGTCCAAAGTTTGCAGACAGGAAGCAGCATTTCAAAACCCATCATTCATGGGATGCACTCTTCCCGGGTGATCATTTTAAATCAAGGCGTGCGGCAAGAAGGCCAACAATGGGGCAGTGAACATGCGCCGGAAGTAGATCCATTTGTCTCTAAAAACATACAAGTGATTAAGGGTCCTGCAGGACTTAGGTATGGAGGTGATGCGATTGGCGGCCTCATTTTAATGGAACCCAATTCATTGCCCGACACCAGCGGAATTTTAGGAGAGGTCCAAACCATATTTTTTACAAACGGAAGGCAATTCGTTACTTCGGGCATGTTAGAAGGTGGATTTAAAAATGTAAATGGTTGGGGATGGCGAGTTCAAGGAACCTTAAAAAATGGAGGTAACACAAAAACGGCTAATTACAATTTGGCCAATACGGGTGTTGAAGAGCAAAATTTTTCAACGGCCTTAGGATACAAAAATCAAAAATTTGGCACCGATCTGTTTATCAGTCGCTTCCACTCAATCATCGGCATTTATTCCGGTTCCCATATCGGCAATATCAATGACCTCAAAACAGCTATTGCCAGCGAAAGACCATTTGAAATTTATACGCCAACAAGTTTCATTAGAGAGATAGAAAGACCAAACCAAGATATCACGCATTCATTGGCAAAATTCAAGGCTTACGTCAACCTAACCAATAAAACGATTAGGATGAACGTGGCATATCAAGATAACCAACGTCTGGAATTTGACGTCATGCGATTAGGGAAAAACATCAACACATTAAGTTTTAATCTTGGGACCTTTAGCTCTGAAATTTTAATCGACGAGTACAACTCCTCAAAATTATGGAAAGGGCAATTTGGCTTAACGTATTTAACCCAAGGAAATCGAACATCAGGTAATCGAGTAAATCTACCCACGCTTACGTCTAGTTTGCTTCCAAATTATTACCTGAGCAATCTAGGAATTTTTGCTTTAGAAAGGTATGTGAATCAAAAAATGGAAATTGACATGGGACTCCGATTAGATACAAAGGACATTGAAATTCATCGGCCCATACAAAATTATTCAACCACCATAAAGCGTGATTTAAGTAATTACATAGGTCTTTCAGGGAGTATGGGTTTAAAATACCACTGGACCCAAAATTTCGAAAATCACTTGATTCTAGCAAGAGCATTTAGAGCGCCAAGTCCGAATGAATTATTTTCAAATGGTGTCCATCACGGGGCAGGCGCATACGAAATAGGGGATCCTTTATTGAAAGGAGAAACCGCTTACAATATAAGTCTAAACTCTTTATATAGAACCGAAAAATTGGAGTTAGAAATAGGTTTATATACCAACACCATTCACCAATTTATTTATTTAAAGCCTTTAATGGACAAAGGAGTACCCTCATTTATTACAACCGTACGAGGCAGTTTTCCTGCATTTACCTACGAACAAATTGACGCCAGTTTCAAAGGAATGGACGGACAAGTATCCTACAGCATTTCTGAATCTTGGAGCCTTCAGCAAAAAACAAGTATTGTTCGGGCTTATGATGAATTGAATAATACCTACATGATTAATATTCCACCTGACCGATTTGAATACCTGATTCGTTATCAATTCAAAAAACACAAGCAGTATGTAAGTTGGGGCATAACCCAAATCTCCACGCAAAAAAGAGTCGAAGTAAATGCTGATTTTTTACCTCCGCCGAAAGGATATATCCTCGGCCAAGTACATTGGGGAATCTCAATAAATAAATTTGATGTGGGGGTATCAGTCACAAATGCGTTCAACCAAGCTTACCGAGACTACCTAAATCGATTCCGGTATTTTGCAGATGAACAAGGACAAAACATCAGTTTCAGAGCCACTTATCGCTTCAGTTAATTACCTTTTAAGCCAAGACTCAGGATTTTGTCGAACCGTATTTTTCCAAACTTGGAAATTGATTTCTGCAGTACCATCTTCATCCGATGCCACTGTTCCTATGCGTTGTCCCGTACGAACCCGCTGACCCGTGGAAACCGATACATTGTCTAGCTTGCTGTAAACAGTGAAATAATCCCCATGCTGGATGGCAACCACCGTATTAATCCCAGGAATATTAACCACCGACTGCACAATGCCATCATATACGGTATGAACAGCAGCCCCAGCGGATGTTTGAATATCAATTCCATTATTGTTAATCATGACCCCCTTCAAAATGGGATGTTTATGAACGCCAAAATGATCCGAAATAAATCCCGATGGCACAGGGAAAGGCATTCTACCACGTAATGCCGCAAATGAAACAGCTAATTTAGCCTCATCAGCATTCATGTAATAGGTATTTTTATCTAAAACAGGTTCCGTGACTACCTCTTTGGCGGCAGCCTTTTCTTTAACAATTTCCTTTTTGGATTCCGACTTCGAAACTTCGTCCACTTTGTCAGCAGGCTTTTCATATTTTTTAACGAGCCCCTCCTCCAATTTAGGCTTAGGTAGCTCTGGCTTATTGACTTCTAATTTCTTAGCCTGAGCCGCCATACGTAATCGGCGCTCCCGTTCCATACTTTTTTGAATCTCACGCTGCACTATCCCGGCAATTAAATTATCCAACTTCCTAATTGCTAACTTTTTACGCTCTAACTCAATCTTCAATTTTTTCTCTTGCTGGGTTAACACCGTGACTACCTTCGCCTCTTTCGTTTTCATGACCTCCAATTTCACCTTTTCCTTTTCCTTAACCACTAATACTTTTTTCTCTTCATTTTTTTTGAAAATCACTTGCTGCTTTTTCGTCATTAAGTCTTGGCGAGTCTCAAAAATCTTTTTAGCCTGCTCTTTTCGATTTGAAGTATATTGTTTTAAAAAGTCGAACCGACGAACAAACTCTCCTAAATCTGACGATAAAAGCAAGAAACTTAATTTGTTATTGACCGTCGACACTTTTTCCGCCTCATATAACATCTTGGCATACGCTTGCTTTAATTTCGCTAGTTTGGCGGCCAACTTATCACTTTGCTGGGTTAATACTTTAGCCTCAGACGCCAATAAATTTTGATTTTCGTTCAGTATATTGATTTGCTTCTTTTGGACAACAATCTGTTCCTTGAGTACATTTAATTTACCGATTGATACCTTTTTCTTTTTTGATGTTTTTGAAATAATGGAATTCAACTCCTTTATTTTGACCAAATTATCATTCTTCTGCTGCTCCAATTGAGTTTTTTTATCCACTTGAGCATAGGTCTCAAAACCGATAAAAAAGGCAATTAATAAAGTGATATAGTGTAATTTCATTTACGTGTAGGATTCAATAATTTTTCCGGAACCTTAAATGGGAATTCCAATGGTGTATCCAAAAGCTCTACTTTTGAGTATTTGATGGTGATCAACGTATTCACATTTTTATTGTCCTTGTCCTTAACATCCAAATTAATTTGACTTGAAAAAGGAAAAAGCACCTGATTCAATAAGGTGAATTCCTCAAAATCCATGGTCATCTTATTGCTCGTAGGAACGTCATTAACTAATAACTTCTTTAATTTTCGGTTGGGACCTACCATATTATCAATATTAATCCTCCCCTCTTGTTGCTTTAAAATTATATTTTCATTCTCTCGAATAACCCTTGAATTATTCTTTTTATAAGGCTGATTGCCCACAATGAGCGACTGAAGAATCGAATAATCCACTTTAAAACCCATCATCACACTGACGCTATCATAGGTTAAATCAAAGTATTCTCCATTGATTTTTTGATACAATTGAACCTTGTTTTTTGAAAACAATCCAGTCGCTCCCGTAAAACCAGATTGGGATATATTAACCCAAATCAAGCTATCTTTTTTCATTCGAATGTCAACCGTATACGTATCTTGGTTCTGCTGAGTCTTCCACACGATTTTAGACTTCGCCTTCAAAAAGTTAAAATTTAAATCGTCAGGGGCTAATTTTAATTCAGCATCATCTATTTTCAAGGGCTCAATTATTTTTTTTGCCACTGAGTCGATCACCTTTACTTCCTTTTTCGATACGGTATCTATTGCAGGACTAATCGATGTCGCCAATACAGTGGAAACGACGACTTTTTTCCCACAAGAAAAAATGCTAAAAGCTGTGAAGAAAAAAATAATGGTTCGGCGCATCTTAGATTTTAAGCGAATAAGCGTTTACAAAATTATCTCAATTTTCGATAATTCGTTTATTTTCAATCTTTTTATCCAATTTATTACTGGCTCCGTCAAGGGAATTTGCTGTTTTCCAAGCCTTAACCGCCTCATCTACGCGCCCATTCTTAAAAAGCGCGTCCCCATAATGTTCCCAAACCGTGGAGCTATTTTGTTTTTCATCCTTCAAGGCTTTTTCAATATAGACCAATGATTCTATGTACTCACCCCTCTGAAACAATACCCATGCATAAGTATCCAAATAAGTACCATTAGTAGGAAATTTATCCACTAACTTCTTCGACATAAGCGCTGCCTTATCCAAACGGTCACGCCTCAAAGACAAGTAATAGCTATAATTATTTAAGACATGTTCTTCCATGGGATTGACGGTTAAGACCTTGTCAAAACAAGCATCAGATTGCTTATATAAACCTTTGGAATGATAAGCGTCCCCCATGATACCATATAATTGCGTATACCAGCCATCTTGGGTGTTGGCCATAGGAGTGGCTCCTTCAAATGAACGAATGGATT
Source organism: Aquirufa sp. (assembly GCA_044349095.1). Lineage (GTDB taxonomy): Bacteria > Bacteroidota > Bacteroidia > Cytophagales > Spirosomataceae > Aquirufa. The sequence continues at coordinate 17,528 of JBIKRO010000014.1, read as the reverse complement.
CATTTATTTTTCCACTCAAATACTCCGCAAACCCTTTTTGAAACCATAAATATCCTTGATTTGGGAAAAGAACAAGGGCCTCTTCAGCATGTACAATTGCACTGTCCAATAAGTTCATCTCGTAATCCAATTGAATAATGCGAGCCCAAACTTCAAACTTAGCATTACCCATTCTAGCCGCATGTAAATAGGAAACTTGCGCCTCTTTAAATTTGGATATATTAGCCCACAAATCACCCTCAAGTGCAGAAAATCTAGGATCCACAGGATACAATCCCTTTAATTCCAAAATCATATCATAAACCGTTTGCCAGTCTTCTTTGGACTTAATTAATCCTAAAATTTGAATGGTTAATTGGCCCAAAATCTCAGAACTCATTCTCGAATCTGAAGCCGCATGCAAAATTTCTACACAAGTAGAATCTAAATTTTGGGCTTCCAAAAATAATTTGGCACTCATTAAATTCAATTGGCCTTGACTCGAATATTTAGATTTTAATGGTCTAAGTTCAGATTGTAATGTATTTCCCGTCACCAAATCCCAAACCGTTTCCATCTGATCCCAAGTAAATAATAATTCATCAGGCGAATTTTCGATCAAGCTAAAACCAGCATTCATGGCCCCCAAAACATCCTTTTCCTTTAGATAAATAAATTGTTTCGTTCGAACAATTTCTGGAAAATCTTCCAACCACTCCTCGACCTTCTTCAAAGCGTTCAAAGCTTCCTTCCCATTTTCCTTCCATAAATAAGCCTGAGCTAAGCGTAATCCAATCTCAGGTTGGATCTCGTCAAATTCAGACATTTTATTCAGCGCTTCCAAAGCCTCATCTACTTTGCGTAAATCTAACGCAATGTCTACATAGAAAAGTCCATAATCCATGGAATGAGGGGAAAGTCTCCAAGCCTCCGCTGCATTTTTAAAAGCTAAAGAATTTTTATTTTGTGCCAAATAGGCCTTTCCAAGATAATAATAAATGGAAGGTTCATTAGGAACCTCAAGAATCAAATGTTCCCACACTAAAATCGCTTCGTCAAAATCATCTTTAATGTAATGTCTCATCCCCTCAGTCATTAATTCCTCCAACTGCGCACCCGTCAGGTTATGAACCTCCTGCTTTTTCTTTTGGCCAAATAAGGGACTCAAAGAGAAACAAACCAATAAAAATATATAAGCCCTAATTTTCATAAATAGAGCGAATATACCATTTTGCATGATCAATTTTAAAATATATTCAATAGATTCGCTGAATAAACCTTATAAGCGCGTGATAAAATATATATTTTCCCTCTGCATTCTACTCAGTTTACCCTCATTCGCTCAAGAAAAAACCATGGCTTTTGAAGAGTATGACCCCATATCAACTCTTGTCGTACCCGAACATACCGTCAAAAAGGCAAAATATCCATTCATCGATATTCACAATCATCAAAACAATATGCCAAGCCAAGATTTAGGCTATTTAGTTAAGCAAATGGATAGTCTTAACATGAAATTCATGATCAACTTAAGTGGAAAAGGATCTTATAGAAGCGGGGCAAGGGAACAAGGGACTGATTTTTTAATTCAATCTGTCAATGCAGGAAAAGAAAAAGCCGGTGGTCGAGTGATCGTGTTTACCAACCTGAATTTTAGTGATATCGATAACCCAAACTGGTCTGCGGAAACGGTCAAAGCCTTGGAAAAAGAAGTGAAAGCAGGTGCCATGGGATTAAAAATATTTAAAGACTTAGGCTTAGAAGTAAAAGATTCAAAAGGCAATAGAATACGGACCAATGACCCAAGACTAGATCCCATTTGGGCCAAATGTGGTGAACTAAATATCCCCATTTTGATCCATACCGGAGAACCGATTTCATTTTTTGATGTACACGATAAAACCAATGAGCGCTGGCTTGAACTAAAACAATTTCCAAGCCGAGCAAGACCCTCAACCAAATACCCTTCATGGAAAATAGTGATGGATGAACAATTTGATATCATCAAAAGGCACCCTAATACCAAATTCATTAGCGCCCATTTAGCTTGGCTCGGAAACAATTTACCCGAATTAGGCCGACTCATGAATCTTTACCCAAATATGTATACCGAGATTGGAGCCGTGATTCATGAACTAGGACGCCAACCCAAAAATGCGCGCGCTTTCATGATCAAATATCAAGACCGAGTGCTTTTTGGAAAAGACATTTGGACAACGTCTGAATACTACACCTATTTCCGATTACTAGAAACTGGCGATGAATACTTTCCATACTACCGAAAAAGACATGCGTTCTGGAGGATTTATGGGTTAGAACTTCCTGACGAAGTACTTAAAAAAGTATACTATAAAAATGCATTGCAACTTTTACCAAAACTAGACAAAACTCAATTTCCTAAATAAGTTAAGTTTGGGAGTTGGCGATTCAACTGGTCTAACCAAATTTTTGCACCCTTCTGATTCCAATGTGAATCAGAGGTGAAGAAATTTGATTTTGCATTTTTGGACAGCTCTTCTGTTGCATCAATTAATTTCCCCTTAAAATCAGGGTGCAATTTAATCCTTTGGATAAGGTGATTATCAGGTCTATTCTCCGTCTTCAGCACCGACACAGGATTGGGAATAATCGAAAAAATAACCTCGTCGAAGCCCCTTGCTTTGTAATATTCCCGAATAGCATTTAATTCGCTTACTTGAGTTTTTAATTTCGCTTCACTGATGTCCGAAAATGAACTCCCAGGGTTATTAGGGTTAAGGGTTTCAGCTAAATACAAAAAGTTTTTATCCTTTGAAATGGCGACTTCTTTGTCCACTCGACCAAAGAAATTTAAATTAAAATCTGCTTTTAATTCCTTCAAGGGCGCCCAAAACCCAAAATTAAACCACGTAAATTCGATATTGGCTTCAAGAGATTTATGATATAAACTTTCCTTGATTCCTTCGTCAATTTCGGCGAAAAAATGGGCTATTTTCTGACGTGTATTCAACTCTGATTGCACCGCCTCCGCTCTATCCAATCGGGCCTTCACGGAATTTAAATTGAATAGACCGGACATATTTCGCTCAACCGATTCGATCAACAAGATATTTTTTTTATTTCTAGCGGGGATAATTTCAATGGGATTAGCGACATCCCAACGAATAAATTGGACTTGATTTATGCCCACATAATAATGCGGGTCCTGCCTAAAGAAACTGTACAAATAACTATCCCCTAGGATAAAAAGATTCGCCGTATCGCTATTTGCTTTTCTATCTTTGGCCGGTATAGAAACAAAATTTGTGTCTTTTGTAATTTTGAATTTGCTCAAATACGTCAATCCATACAGATCGCCATACAGATATTTATCTGCCCCCAAAGCCCCAATTCGACTATATCGATCTTGGGTAATCCACTTCATGCCCGCATTTGAACTAGTCAAATACAAGGTAAGTGCACAAAAAATAAACCCAATACATGCGAGTAGTTTTTGCATAAATTAGAACTGAAAATAAATAAACTGTTTCAAATTAAAGACTCCAAAAAAGTAAATCAAAAACGCCAATCCAGAAATAATCGGCCAAAATAATTGAACCGAATCCACCTTTATTTTGTCCCTTTTAAAATCATACAGATATAAACCCACAATCAATAAAATAGAAAATAATAATTCGTTGGTATTGAAAGCTAAAGATATTGGGTCTAGAATGGAGCCATGGGTTAATTGGTCAAAATAAATCTGAATATCTCCAAATTTTGGAATTCTAAAAAATACCCAGGCAATCGTCACTAATAAAAATGTGAATAGTCGGTACATCCAAACTCCAGCAGCTGACTTTTGCTCATCCGCCGCCAATTTAGGGAAAATCCGATTAAGCGTTAAACCCATTAATTGGAACAATCCATGCAAAGCTCCCCAAATCACAAAGTTCCAACTGGCCCCATGCCAAAAGCCTGACAAAATAAAGACGATCATAATATTGATATACCAGCGGGGAACCGAGACGCGGTTTCCTCCTAAAGAAAAATACACATAATCTTTAAACCAGGTGGACAGGGAAATATGCCAACGGCGCCAAAAATCTGGAATGGATTTGGCCGTATAGGGTGCATTAAAATTATTCATAAGTTTGAAGCCCATCACCTTGGAAGCCCCAATCGCGATATCGGAATAGCCTGAAAAATCGCAATAAATTTGAAATGAATAAAAGATACTGGCGATGATTAAATTCAAGCTGCTCTGGTTTGATAAATTCGCATAGGCTGGATCAACCACCATGGAAAGTCGGTCCGCTATGACTACTTTTTTGAAAAAACCTTGCATCATTTGCAATAGACCTAACTTCACTCGGTCCGCATCCCAAACATGTTTTTCGTAAAATTGATGAATTAAATTTTGTGGTCTTTCGATGGGTCCGGCCACCAACTGTGGATAAAACATCACATAAAGGCTATAAATTCCAAAATTCCGTTCCGCCTTCTGGTTCCCACGATAAACCTCGATGGTATAACTCATGGCTTGAAACGTATGGAATGAAAGGCCAATAGGCAGTAAAAAATTTAAAACCGGGAAGTGAATAGGAATGGAGAAATAACTGGCTAGGAAATTAAAGTTGTCCGTAAAAAAAAAGTAATATTTAAAAACGGCCAACACACCTAAGTTGGCCAGCAAACTACAACCCAAAAATATTTTTTTTGCACCCCCCTGAAACCGTTCTAAATAGATCCCAGCAAAATAATCGATGACAATGGTCAAGCCTAAAATCCCCAAATAAATAGGAACAAAAGCCATATAAAAATAACATGAAGCCACCAGCAACAAAGCCCATCTGTACTTGTGAGCCAATAAAAAATAAGCACTGGTCACAATCCCAAAAAACACCAAAAACTGTAATGAATTGAAAACCATGTATACCTTGTTTTATGCAACGGTCAAACGGACATTTAAATTTACATCATCTATACTGACTTCTGAATAACCTTCACTAACCTCATTCACCCAATCAATTGAAAGAGCTTGAACTTCTTGGCTTATATATCCTTTAAATTCAGTCAAACTATCTTTCCATTCGCTCGTATTTTCTTGGATCGAAATATGAATTTTATCAATAACATCAAAACCTAAGTCTTTACGTAAATTTTGGACGCGATTCACAAATTCGCGGGCCATTCCTTCCCGAATCAATTCGGGACTTAATGTGTTATCAAGCGCAATAGTCAAGCCCCCTTCACTAGCTGTCAAATAACCCGGCATATCTTCCGTCATCACTTCAATGTCGCCCATTCCTATCTCAAATCCGTTTAGATTAACAGAACCGGCAGATTCCACCGTAGATAGATCATTCGCTGACATGCCGGCAATAAGATCAGCCACCGCTTTCATGTCCTTACCAAACTTAGGTCCCAACGCTTTGAAATTAGGTTTAACTCGCTTACTCAAAACACCGGAGGCATCATTCAAATAATTCACCTGCTTGACATTGACTTCAGATTTAATTAAATCCTCGACACGCCTAATTTGCTCTCGAACATTTTCCTGTAAAACAGGAACCAGCACCTGGGCTAATGGTTGGCGCACCTTCAACTTATGCACCTTACGAATTGAGTGAACTAATGAACAAATTCGCTGAGCTAATTCCATCGAAGTTTCCAAATCCTGATTTTTCCAATCGGCATTAACCTTGACAAAATCAGTTAAATGAACTGATTCCTTTTGAGTTAAATTTTTATACAACCACTCTCCATAAAACGGCGCGATAGGAGACATCAATTGGGCCACCGTTTCTAAACAAGTATACAAGGTCTGATAAGCCGCTTTTTTATCTGCACTTAGGCCTAATTCTTTAGCCTCAGGATTCCAAAAACGTCGCCTAGATAAGCGTACATACCAATTTGACAAATGATCGCAGACAAAATCTTGTATCGCCCGACCCGCTTTTGTGGGCTCATAGGTTTCAAAAGACTCGTCTACCTCAGCAATTAAATTCATTAATTTAGATAAAATCCAGCGGTCTAATTCAGATAAATTCTCCTCCTCAACGCGCACATTTGACGCATCAAAACCATCTAAATTGGCATATAAAGCAAAGAAATTATAGGTATTAGTCAGTGTGCCAAAAAACTTATTTCGCACTTCCGTAATTCCAGCTAAATCAAATTTTAAATTATCCCAAGGTTGGGCATTGGTGATCATATACCAGCGCGTCGGATCAGCGCCGTATTTCAATAAGGTGTCAAAAGGATCGGCGGCATTGCCCAGTCTTTTGGACATTTTATTTCCATTTTTATCCAAAACTAAACCAGTAGAAACTACATGTTTAAAGGCTATAGAATCTTCCACCATGGCTGAAATAGCATGTAGTGTAAAGAACCAACCGCGTGTTTGGTCAACTCCCTCAGAAATAAAATCGGCAGGATAAGACTTTTTAAATATTTCTTGATTCTCAAATGGATAGTGCCATTGTGCAAATGGCATCGCACCTGAATCAAACCAAACATCGATCAAATCAAGCTCTCGGTTTAGTATCTGTCCCGTGGGGCTCAACAAATAAATCTCGTCTACAAAAGGTCGATGTAAATCAGCTTGCCCTTTTTCAAGCGCAATTTGAAATGCTGAATTTCCAGCTAATTGTTTCTCTGACAATTTTCCTGATGCATTTGCGAGGTTAATTTCATCTGCCAACTGTGCCAATGAGCCAATACAGATTTCCTCAGATCCATCTTCTGTTCTCCAGATGGGCAGCGGGGTACCCCAATACCGAGATCTAGACAAATTCCAGTCCACTAAATTCTCCAACCAGTTTCCAAATCGACCCGTTCCAGTGGATTCTGGTTTCCATTCGATTGTTTTGTTTAAAGCGATTAATTTATCTTTGGCAGCTGTCGTTTTAATAAACCATGAGTCCAAAGGATAGTATAGAATGGGTTTGTCCGTACGCCAACAATGAGGATAGGGGTGATCAAATTTCTGAACGTTAAACGCTTTATTGTCGGTTTTTAATTGGATCGCAATTCGCTCATCCACCGATAAATATTTATCTCTTCCTTGTTTTATTCTAGCCTCTTCTTTTTCTTCCTCAGTCAAATATGCCTCTTTTACAGGCTCTAAAGCGTAATCAGTCACTTCTTTAACAAATCGTCCTTGCCGATTTACTAAGGGTACATCTTTCCCATTTTCGTCTTGAACTAAAATAGCCGGAATTCCATTTTGTTGGGCTACCCGGAAGTCATCCGCACCGAAAGTTGGCGCCGTATGCACCATTCCCGTACCATCTTCAGTCGTGACAAAATCCCCTAAAATAACTCGAAAAGCTGGTTCTTTTGGTGAAACATAGGACATCAAAGGTTCATATTCAACCCCTTCTAAATCAGATCCCTTAAAAGAAGCCACAATCTGGTATGGAATTGCACTAGGCTTTTTATCTGCGTCGACGTACGCTTGGAAATCACCATTTTCAGCCGCAGCTTGGAAATAATTTTTGACTAAATCCTTGGCCAAAACCACGTGGACAGGTAAAAAAGTATAGGGATTAAAAGTCTTGACCAAAACATAGTTGATATTCTTCCCTGCCGTCAATGCCGCGTTAGAAGGCAAAGTCCATGGCGTAGTGGTCCAGGCAAGCAAATAAACAGGTTCTTGATTTGAATGATCAAACAAAAAGGCTGATTTACTTGTCTTTTTTGCCTTGAACTGAGCGGTCAATGAAGTGTCTTTTACATCCTTATAACATCCGGGCTGATTTAACTCATGGGAGGATAAACCTGTTCCGGCTGCGGGGGAATAAGGCTGAATCGTGTAGCCTTTATACAACAAATTTTGGTCATAAAGGCGCTTTAACAAGTTCCAAACACTTTCAATATAAGGTGTTTGATAGGTTACATATGGGGAAGAAAGATCCACCCAATACCCCATTTTCTCTGTCAAATCGTTCCATTGATCCGTGAATTTCATCACAGTTTCACGGCAACGCTGGTTATATTCTTCGACGGAAATTGTTTTTCCGATATCCTCTTTGGTGATTCCCAACTCCTTTTCTACTTGCAATTCCACGGGTAAACCATGCGTGTCCCAGCCACCTTTTCTTTTTACTTGCTTTCCTTTTAGCGTTTGATAGCGACAGAAAATATCTTTAATGGCCCTTGCCATCACATGATGGATTCCTGGGGTTCCATTAGCCGAAGGCGGCCCTTCATAAAAAGTAAAACTGGGTTTTCCTTCTCGACTAGAAATTGATTTTTCGAAAATGTCGTTATTTTTCCAGAAGCTTAAAATTTCTTCTGCTAATACCGCATAATCTAAATTTTTATATTCTTTGAAGGCCACAGTGTTGTTGTTTTTTATGAAATAATCGGCAAAATTGAGGCAAAAATAAGAAAAAATAATGGAACGGCGATGATGGACCATTCGGCTAATCGCCTAAATCGTTTATAATTATAAGGAACATGGCTTGACAACCAATGAACTGAAAACCCTGATTATGAAAAAAGCTGACATTAGAGAAAAGGCATTGGTGGAAAGAAAAAGCTGGACTCAGCAAGATTTTGAATTAAAAAATGTCCAATTAGTAAATCAAATTATTGAATTCATCAACCCATTGCCAAGAAATTTAATGCTCATGAGTTTTCATAGCATGGAGCATCAGCGGGAGGTGATGACATCGCCTATTCATGCCATTTTAATTAATGAGCCCTATTATCATCAATTAATTTTTCCAAAAGTTGAGAAAAATACAAGCCAATTAATTCCCTATTTGACCGATAAAAAATCTACATTCTTAGCGTCAGATTGGGGGATTTTAGAACCTACGGAAGAAACTTCAGTCCGATTAAATCCAACGGATATCGATGTCGTATTTATTCCTTTGTTGGCCGTCGACACGCAAGGACATCGCATCGGATATGGAAAAGGATTTTATGACCGCTTTTTAGCACTGGCAAAACCTAACGTAATTAAAATTGGTCTTTCACTTAATGAGCCCATCGAGCCGATCGAAGACTTAAACCCCTTTGATGTGGCCCTAGATTTTGCCATTACACCTTTATCGACCTATCGATTTCGTTGATTTATTCAAAAAAAAAGATTCCCATTCAAAATTTAAGCCCTAATTTTACGGGATTAAATAATATTTAACCAGTGAAGTCGAAACTATTGTTATTCTTTATTATACTTTCAGGGCCTATTTTAGGTCAAAAAGAAGTTAGAAAAGAATTATTCCCGATCGTTGAAACTCAAACTGGATTTAGAAAACAGTTTGCGTATAAGCGCCAACTTATTGACAATCCGCTTGCGTTGCAAATACCACTTTTGGAGGCTCAAGATCCTTTTGTCAGTAGGGAGTTTTTGATTTATAAAAGGCAGCAAAATAACATTAAATGGATTTCTGGGATTACGGCAATCCTTTCTTTTTATACGCTATTAAATAAGGATGCGGTGTCAGATGGTTTTTATTGGTCTGTGGTGGGAGGAAGTGCGGTGGCCAATTTATATTTTGGATCTGTTAGTGTTCGTCATTTTAGGCGTGCGCTAAATCGATATAATGAGTTGGCCAATGATGGTTCAAAAATGAGTTTAAAATATTCACCGGATGATCGATTTGGGCCAACGGTGGGTTTAGTTTGGAATTATAAATTTTAATTGGAATATAAAATGAAAGTTGCGATTGTTGGCGCCACAGGATTAGTAGGCGGTGAAATTTTAAAAGTATTGGCGGAAAGAAATTTCCCAGTGACTGAAATTATACCGGTTGCCTCCGAGCGATCTATCGGTAAAAAAGTGAATTTTAAGGGCATCGATTACACGGTGGTTGGCTACGAAACGGCCATCGCCATGAAGCCTAATGTGGCTATTTTTTCAGCAGGCGGGAGTACTTCTTTAGAGGTGGCACCCAAATTTGCCGCGGCAGGAATAACGGTGGTCGATAATTCATCCGCGTGGCGCATGGATCCCACCAAAAAATTAGTGGTGCCAGAAATTAATGCCTATACCTTAACTAAGGAAGATAAAATTATTGCCAACCCCAATTGCTCAACCATTCAAATGGTTGTCATTTTAAATCCGTTGCATAAAAAATATACCATTAAACGTGTGGTGGTTTCGACGTATCAATCGGTTACTGGTACTGGAAAAGCTGCCGTGGACCAATTGTTTGACGAGCGAGCAGGAAAGGAAAATATAGCCCGTGTTTATCCACATAAAATTGACCTAAATGTGTTGCCTCACATCGACGTTTTCTTAGACAATGGATACACGAAGGAAGAGATGAAAATGATCTTGGAAACCAAGAAAATCATGATGGATGATTCGATTCAGGTAACGGCAACTACTGTTCGTATTCCTACGATCGGTGGCCATTCGGAGGCGGTTAACATTGAATTTGAACATGATTTTGATTTGGCAGAAGTGCGACACATATTAGAAAATGAGGAAGGAGTAATCGTTCAAGATGATCCGAAGAATTTTTTATATCCAATGCCAATTACCGCGCACGGAAAAGATGAAGTTTTTGTGGGTAGAATTCGCAGGGATGAGAGTCAAAAAAATACCTTAAACTTGTGGATTGTAGCTGATAATTTACGCAAAGGAGCGGCGACCAATGCCATCCAAATAGCAGAATATTTGGCAAAAAACCAGTTGATTTAATTTACAGAATAAGCAATCTTATTTTAGGCCATGACTAGACTTAGTGTCAATATCAATAAAATTGCCACTTTGCGAAATTCGCGCGGAGGGGATAATCCAAATTTATTGGACGTCGCTAAAGATTGTGAGCGGTATGGAGCTGATGGCATTACGGTCCATCCGAGGCCCGATGAGCGACATATCCGATATGCAGATGTGTATGCCTTAAAAAAAATAGTCACTACGGAATTTAATATTGAGGGAAATCCGCTTGAGGCATCTTTTATCGACCTTGTTATGTCGGTTAAACCAGAACAAGTGACCTTAGTTCCTGATGCATTAGGTCAACTCACTTCGAATCATGGTTGGGATACCATCCAACATCAAGCCTTATTAATCAAAATAATTCGTCCATTTCGCGAGGCGGGTATACGGGTATCTATATTTGTAGATCCTGTTTTGGAAATGGTAGAAGCAGCGGTGTCAACAGGGGCTGACCGAGTGGAGTTGTACACGGAACCTTTTGCAGCAAATTTTGATAAAAACCCAGTTGACGCAGTAGCAAATTACCGAAAAGCAGCCTTTAGAGCGCACCAATTAGGCTTAGGTGTCAATGCGGGCCACGATTTGAGTTTAGAAAATTTAGCGTATTTCAAAGCAAATGTTACACCCTTAGATGAGGTGTCGATTGGCCATGCGCTCATTTGCGATGCTTTATATTATGGATTAGAAAACACGATCCAGTTGTATAAGCGCCAACTAAAATAACAATACCTATTCAAACAAAAAGGAGCACATAAATGGTGCCTCTTTTTGTTTTATCTTAATCTGTAATCGACTATTCTTTTACGCCAGTCAATACTACTTGGCCCCCTGCTACAGAGATTTTGACAGAACTAACTTTTCCACCAGAACGAGAAAAAATGATATCAGCATCATATCCTTGAAGCGCTGTTGTAAATACATCAGGAGTATTTGATGCCTTCAAAACTGCCCCTTCAGTAGGGTTTGCGTCAGAAGTAATTAATAATTTTCCTTCCTTTACATTCACAATCATTTTCTTAACATACTCATTGTCAGCCATCTTGAAAGTAGCTGCATATTCATCGATTGAAGAAGAAGCAGAACTTGCACCTTCTTTCTCTCCCAATAAAGCATTGCCTTGAGCTTCTATTTTCAATCCTTTTACTTTACCACCATCGCGCGTAAAAGTAATCGTTGCGCTCATGGATTCAAGCAAAAATTCATCTGCGGTTTTACCTTTTGCTAATTCAGAATCAGGTAAACCTTCAGCAGAAATAATTACTTTACCTTCTTTCACATTTACTTTTAACACTTTAACATATGGATTTTCCTGCATTTTATATGAACCAGAAAATTCATCAGACGCTACTTGAGCAAAAGACTTGATAGACAATAAAATTACCGTTAACAAAACGGCTAAAAAACGTGCATTTTTCATTTTAAATTATTTTAAGATTTTGACAAAACTAATTGTTTTTTAATTATTTCTAATACATTGATTGACTAAAATTGAATTAAAAAAATATCATATTTCTTTTATTTTTTGTTAACACGTTTTGAATTTAAAATGTTTTACTTAATTTGGCACTCCCAATAGGGATTAAAATCAATTCGCCCAAAATAAAATCGATAGGAGACGCAATATGAAATAAAACTCTACGTTAACAATAATTAGAATTTATGATTAAAATTCATGTTAGCGATGCAGCGTTAATTTCAGCGTACATCCAAGGGGAAGACAAAGCGTTTGAGACATTAGTCAAGCGTAGTAAATCAAAGGTATTTACCAGTATATACTTGATCGTAAAAGACCGTTACGTAGCGGAAGATTTACTTCAAGAAACTTATATTAAAGCGATCGATGTGATTAGATCGGGACGTTACAACGAAGAGGGAAAATTTTTACCTTGGGTTGCACGCATCGCTCATAATTTAGCCATCGATTATTTTCGTAAGGAAAAAAGATATCCTACGATTGTATTAGAGGATGGATCCAAGGTGTTTAACAGTTTTGATTTTGCGGAAGACTCGGCAGAAGATTTGCAAATGAAATCTGATCAGATCGCTAATGTTAGGGAGATGATCAAAAAATTACCTGAGGAGCAAAAAGAAGTTTTAGTGTTAAGGCATTACGAGGAATTAAGCTTTCAAGAAATTGCCGAACAAACAGGAGTTAGTATAAATACGGCCTTAGGGAGGATGAGGTATGCCTTGATCAACCTAAGAAAAATGATGGAAAAACAAGAGAGTGCCTATGATTCAAAACTTTACCCCAAATGACCTTGTTAAAATCTTATATGAGCCAAAAGAAGGGCTCGATCAGCTTTTAAATGCTGAAGAATGCTCGGAGTTAGCATCCTTTAAAAAGGTAAAAGATAAATTGGAAGAGGCTCTCATTGAGCCTTCTAATCGATCTGTAGAGGCTATTTTAGCTTACGCCAAAAGTAAGTCAGCCTTACATTCCTAAGCGGAAAACTATCTTAAAATAATTCTTACCTTTGTTCAAAGAGCACATTTGATGCAAAAGAAAGAACGATTTCAAGCTTTTATTTCGCACTTTTCGACCCGATTTCCTACGGCCGAAACAGAACTACATTATTCAAATCCATTTGAACTTTTAGTGGCTGTGGTCTTGTCAGCGCAATGCACTGATAAGCGAATCAACCAAGTAACCCCTAACCTATTTAAGCGATTTCCAGATGCAAAGGCGCTTTCAGAATCGTCCGTAGATGAAATTTTTTCCTACATCAGGTCGGTTTCCTACCCTAATAATAAGGCTAAACACTTATTGGGTTTGGGCCAACGAATCGTCGATTCGTTTGACGGGCAAGTCCCTGAAACGATGGAAGATTTACAAAGTTTGCCTGGTGTGGGGCGCAAAACAGCTAATGTAATTGCCTCCGTCATCTACAACCAGCCCACCATGGCGGTTGACACCCATGTTTTTAGAGTTTCGCGCCGATTGGGACTTGTTCCTAAAACGGCAAACACACCCCTAAAAGTTGAGCTTTCCATCATCAAACATATTCCAGACGACATCATTCCGGTAGCCCACCATTGGTTAATTTTACATGGAAGATACATTTGCTTGGCCAGAACCCCTAAATGCGACGTTTGTGAAATCAGTCATTTTTGCGCCCATTTTGAAAAAATAAAATGATCGAATTCATACAATCGCATGGTTTGGAATATGTAGGAATAATCACAGCATTTCTAGGTATATTTTATTCGATCAAACAGCATAAAATTGCCTGGATTTGGAATTTCATCGCTTCCTTTATTTACGGAATACTTTTTTATCAGGTAGGTTTATACTCCGACATGGAATTGCAGGGAGTATTTATGGCCATGGCTATTTATGGATTTGTGCAATGGAATCGACCTATTCAATTGTTAGAAGTCACTAATTCGAGTGGGGCCAACCTGTTAATCGGCATCGGCGGATCTTTGATATTCGGCTTTGCCTCAGGCTACTTGCATCATGAATTATCCAACGTATCACTCCCATTTTTGGATGCGACTCTAACAGGATTTAGCATTTGGGGAACATATTTAGCGGCTAAAAAGAAAATTGAAAACTGGTTGGTATGGATTTTTGTAGACATCCTTTATATAGGGGTATATATTTATAAGGGAATGAATGGAACAGCCATATTGTACGCGGTCTTCTTGCTCTTCGCTTTTAGGGGCTTTTATGCTTGGAGAAAAAAATTGTCATAGATTTTACGCCAATAATTACCTAAATCAATCATATAAAATTATCTTTGTGGAAATGTTAACTAAAAATATTAAAGGTTTGATATTCAAGCGTTTTGAGTAAAATCTTTACTATTTACCATTCTTAATCATTCGATATTTATTATGGGAAACGAAGAAAAACAACGCTATTCGGCGGAGGAGTTAAAAGAATTTGAACAAATAATTTTAGAAAAGTTAGAAGACTCAAGATCAGAATTAACTTATTTAAGAGAAACACTTTCAAAAAAGAACGACAGTGGAACGGATAAAACCTCTGGGAATTCAAAGGTCATGGAGGATGGAGCAGAAACTGCTGAGAAAGAGAACATGAACCAATTGGCGGTTCGATTGCAAAAATTCATTGGAAGCCTTGAAAAAGCATTAATGAGAATTAAGAATGGCACTTATGGAGTTTGTGTGGAATCAGGAAAACTAATCTCTAAAGAGCGTTTACGTTTAGTTCCACATACGCAACATTCCATTGAGGCTAAATTAAAACAACGATAAATGGGGATTTTTGATAATTCTAAACTTGTAGACTTGGTCACCAAATACATCAAAACCCAATTGGAGTTGGTGAAATTGGACATCCAAGAACGCTTAGAAGAATTATTATCCAGAATATTTAAATTTATATTAGCCTCATTTGCCATTGGGATAACCCTTTTATTTTTACTACTGGGACTTGCAAACTTGCTGAATGATTATTTCGGGAGTTCCTATGTAGGGTATATGAGTGTATCAGGTATTGCGCTGATCATTAGCCTGTTTATCATTTATTCCTTAAATAGGAAAAATCCAGATACTCCATTAATTGATTTAGAGGAAGTTGACGAATTTACAAATGCTAACGACAACGATCATGAGTGATTTAGAGAATAAACGTAAAGCATTAGAAGTGCAAGCCGATGAGGTCAAATCAAACATTTCATTAGAGATGGACGATTTGAAAAAAATAGCCAAAGAACGAGGCAATCAAATTTTAATTGCCGGCGGAATTGTCGCAGGAAGTTATTTGATTTATTCGCTTTTTTCTGGAGGTGGCGAATCTAAAAAGGAAGAAAAAAACGAATCTTCGTTTTTAGGGTCAGCCATTAAATCCTATTTATTGGCGGTCGCGCTATCGATGGCAAAAGATAAGTTAGTTGATTATCTCAAAAATCTTGAGGAAGAATCGCTCTCAAAAGAACAATAAATCAAAATCAAAATCGTTTGCTTTTTTTGTAGCGCTTTCAGCAAGCTTTACTAACTTTTAAAAAGTTAGTAAAGCTAAAATGCACCCCGACCCATCAAAAAAAGCAAAAACAAAATTGGCTAGTTTTCCATCAAATAGGCCTTAATAAAATCATTGATTTCTCCATCCAACACCGCATCTGTATTAGAAGTTTGATGGTTTGTGCGATGGTCCTTCACGCGTCGGTCATCTAACACATACGATCTAATTTGAGAACCCCACTCTATTTTCTTTTTACCAGCCTCCACTTCAGCTCGGGCAGCATTGCGCTTGTCAATTTCGATTTGGTATAGTTTTGACTTCAATAATCGAAGGGCTACTTCCTTATTCATCAACTGCGAACGTTCTTGTTGGCACGCAATGATAATCCCTGAAGGCTTGTGGGTCAACCGAACCGCTGTCTCCACTTTATTCACATTTTGGCCACCAGCTCCTCCAGAACGAAACGTATCCCAATCAATATCGGCAGGATTGATGTCAATTTCTATCGTATCATCCGCTAACGGACACACATATACAGAAGCAAATGAGGTATGTCGACGCGCATTTGAATCAAATGGTGAGATTCGAACGAGGCGATGAACCCCATTTTCAGATTTTAAATTTCCGTAGGCAAACTCTCCGTCTACTTCGATGGTGACTGATTTTATACCGGCAACATCCCCATCATTTTGGTCAACCAAGCGAATCTTAAAGCCATTTTTTTCGGACCACATTTGGTACATTCGTAACAACATTGACGCCCAGTCCTGTGATTCCGTACCTCCAGCGCCCGCGTTAATTTCGAGTACGGCGCTCATATTATCCCCCTCGTCTGACATCATTTTACGAAATTCTAGCGCCTCTAACTTGGCCTCTAATTTATCACCTTCCGCATCTACTTCAGCTTCGGAGGCTTCCTGCATTTCGTAAAATTCCCAAATAGTTTCTAGGTCGCCTTGGGCATTCGTTAATTGGTCAAATCCGTCGGTCCAAAACTTCAGTCCCCGCATCTCCCTCATCGTCGTTTCAGCCTTCACAGGATTATCCCAAAATGCAGGATCCAACGTAACCGTTTCTAATTCTGAAATTAAATATTTTTTGTGATCGTAGTCAAAGATACCTCCTTAAAGCCTCTATTCTGGCTTTCAGGTCATTGAACCTGTCCTTAGTCATATGTTTTTCTTCTTTATAAAATGCAAATATACCCGATTTTGTACTAAATTGCGGTCTCATTCATATAAATCATCTAATAATATGGCGCAATCTTACGATTTGATCGTGGTAGGCTCAGGCCCTGGAGGTTATGTAGCAGCTATCCGAGCTTCTCAATTAGGTTTAAAATGTGCGGTAATTGAAAAGGAATCCTTAGGGGGAATATGCCTGAACTGGGGATGTATACCGACTAAAGCACTTTTGAAATCTGCCCAAGTTTTTGAATATATCAAACATGCATCAGACTACGGAATAACCGTCAAAGGGGCTGAAGCTGATTTCTCAAAAGTAATTTCTCGTTCTCGTGGTGTCGCTGACAGCATGAGCAAAGGAGTGCAATTTTTGATGAAAAAAAATAAAATTGACGTCATAATGGGAACCGGGAAAGTAAAACCCGGTAAAAAAGTAGAGGTCATTGACGCAGAAGGTAAGTCAGTCATTTACGACGGAAAATACATCATGATTGCCACAGGTGCACGTGCACGTGCATTGCCGAATATCCCTATTGACGGTGAAAAAGTCATTGAATATCGCAAAGCGATGAGTTTGGAAAAGCGTCCAGATTCCATGGTCATTATAGGCTCAGGAGCCATCGGCGTAGAATTTGCGTATGTCTATGCGGCGATGGGCACTAAGGTAACGATCGTTGAGTTTTTACCTAATGTTGTGCCCGTGGAAGACGAAGATGTTTCCAAAGAGCTGGCCAAGCAATACAAAAAAATGGGTATCGATATCTTAACGAATTCTAGTGTTGAAAAA
>JBIKRO010000077.1:0-13129 GCA_044349095.1 Aquirufa sp. | reverse complement strand
CCAACCAATCCCTACCCCAAATCTACCTCCCGAATGATTGTCGATCGAAATGGCCATTCGAGGCTCGATGGCCTTGGATTGATTCAGTTCAAATTGGTATGCATGAAGCCCAAAAGTAGTTTGAAAAGCTGGAGTCCATTTTTTTATAATCTGTCCAAACTGTTGCACGTAATACGTGGAATTCGATTCATTTAGGTAATTCACTATTTTTTTACCATCCCAACGATCATCTTTGAGCTCAAAAGATAATTGGCTTATATTCATTCCAAACTTTGCCGTCAAGCTGGCATTCCATTTATATACATAAGTAGCGTTCAACCGTACATTAGGGTAGCGATATAGTTGATCTCTGGTGGTTTTCCATGCATTCGAAATGATTTCAATTTTGCTCACGTTTGCCGATTCAGTTGTTAAGGCCAAAACAGTGGAAAGATGACCTTTTTTGAAGGGTAATTTATAGGATAAGCCAAACGCCCCCATGGCACTATTTGAGTAATCCTTGGTCGTCGATTTCTCATCTTCCGTATCATTCGCTCCCGCTAAGCCCCAAAACGTAAGAAGCCCAGCTTTTTTCAATGGAATATCAATCGTGTAATTTAAATCTCGATAAGCGGGCTTAAAGTTTCCTGAATTGATGTTAATTAATCCCGATTTTAATAGCAACTCTAACGTTGAATATCTGGCTCCGGCCCTATATGAGCCGCCATTTTTGCCAATGGGCCCTTCGGAGGCCAAATCGATTCCGACCACAGATAATTGTGCCATCCATTCCCTCTTCTCATTATTGCCTCTTCGGAATCGTAGGTCAAAAACACCGGAGGAGGCATTTCCATATTCCGCAGGGAAAGCACCCGACATAAAATCTGAGTTGGCCAAGCTAGTCGAATTGATCATCGATATGATTCCACTGGTGGATCCTTGTCCATCTCCAAAATGATTTGGATTAGGGATTTCGATCCCTTCCATCCTCCACAATAATCCTTTTGGTGAATTCCCACGAATAATAATCTCATTGTTTTGATCGGATCCTGCATTTGTTACCCCTGCAAAGTTTAAGGCCATGCGAGCCGGATCCTGAAATCCTCCAGCATATCTATTGGCTTCCGTGACTGAAAATTGGCGCGTACTAACCATGGCCATTTCATTTTTTGCCCGGTCTTTTGCTCGCTCGGAAACCACGACCACTTCACGTAAAAATTGGGGTGCCTCTTCTAACTCAACAGGCAAGTTGATTTCTTTTCCACTTCGAAGCTCCAAATTTGGAATACTTAATGGCGCATAACCTAACCTCGAAAATGAAATACTATATCGGCCTAATGGAATCTTATGAAAATAAAATCGGCCAAGGCTATCACTGAAGCTGATGTGATTACCAGGAACTAATTTGACTGTCACATTAGATAGAAGTTCTAATGTTTGCTTATCTGCAATCTTTCCTCGAATGGTTTGCTCAAGATTTTGAGCTATACCTACATGAAAAATACTCAAACAAAAAACGAGGATGATTGTGGTGCGAATCATGTTGAATCGATTTTTGATTCGAAGATTTAAAAATGAATGACTTATCTTTTTTTATAGCCTTTGATTTCTTGCAGCAAATTTCTAAGCTCTTTCACTTTTTCTTGATTCGTTTCAAAAACGTCATTGGCTTCTTTGGGGTCACTCTTTAAATTAAATAATTGGCCATTTACTCCCTCTTTTACCTGTTCGATTTTTTGGGGTTCTGTAAAACCTCCTGATCCAAGTCCTTCAATTAACTTCCAATCTCCTTTTCGAACAGTAAAATATCCGATTGACGATGAGACAACAATTCCAGGTTGGCCTTTTACCTCTTGTGCTTGGCCTTTTAGAATCGGCATAATGCTGTAAGTGTCTTCTGACGTGGCTTTAATACCTGTCAAATCACTACACGTGGCTAATAAATTAGCTAAGCTGGTGGTGGCATTTGATGTTGTATTTGCTTTTACCTGAGCGGGCCAACGAACGAAAAAGGGAATTCGATGTCCTCCTTCATAAGCATCTCCTTTCATTCCTCTAAATTCACCTGCTGATGTATGATTAAATTTTTCAATGTAATCAGCACGCCAATACGGACCATTGTCACTAGCAAATATGACGATCGTATTTTTAGCAATTCCTGACTTCTCCAATTGTTTCAAAACAGCTCCCACGGAAGCGTCAACTTGTTGGACAAAATCGCCATATTCCCCCGCCCCAGATTTACCGACATACTCAAGATTTGGCATCCATGGCGTATGTGGCGCGGCTAATGGAAGATATAAAAAGAATGGTTTTTCTCCTTTTTGGTTTTCAATAAATTGGTTTGCTTTGTCAATAAATCGAGGTAATACTTGATGAAAATCAAAAGAAGGAGACATTTTTCCTTCTCGCCAAAAGGGTCCCGAATACCCTTTTTCCATTTTATTTCCTGCGGTATAGGCTGTGGGAAGTTCTTCCACTTGTTGGTTTTCTACATATAAATAAGGAGGCATATCCAGGGAAGCTGGTAAGATATACGAATAATCAAATCCGGCTGATTTGGGCCCAGCCGTTGCCGGTTTAGTAAAATCAATGATTTCTGGATTTAATTCAGTCTTTATACCTAATTCTTTTTCATTTAATAGCGCTTCATTTCCAGATTTTAAAGTCCAGTCTAAACCCAAATGCCATTTGCCGATAACCCCTGTGGAATATCCCGCTTGTGAAAGCAATTTCGCAACGGTTTGTTGGTCAGTGTCGATCAAAGAACGACTGTATCCTCTTAATACGCCAACGGGCAATTTACTTCTAAACGGATATCGGCCGGTTAAAATGGCATATCTAGTGGGCGTGCAAACCCCTGAAGCGGAATGCGCATCTGTAAATCGCATACCCTGAAGGGCGATTTGATCGATATTAGGTGTCTTGATTTTCCCTTTGGGATTATTGATTGAAACATCGCCGTAGCCTAAATCATCCGCTAAAATATAAATAATATTAGGTAATTTATCTTTTTTGCTTTGACCCAATAAGCCAGATGAAATGGTCAATAAACAAATGATTATTAGCGATAATTTCTTCATAACATTACAATGATTTGATCCAATTTTTAATTAAATCTACGCCTTCTTTGTGAGATAATCTACGTCCTAATTCAGGCATCATAATTCCTGGATCCGATGAATGCATGCGATAGGCTAAAATACTTTCTTCAGGCTTGCCTGGCACGATGTCATACGATAAATTTCCAGACCCTCTTCCAGCAGCGACAGGAGTTTTCATAAAGCCGTAGCTGGTTTTATTCGGATTATTCCAATGTAGAAATAAGCCTGAGGATTGCGCCGGGCCTACTGGATTATGGCAATGGGCACAATTTATGTCTAAATAAGCTTTGGCCCGAAAGTCTAATGTGGCATTAAGATCTGAATAGGATGGCATTTTAGGCACGTCACTTAGTTTTGGAAGATTATCCAAGGCATTTTTTTGCGCCCAATGGGTCAATTGGTTTATATGTGCTCCATCCTCATATGAAAATTCTCCGTTTAATTGGCGCGCAGAAGGGCCAATGGGTGTCATGACTCCTTGTCTCTCATGGCAACCTTTGCATTGATTCATGTTAGGCACCACATATTCGAAGGCTTGTTTTTTTCCTTGATCATCAATCCAAGAAACTAAATCGCCACCTCCAGCTACTTCTAAAGTAGCCTCACTTTGTTCTTTATTCCAAATGTAGGGCAATGCTCTCCAACCTTTTGCTTCATGGATGAGAATTCGCGTTTCCATTAATCTTCGGCCTTTTGCCTCAGCTCGCTCATCATTTTTATAATAAAAGGTCTTGGCTATAATGGTCCCAACGGGAAATTGCAAAACGGAATCTGGGTTAAAATTCACTTTAGTGCCTTTAGGCATTTTAATGAACCTTAATTTATGCGCAAAATCTGAAAATAAGGGAGAATTTAATGCGTAGGGCAGTACATCCTCAGCAGGAATTTGATCTTGTAAACGTCCTTTAAATAAGGCAAACTCTGATAGTTTTTCCGGGTAATTAAATTCTGTATTTATTTCTGAATCGATGGACATTAAACATGTCAAACTTAGGCATGAAATTAAAATAATGAAAAGCCTATTCATGTGTTTAAAACTGGTTTGATTTGATCGAAACGGGTGAGCATTCAAATAAGTCGGGGCCCACTAAAACATTTTTAAAGTCATGGTCAGCATCCAAAAATGAAGTACTTTGGTTGATGTTATTACGGACACAAATGGCATATTCAGGCAGATATTTCCCATCGGTTCCTACTAATTTAGGGTCTAGTATTCCATCAAAAATGACCTGAGGTATCTTGCGCCCAAACTTCAATTTCACTCGGTATAACTGACCAAATCGGCTATCCATAGGCACGCGACGCGGTTTTCTTTCAAATAAATTGTCATGAATGTTGATCGAAGTGGGGTAAGGGTAATACCCTTTATCTTTATTTTTTTTCTCTGTCATAAAGTAGCTAATAATAGCTACACCTACTGTGGAGTGATTTAAAATTTTATTATCAAAAATTTCAACTTGGCTCGTGGCTAATACCATCATGCCCGTACCTTTGGGTACATTGCCCACAATATTGCCTTTGGGTGCAAAATTGGCCAAATTGTTTTCCTTAATTAAGTTGTTGTAAACGCGCACAAACCCTCCCTTTTTTTGGATTAAATCGGGTAAATCAAAAACTAAAATACCTCCGGTGTTTCCCTCCGCGACATTATTATACACATCGGCATACAATGAATTCTCGATCTCAATCCCGGCAACATTTTGAAATGCGGTGCAATTACGAACCGTGATGTATTTTGATTGGCCTACATAAATTCCAGCATCTGATGCGCCGATGGCGATGCAACTGTCTATCAATACTTTTTCACAGAGCACAGGGTACAATCCGTAACTGCCATTCGTAGGGGAGGGTTTACCCGTCCAGGCCGTCTTTAATCTTCGGAATGTGATTCCTTTTACATGCATGGTTTTAATCAAATCCCCTTTGGAATCTTCTGCCGTAAAGTCTTCTAAAATAATATTTTCACAATTCGTTATTCTGATTCCCTCAGCGCCTTGGGTTTGCGTTTTAAAGTTTAGCACTGTTTTGTCAATCCCCTTTCCTCGAATGGTGATATTTTTTTTGCCTTCTAGACTTAAACTTTTAGTTAAAGCAAAAGTGCCCGCCTCTATGTGGATAACATCCCCATCTTCTGCTAATATCAGTTTGGTTTGTAATTTTTTTTCAAAGTCGGCCTGAGCAAAAATTTGAGTACTGAAAAAGGTAAAAAAACTTAAAATGATAAGACGCATAATTTGGAATTAAACATGGTGATTTAGTTTGAAATTTTCCCAACTAAATTAAAACTTAAATTTACTGATTTTGTTTGTTAAAATTTCGGATAATTAAATCCATTATGATAGGAGGTTTTAATTAAGTTATTAGCTGATTTTTTGTCACATAAGCAATTATTTGAACCCCAATTATCTTCAGTATGATAGGCTCTATTTCTATTTTATACTAAGTAAATATTTGATGGATTCGGGAACCTGAATGGCGTGAAGAGAGCTTTCATCTTCTATGTAATAATGCTGAATCTTAGCCTTTTTAGCCGCCTTCATAATCGCGGGTAAATCTAACTGGCCCGTACCTAAAGCTACATCATTTTCAGAGGAAGTTCCCCCTGATAAATTGCCAACAACCCCCTTCTTTAAATCTTTTACGTGCATCAGTTTAAAGCGATTGGGGTATTTTTCTAAAAGTTTGGCTGGATCAATTCCTGGAAAAAAGGTCCATAAAATATCCATTTCAAAATTTACAAATCTAGGATCCGTATTTTTTGCGATATAATCAAAAAAGGTACCCCCTTCGTAAGGAGCAAATTCAAAACCATGGTTATGATAACAAAATTCTAATCCATAATTTTCTTTAAAGTTTTTTCCAATGATACTAAAATCCGCGATCGTTTTGTCAGCTAATTCCTTTGTAAATGGACCATCATGTGGAATCCAAGCTACTCGCACAAATTTTGCTCCTAAGGTTTTGGCATTAGCAGCTACTTCATCAGACTTCGTTAATGCATCTTGATAACTTACGCCAATGGATGAACAATACATGCCTCTTTCATCTAAGAGCTTTCTGATTTCAGTAGCTTTTTTACCAAATAAACTAGAAAATTCCATGTCATAAACCTTCAATTTTTTTAATGAATCCAGGGTAGTAGCCATATCCTTTTGTAGACTTTGCCTATAGGTATACGAAACCATCCCCAAAGGAACGCCGTTAATACTGGGACCTTTTTGGGCATTTAAATTGAATAGAAAACAAATGATACTGGCAGTAAGCAAGATTTTTTTGATCATGGCATTCATATTTATTAGACAAAAATTTTATTTTAAGGTTATTTTTTTTCCTGTTTTAGCAGATTCCCTTGCCGCATCTAGTATTTCTACGACCACCTGATTTATTTCAAAGGAGGATAAATCCATTTTGGGTTTAATCCTTCCTTGGACAACGGCTGCTAAATAAGGAAATACATTGGATACTTCATGGGGCAAAGGACTTAGGTCAATCATGCTTTCTTTACCATATCGATCGCCATCCACATACCTCATTTTTTTGTTTTTATTAGCCACCAAAATTCCTTTAGTCCCGTAAACCTCGGTATCTTTTCGGTCAAATGGCCAATTCCAAGATGCTTGGATGATGGCTTGGCAATCTGGATAGGTTAAAATGATGGTAGCTTCATCGTCCACCTTAGGGTATAAATCGGGTTTCAATTGCTGAGTGACTGCTGTTACGGCGATGGGCTTTTTCCCATCCATCAGCCAGGTCATAATATTAGCTCCATAACAGCCAAAATCGATGATAGCACCTCCTCCATTTTTGACCGGGTCAGTTAACCATTGTAGAAATTCAGGGGAACAACCAATTTCCTTAGGTCCACGATGTCCATCCATCATGACAACTTTTCGAATGGTACCTAAAGACTTTTCTTCTTTAACCATTTGCCACATTTTAGCATGAGATGAATACCAAGTGGTTTCAAAATTGGTCAAAAGATGAATCTTATATTGGTCCACTAAGGCTTTCATTTGATTTAAATGATTCATATTGAAAGCCAAAGGCTTCTCTACAATCACATGAATTCCTCTGGGAGCACAAACTTTAACCACTTCTAAATGCTCATAAATACTGTTAAAAGCCGCAATCGCCTCAGGCTTTGTCTTGGCAATTAAAGCCTCTAAGGTTGGGAACCAAAGAGAATCTGGAAGATTTTGTTGTTTTAAGATGGATAATGCAAGTTCCTTATCTGGTTCGGCAAAACCTACAATGATAACATCTTGTTGGGGCTTCTTGATCGCACTATACACTTGGCCCACGTGACCATGGGTCATTCCTGCAACACCCACTCGGAGGGGTTTAGCATGAAAAATAAAGGGTATGCAAAATAACCCTATCCAAACAAATAGGTGCTTCATCATAGGAAATGATTTTAGGACTAGTTTCTAGGACCTCCGCCACCTTGCCGCTGGGCAGCTTGCATCGTTTTATATTTCTCTAGTTGCTCTGGAGTTAAAATTGCTTTTAATGACTCTAATTGAGCATCATTCAATTTTTTCATTTCAGCTTGCATAGCTTCTCTTTCCATACCCGCTTGACGGAATTCCATCATTTTTTCCATTCTTACTGTTACCAAAGGCTCAATTTTTTTGATTTGATCCTTAGATAAAGTTAATTCAGTTTCCATGCGGTCGATCTGACGCTGAACCATCGCTTGTGGGTTGAAATCCTGAGCTGATACTTGAGTTGAAAAACTCATTAATGTTGAAACGATAGCAAAAGAAGTAATTAATTTTTTCATAGTTTTTGTGTTTAAGTTGGAATTTATAAAAATTTATTTAGAATATGGAATTTAAGATCAATTTGTAGACGTCCGTGGGTTCAATTTCTGATGGTGTCTCTTGATTAGAAATAAAAACAGGGTAAAATTGCTTATCACAAAATGGACTTCCGTGGGATCCTTTCACCAAGGTGGCATCTAAAGGAATGACATCCATTAAATACCTGAACCCTGTTAGTTTTCGGGCTAATTTATATCCAGCTCTCAGTTTAATCAATGGATTTTTAGGATCCATAAACATTTCTACTGGGTCATAACCCGGTTTTTTGAATATGTCGACACATCGAGCAAAGTCCGGTGCTTTTGCATCATCAAGCCAATAGTAATACGTAAACCACTTGTCAGTATCCGCGATTAAAACGAAATCACCTGATCTTTCATGATTTAAATGATGGGATGCTATTTCTTTTGAATCTAATACTTCGGCTACCCCAGGGATTGCTTCTAATATCTTTTTCACCTCCTTTTTATCTGCGCTATCTTTTACGTAAATATGCGCAATTTGATGATCTGAGACGGCAAAGGCTTTACTCGCACCCGCATCCAACAACTCTAAACCCCGCTCCTCACGAATCGCTAAGTAATCATGCTCTCTCAAAATTCGATTAAGATGTATCGGTTCTGTTACATTATTTATGCCATATTCCGACAACAAAATGATGTGAGCATTCGTTGACTCAAAATGTTCAATTAGTTGTTGGAGCACCCGATCAATTTCCGCCAATTCCTTCGATATTTTAGTGAAATCTACACCAAATTTCTGCAGACAATAATCGAGGTGCGGAAGGTAAATTAAGTTGAGCGTAGGGTTATATTTTTTGTCGACCCAAATGGAGGCATCCGCAATCCATTGCGTGGATTTTATATTGGCATTAGGCCCCCAGAAATTAAATAATGGAAATGTACCTAAAGCAGCTTGCAATTCATCTCTTAATTCAGGCGGATTTGAATAGCAATCAGGGGCTTTTACTCCGTCGGCATGGTATTGTGGTCGAGGAGTAACAGAATAGTCTGCACTTGAGTACATATTATACCACCAAAACATTTTGGCACAGGTGAAATTTGGGTCTTTTTTCTTGGCCTCATCCCATATTTTTGAGGAGCCAACTAAATGATTAGATTGCTTCCAGAATTTCACTTCAGCGTCGGTACGGTCATACCAACCATTGCCCACAATTCCATGGTCAGTGGGATATTTTCCTGTGACATAGCAGCTTTGGGCTGTGGTGGTTACTGCAGGCAAAACCGGCTTAATTTTACTTAAGTGGTTTTTTTCAATATAGGATTTTAAATAGGGGGTATGTTCTGAAATAATGCTTTCCGAAAGCCCTACGACATCTATGACCACTGTTTTTTGCATCATCAATCATTTAAAATGGCTTTCACCCACCCAATTTCTCTTGCGATGGACTCGTGAATAGGTGCTTGAAACTCAGCAGGTAAAACAGCCCATGTATAGGTTTCTATCTCAAGATGACGGGTAAAAGGCTTTATTTTTTGAACTTCCAACGTCTCAATGATTTCTTTTTGAGTAGAGCCTAATAGGCCATAATTCGCAAGGAAAAGAGGTACATGAAAGTGGATTCTCCATTCGGAAAATTTGCCGACTGAATAATCCTGAATGGCCTCATCTAAATCTTTATATTGAAGGTATTGACCATTTGTCAACAAAGCTTTTACTTGGTGCAAATAAACAGGCTCATGGTATTTTCTAAGCGCATCTATTTTTTCTTGCGGATTCGTTCTTAAGTCTACGCGCAAAGCGGAACTGATTTGAATCTTACCTACGCCTATTCCTTTTTGATTTAATTCCTCAATGCATAATGCAGGGCTATCATAACTTACCCCAAAATGACAAATATCAAAACATAATTGAATGTGCCTTTTTATTAAATTCACCGAGTGATTAATTCCTTTATTTTGTAGGTATTCAGTACCTAAGGGAATTAATGTATTTTCGTACCATTCAACAAATTCTTTGTGATTTTCAAGAATTCCGTCCGGTTCCGGTTCTATGTCAATGTGGATCCATTTGCCAGTTTCCTGCTCTATTTTCGCTAATTCAACTACAAGGTCAATTAAATGAAGCGTCGATTTACGGGTAGCATTCGTTAATTCTTCCGAACTTTTCCACCAATATTTATAAGATAAAGGGGAGGTTGAAATACCGCCTTCTTCCAAATTTTCGGGTAGAAGTTTGGCCAACAAATGTGCCAATCTTAGCGTGTAATCATATCGGTCTTTTGTAGTCCAATCAGGGGTATGCACATCGTCTTTGACGATTGTATTATGAAAGCCTCCGTAAGGAAATCCATTCAATGTAAACACATATAGATTTTCTTTTTGTAGCCAATCTTTTAAATTTTTAAATTCAGTAGGATCTTGTAAGTCGATACTCGCTTGATTAGCAAATCGCAAACCCAAACCCATTTTTTCATTTGGAGCTATTTCTGCCTTGACTAATGGTACATTTTTTTGTAATTCAGCAAAATGCTCATGCCAAATTTCTCCCGGATGAATATTACTGCAATAGCTAAAATGACCCTGTTTAGTTTCCATCGCTTAAGCAAGATTGGCTAAGTAATCAACCGATTTTTTGACCATTTCAAAATCAATTTCATGCACCTCGATTCCTTTTCCTAAAGCCAAAAGAAGGGTAATGGTTAATTGGCCCCCTAGATGCTCTTGGAATTCCTGTAAACCTTTATAAAGATTTATTTTATCATTCTCAGCTAACGCGGGATGATAAATATCAAAGCCAAGCTTTTTAATTAATCCAATAATTCGATCTAAATCTTCTTTTGAGATATTCCCAATTAAATGAGAATATACACAATCTAATGCTATGCCTATGGCAACGGCTTCTCCATGGCGAATGCTAAATGAACTTAAATATTCTAATTTGTGTGCAGCCCAATGACCGAAATCTAATGGCCGAGCGGAACCCAATTCAAACGGATCGCCGGAGGAAATATGTTTCATGTGTAAATCGGCGCAACGGTAAATTTGCTCCATCATGACAGACTCATTTCTGGAGTTCATGTCCTCTGCATGCTCTTCAAGCCACGTGAAAAATGATAAATCTTTAATTAAGGCTACTTTAATCGCTTCTGCTATGCCTGAGCGCCAATCTCGATCGATTAGCGTAGTTAAAAAATCAACATCATTGAAAACGGCTACTGCCGGAGCAAATGTCCCTAGAAAGTTCTTTTTGCCTAAATAATTAACTCCATTTTTTACGCCAACACCAGAATCATTTTGGGATAATACTGTTGTTGGTATACGAATTAATTTAACTCCTCTATGTGATATTGCAGCCGCATATCCTGACATATCTAAAAAGGCACCTCCACCGATGGCGGCGACAAAAGAGTGCCTGTCAATGCGATGCTCGTCAATGGCTCGGACAACTTCTTCATAAAATCTTGGATCGTTTTTACAATTTTCACCTCCTGGTAAAACTAAAATTTCAGGAGATAATTTTGCGACTGAATGAAAATCAAAATAATTTATGAGGGTATTTGTCAGATTGGGATGTGCATCGGCTACTCCTTTGTCAACAACAAATAGAATTCTTTTTTGAAATTCTGGGTTTCCAAAATGTCGAATAAAATCTGCAAACATCGTATTTGCAGTATCAAACAAACTTTTCGTGAAAAAAACTTCGTATTGAAAAGGTACTTGAAATATTTGTTTTAAAGATTGCATGAACTCAAATTTACGTAACTGCAAACTTTTTACCTAATAGAATTGATACGGGTAAAAGCAGGACAACAAATATAGCCATTTCCCATTGTCCACTCAAACTTACCCAAGCAGCATTCATTAAAATTAAGGTTAAAACTCCAGTTTTTACTGTTTTGCCTATATTAGGGCCTATAGGATTCTTGATGGCTACGTATAATTTGTTGAAAATTAAATAAAAGTGCGTGGCAATAAAAGGCAATGCCATATATAAATGGCCAAATTTGTAGGCAAAATAAATTTGGCATACATGGACAATTAAAAAAAGAAAAAGGGCAAATAAAAGGGTTTTAGGAGTTCCTCCATGTACTTCGCCTCTTGAGACTAAGGTAATTGCCGCGATATAAATTAATGGGATAAGGATTAAGTAGGCGTAGGTAAAAGTGCCAATTTCATAGACGCTCATTCCTAAGAGTAAATTAAATGCTCTACACATACCCATATTGATCGGGCCAAAAATGGACATGTGCTTGCCTTTCCAATCGTAAAATAAAGCGCAAATATTAATGATGATGGCAATAAAACCACTTAAGCTGCTATGCCAAAATGCACAAAATATACCGATGGATAACAGTAAAATTCCGCCCAATATGGCCTCGGATTTCAATATTCTTCCACTGGGCAAAGCGCGCTCTGGCCTTTCTGTTTTATCTAAATCATGGTCAAATACATCATTGAAAACAACTCCACCTGCATATAAGCACATAGTGGATATGCCTAAAAATAGAACTGAATTGATGTCAATTAAATTGAATAAAAATCCAACGATCGACATGCCAGCTAAAACATCTGTTAAAGACGTAATGACATTCGCGGGGCGCATTAATTCAATGAATGCTCTGATTTTTGCTTTCATCAACGAATAATCATGGAGTTTTTATTAATTCTAGGTGCTTGTCCTCCTCTAAGCACGGTGTTACCATTGAATTTTTGTGATTGATCAATTTCTAGTCCATGAATAAAATCACCTTCATTGATTTGTCCACTTTGGGCAAAAGCATCCAAGGCATTTTGGTAGGTTACTTGGCGAATGGTCTCTACATCGATACCTTTAATTTTCATTAAAGCAGCAGTTTTTGGAATGGCCAAAGGATCCGAAATCCCCCAGTCAGCTGCGGAATTGACCATGATTCGAGTAGGCCCATATTCTTTGACAATTTCGACCATTCGTTCATTGCCCATTTTAGTAAAAGGATAAATAGTGAATGCGGCGTAAAACCCCTGATCCAATACTGACTTTACGGTTTCCTCATTATTATGATCTATAATCACCATTTTAGGGTCTAATCCATGCTCTAAAGCGATGGCCATACTTCTTTCAGTCCCTTTTTTCTTATCACGGTGGGGTGTATGTACTTGTACGGGTAGGTTCATTTCCTTCGCCATTTCTAATTGGGCACGGTAATATTTTTCTTCAGCAGCTGTTTGATCATCAAAACCGATTTCGCCCACGCCTACCACTCCTTCTTTTTGGAGAAAT
>JBIKRO010000076.1:0-13169 GCA_044349095.1 Aquirufa sp. | reverse complement strand
AATGGCTATCGCTGAATACGTAACGAAAGTTCATGCCGTATGTGTTTCCTGCGGGGGAGTTGCCCAATATTCATTTCGAACGGCAGCGAATCAAGATACGGTGATGTTAGGGGAATCCGATACCTATGAAGCTCGTTGCCGTGCCTGCTTCCCTCTACAATCCTAAATTATGCCCAAAGACCCCTCCTTTAAAAAAGTATTTCAAAAAATTATTGCTAAAAAACCAAAGGACTTAGATAAGCAATTTGGAGAAGCTCATGAGGAAGTTTTTGAACAAATGGATTGCTTGACCTGTGGAAATTGTTGCAAGACCACCAGTCCCATGTGGAATGAAACAGATATTCAGCGAGTAGCTCATTTATTTAAAATGAAGGTTTCCGCTTTTTTAGATGCTTATTTGGTTCAAGACTCCGATGGAGATTGGGTCTATCCTGCAGCTCCTTGCCCTTTTTTAACGATCGAAGATAACACCTGTCAAATCTATGATCATCGACCAAAAGCATGCAAAGAATACCCGCATACGAACCGAAAAAATATGATGGGAATTTTGCAACTAACGGCTAAGAATGTCCTTATATGCCCCGCTGTAGGCCAAATAATGGAGAAATTAGAACAAGTTTACCTGAGTCCAAAATAGAATTTGAAAATCACGTTAAAATTGAGGAAATTCGTACATTCAAAATAAAATAGAATTCAATGCCAGCAATAGAATACCTTGGAATCGATGTCGGAGGAACCGGAGTTAAAATGGGAATTGTGCATGCCGATACGGGCCAAATAAATAATTTTCAAAGTTACGATACCGCTACATGGCGTGAATCAAACCATTTTTTAGATCGATTAGCGGATGCAATTGCTTTGCATTTGTACCAACATAAAAATGTTCAAAAGGTGGGCATAGGCCTACCCGGTATTTTAACCAAAGACCGAAGAACCTTGATTGAAATTACGGCGATCCCTGAAATTGACGGAGCTCCTATGATTGATATGTTGGAAAAACGTTTTCCAGAACATACTTTTTTCATGGAAAATGATGCCAATGCAGCAGCGTTAGGTGAATTTTATTTCTCTCCGGAAAAATCAACTATGCCGGAAGATTTTGTATTCATTACCTTAGGTACTGGCGTGGGCGGTGCAGCTGTCATCGACCGCAAAATATTTTTAGGAGGAGATGGAAATGCCATGGAACCAGGACATGTGCCTTCCAAAAACGGCAAAGTATTAGAGAGAAATGTAGGCAAGAAAGAATTGCTTCAAATGGCCAACCGAATGAGGGCTGAATATACAGGAGAAACAAGTTTGCCAAGCGATGGAACAATTTCTACTACTGCGCTGGTGGTTGCCGCAGAGGAAGGTGATGCACTAGCCCAGGCCATTTGGGATGAAGTAGGAACGCTTTTAGGCGATATGCTAGTATCACTGATCCGTATTTTAGACATTAAAAATATATTTATTGGCGGTGGATTATCCGCATCCTTTGATTTTATTGTTCCTAGCATGGAAAAACAATTAAACTATTGGCTTACCCCAGCTTACCTAGAAAAATTGACTATAAAGAAAGCATTATTAGGAAATGATGCGGGATTATTAGGTGCGGCTTCCTTGTGTTTTTAAGAATAAATAGGCTTAAAATTCATTATTTCAATAATTTAAACACCTATCGTTCTATTATTTATATATAATATTTATAAAATCATATTTAGAATAAAAATTGTTTGATAATCCAATTAAAAATTCTAATATTTGCATCGTTTTTCAACCCCAAAATATTTAATAAAATGTCAGATATTGCAGAAAAAGTAAAAAGCATCATCGTAGAGAAATTAGGTGTAGAAGCGTCAGAGGTTACTCCTGAGGCATCCTTCACAAATGATTTAGGAGCTGACTCCTTAGATACGGTTGAATTGATCATGGAATTTGAAAAAGAATTTAGTGTATCGATTCCAGATGACCAAGCTGAAAATATCCAAACAGTAGGTCAAGCAATTGCCTATTTGGAAAACGCGAAGTAATCGAATCAAGATAATTAAATATGTCAATTAGTACTAGACAATGAATGAGGGATTTATCCTACATGATTTCTAGGACTAATTGACTTTTTTTTTGAACGATTAAAAAAAAATCACATGGAATTAAAACGAGTTGTAGTCACAGGGCTAGGCGCCCTTACTCCCATTGGAAATACCGTTGGCGACTTTTGGGATGGTTTATCTAAAGGTAAAAATGGTTGTGGTCCCATAACAAAATTTGACGCCGAAAAATTTAGAACTCGTTTTGCGTGTGAATTAAAAGATTTTAAGGTTGAAGACTTTATCAATCCCAAAGAGGCCCGCAAAATGGATCCATTTACCCAATATGCGGTAGTGGCCGCAGATGAGGCCATTGCTGATGCAGGTTTTGATATGGAGACTTTGAACAAAAATAAGGTAGGTGTCATTTGGGGTTCTGGAATAGGTGGATTAAAGACCTTTGAGGACGAAATGATTTATTTTGGCCAAGGAGATGGAACGCCTAAAATCAATCCTTTCTTTATTCCTAAAATGATTGCTGATTCAAGTTCAGGACAAATTTCCATTCGTAATGGATTTAGAGGTCCTAATTACGTGACCGTTTCAGCATGCTCATCAGCAAACAATGCGATCATTGACGCGTTCAATTATATTCGAACAGGTAGAATTCATGTATGTGTGACAGGTGGTTCAGAAGCGCCGGTGACTATTGCTTCGGTCGGTGGTTTCACAGCGATGCACGCAATGTCAACTCGGAACGACGATCCTGCTACGGCATGTCGGCCCTATGACGTAGACCGTGATGGTTTTATTGTAGGAGAAGGTGCGGGGGCTTTAATTTTAGAAGAATATGAACATGCAAAAGCAAGAGGTGCCAAAATATACGCAGAATTAATTGGCGGTGGCTTCTCTTCCGATGCACATCACATCACTGCACCACACCCAGAAGGTTATGGCGCCTTATTGTCCATGCTTGACGCATTGGAAGATGCGGGAATTAAACCCGAAGAAGTCGACTATATCAATACCCACGGAACATCAACCCCGATTGGAGATCCTCAAGAGATTAAAGCCATTGTTGATTGTTTTGGTGAACATGCTTACAAGATGTCTATCTCGTCAACCAAATCCATGACAGGTCATTTGTTGGGCGGCGCAGGCGCCGTGGAAGCCGTGGCATCTGTGTTAGCGATCCAACATCAATTTGTGCCTCCTACCATCAATATATTCAATCGCGATCCTGAAATAGACCAGCGCATTGATTTGACAGAAAACGTAGGGAAGTCTAGAAAAATCGATATCGCATTAAGTAATGGATTTGGATTTGGAGGCCATAACGCAACAGTCATATTTAGAAAATTATAATTTATGCCCCTAAAAACTCTTTTAAGTTGGATTAACCCAAATACCATAGACCTAAGAGAGAAATTTCTAAAAAAATCAGTGACGCATTTATTAGGCTCATCACCTAATAATCTTAATTTATATCGATTAGCTTTTTTACACGCCTCAGCATCCAAGGATAGCGTGGCTAAATCATACAAAGAGTCCAACGAAAGGCTCGAATTTTTAGGCGATTCCGTATTAGGAATGATAACCGCTGCCTATTTATTTAAAAAGTTTCCATTTAAAGACGAAGGATTTTTGACAGAGATTAGGTCAAGAATGGTCAGCAGAGAATCCCTCAATGTCCTAGGTCGGAAATTAGGACTTGATGAAGTGATCGAATACGAAAATCAGAAAAAAACCATTTTGTCTCGCTCCAGTATGTATGGAGATGCGCTAGAGGCTTTTATTGGCGCCGTATACTTAGACAAAGGCTTTGCCTTCACACAGAATTTCATCATTAGTAAGATATTAACCCAATATTTTGATTTAGAAATTGTCGTTCAAAACAACCCCAATTTCAAATCATTACTCATTGAATGGGCTCAAAAAGAAGGTAAAAAAGTGCTATTCACGCTTGATGAAGAAGGATTGCATCACAATAAAGAATTTACCGCTTTCGTCCTTCTTGACGGAGAAAAAATCTCAGAAGGAAAAGGATATTCAAAAAAGAAAGCCGAACAAACTGCAGCGATGAAAGCTTGTGAAGAGTTGGGCATAAAATAAACTCCCATGAAAACACCTAGTTTATTTGCACACTATTGGTCCGAAAATGAAACATTGACCACATTCCAAGAGGTCATGAATTGGGATATTAATCCCATCATCATTGAAATTATTCAAACCGAAATTACGCATCAGCTCCATTCAGAATTTATTCAAAATACATTACCTAATTTTAATTGGGAATCCAATAGGTTTACTGAAAAATGGTCTTCAGCCATGCAAAGCCTGTTGACCAATGTAACCCTTCCTGAAAAAATTTGGCTAGATTGGATTCAAGATTTAACAAACAAAACCATCAGCACGACAGAGCAAGCTGAACCAACCACTTTAGAAGAAATCTACCCCACTTTCGACGAGTTATTAAACGCAGAAGTGTATTACAGCTCCCCCGCCGATTCATTAGAAGAGATGCCAGAAGACACGGTGATTGAAGAGGTCGTTGAGATCAATGAAGAAGTCACGATTACCTTTGAAGAAGAAGAAGAAGAGCCAACTAACATCATTGAAAATGAAGTTGCAGAGGTAGAAGAACTAATTGTACAGCCCTCCAAAGATTTTAGTCACTCATCAATTGATCAAGACTCAAACCAAGAAAATACCTCTGAAATTATTGTGGAGGAAGAACAAAAAACAGAGGCGCCCATTGAACACATCGACATTGAATTTTCGGTATTAAATTTAGAAATTGGGTCCAAGGCTCCTTCTGAGATAAAAATATTGGATATGTTGGGGGATTCTCCTGAGGAAAAGGTTTTTGAAACTCTTCAAGTAAATCAAGACAACTCCCTAAAAGATCGAATTCATACCGAAATGACTTCGTCCTTAGCCGAAACCCTACCGCTATTTCAAAAGATCAATTTCATTCAAAATTTATTTGACGGAGAATCCAGATACTTGGACCAAGTCATTCAATTCATAGATCATGAGGCCAATAAATCCACCGATTGGAAATCAATTTTGCAAACAAAATACGCTGCATTCCAACGAGTCGACAATCAAGAATTATGGAATGAACTCTATGAACTCATCGAAAGGAAATTCAGTTAATTGATCTAAATGATCAGTTTTTGACCCTAATTTTAGAACTAATTAAAGTAGTTTCATCTAACCATGAAACTACTTTTTGTTTTTATTTTAATGCATGTTTTTCAAGCCATTTTAGCCCAACAATCAGACGTGGTTGCCGATGAGGAAAAACAATCCAATTATAATTATTTTCTACAAAATCCTCTTCAAATTAATCAAGTAACGGCTGATGAGCTTTCGGCTTTGGGAATCCTGACTTCGGCCCAAATAGCAAACTTTATAGCACATAGGACTCAGATTAATTACTTTGAATCCATATACGAACTTCAAACCATTCATGGCTGGGAATTCGCACTTTTAAAAAAAATAAAACCATTTTTAAGGTGCGATAAAATAAGCAAAAAATGGCATGACCTTCAAGGAGCAAAACATCAATTTCTCATCAGAAACGAAACTACCCTTGAAGAAAAAAAAGGATTTAGCCCTATAGATTCCAGAAGTAAAACGAGGTATTTGGGTAACTCTTGGGGCCAATTAGCTCGATATCGAGGCCAATTAAATACCTACTTGCGCATCGGTGCTTTAATCCAAAAAGATGCGGGAGAAGCTAACTACCTTGATTTCAAAAGCGTTTTTATCGAAATTAAGCCAAACCGTTGGGTCGATAAAATAATCATTGGAGATTTCATCAATCAATGGGGGCAAGGCCTAGTCCAATCAGGTGGTTTTTCATTAGGCAAAAGTTTTGAAAGCATCAAAGCCACACAAAAATTTCATTTGGGAGCGATTCCATATACATCTAGCGGGGAAACCGTCTTTTATCGTGGATTCAATATCCAATTTCATGTGGGTTCATTCAATTTTCAAGCCTTTAGTTCCTCAAGGCATTTGGACGCAAGCCTGAGTTCGGACAGCACAGGCAATTCAAAACAAATTAATTCCTGGATAGAAGATGGATATCACAGAACAACCACCGAATTATCGCATCAATCAAATGTTCAAGAAACCGCTTGGGGTGGAAGTATGCAATGGATTCACAAACCCACCCATTTGGCTATTCAATTTAATCTATCCAATACGCTATTTTCTCTAGAAAAATCAAAATCACTTTTGGCCTACAAGGCGAATGCTTGGTCAGGAAATCAAGTTAAAAATTACTCCATGAGCTTTCAGGCCCCCTTGCACAATATTCATTTCACTGGTGAGTTTGCCTGGATGCCTGAAAATCACTTCTCCCTGATCCAAGGAGGAGCCTTAGCCGTTTCTAAAAAAACGGATTTGTCCTATTTGTACAGGTATTACGCACCCTCCTATTTTAGCCCTAAAGCTCAAGGGATTGGAGAAAGTGCAGAAACAACCAATGAAATGGGTTTATTTGTTGGGAATCAAATCACTTTTAACAAAAGAAATAAACTATCGACTTACCTAGATGTGTTTAGATTCCCAGGGTTAAAGTATGAAGTATCCCAACTAAATTCTTGGGGATGGGAATATCTGACCCGGTACCAATGGGAAAAAAGAGGTAAATACACGTTTTTTGGCCAACTAAAATGGACGTCTAAACAAAATGATATTAGTCGGAGTAACAAGGCACTCACTCGAAATCATTTAATTCAAACAAGTCTTGACTTACACCAATTTAGGGCGAAGAAATTAGATTTTCACACGCGAATCATGACTTGCTTATTGATAGGTGCAAATACCAAGGAAACGGGCTTGTTAATCCTACAAGATGTCAAATACCAAATACATGCTTTAGGAGTTCAATTAAGGATCGGGTTTGTAAGTTCCTCCTCTTATGATTCAAGACTATATGCTTATGAAGTGGGTGTGCCGCTATCATTTTCACTCCCCGCTTATTATGGGCATGGTTTCCGAAATTGCATGGTTCTAGATTATAAATGGACCAAAAATTCAACGTTTTCCCTAAAAATCGGAAGAACAAACTATATAGATCGGGATGAAATTGGCTCCAGTTTAGACCTGATTAGGGGATCACATAAAACAGATGTGACATTTCAGTGCCAACTAACTATGTAGGTCAATAAATATTGACTTCGGTTTCAAGCAAAATTCCAAATTTCTCAAAGACGGAAACTTTGATTTTTTCTGCAATTTGTTGGATTTGGCTACCAGTCGCATGCCCATAATTAACCAATACCAATGCTTGATTTACATGAACACCTGCATCTCCATCGCGATAACCTTTCCAACCTGCCTGCTCAATGAACCAGCCAGCAGGAAATTTAATGTCAGTACTCCCCTCGACAGGATAATTAGGTATCCCAGGATACGCATTTAACAAGCGATCAGCTTCTTGAAAGTTAACCGTCGGATTCTTAAAAAAACTTCCAGAATTCCCAATCTCTTTAGGGTCTGGCAATTTACTTTTCCGAATTTCAATGACCACGTTAGAAATATCACTGATCGTAGGGTTGATGATCCCTTTTGCATTCAAAACTGTTTGAATGGCCCCATACGAAGTTTTAATATTGGGCTTTTTACTTAATTTAAAACAGACCGACGAAATCAGGTATTTACCCTTCCCTGCATGTTTAAAATAACTTTCCCGATAGCCAAAATGGCATTGAGATTTTTCAAATCGTTCCACCACCAAAGTCTCCAAATTCAAAGCCTCTAGATGATCAAAAGTATCTTTGATTTCAACTCCATAAGCACCTATGTTTTGCATGGGGGCGGCGCCAACGGTCCCTGGGATAAGGGCTAGATTCTCAATTCCTGACCAATTATGCTGTACGGCATAGCTCACCAATTCATCCCAAGATTCCCCCGCACCACTGCGTAAAATGACGTAATCTTCATCTTCTTGAATAACTTCAAAACCTTTGATTTCATTCTTGACAACTAGCGCATCTATATTCTTGGTACATAAAATATTACTTCCTCCACCTAAAAATAGATGGGGGACATGCGTGTATTGGCCTGCTTTCAATAAGGCCACATAAGATTCCAAACTCGAAATGATCGTGAAATATTGAGCCTTGACATCAATCCCAAAGGTATTGTATTCTTTTAGAGAATAGTTTTCAAACACCTGTGGAACTGAATTAGATTTAGGCATTTTAAATTAATTTGGTCGATAAAAATTCTTGCAATTCGGGTACCGTATTTGACATCATATTGGTCGAATTCCCCTCCCACATCTTTTTTCCATCCTTCAAAAACATGATGTATTGCCCCATTCGCATCACAGAATTCATATCATGAGAAATCACAATAGTCGTAATTCCATATTCAACCGTTATTTCCTGAATCAAAAGGTCAATTTTAACAGCTGTCAAAGGGTCTAACCCGGAGTTAGGTTCATCACAAAAAAGATATTTAGGATTCATCACAATGGCTCTTGCAATCCCCACCCGCTTTTTCATTCCACCAGAAATTTCAGAGGGCATTTGGTTCGCAGCAGCCTCTAATCCTACCCTTTTTAAACATAACATGGCTTGCTCTGTTTTTTCTTCTAAACCTTGCGTAGTCAGTGTATCTAAAGGAAATCGAACGTTTTCCAACACCGTTTTTGAATCAAAAAGAGCTCCACCTTGAAAAAGCACCCCCATCTCCCTACGAATGGCCTTAACAGTTTCCTGATCTGCATTCACAAAGTCTCTTCCATCGTAAAGTACTTTGCCTTTTTCAGGTGACAAAATCCCAATCATACATTTCAATAAAACACTTTTTCCCGTGCCACTACCCCCGATCACCATGTTCGTCATTCCTTGTTTGAATACACCACTCACGCCATCAAGAATGACCCTCCCCTCAAATTCCTTGTGTATGTCTTTAATTTCAATCATGCTCAAAATTAGGTATATTTTATCAAAAATAAACACAAATCACCTTGACTAATTAGATGGCGTGATTCAAAAAATGTGTAAATTGGTTTATTATATTTGCTCAACTCATTAAACCCAATCACTATGTTTTTAATTATTGTCGGAATCGTCCTTTATTTAGCAGGACAAGGTATTGGTAGCCCCAATCTCGTATTTTCAAAATATAGCCCAACATTCAAAATTGTCGGTATTGTATTTGCCCTCATTGGCTTATTAACTTCTGCTATTAAGCAAATAGATGCGGGAGAAGTGGGTGTACAAAGTGTATTTGGAAAAGTAGTTCCCGAAACATTATCCAGTGGATTGAATTTTGTGAACCCCATTGCCAACGTGTATATTTTCGACGGAAAAACTCAAAATTATACGATGTCGGCCGTTCATGATGAAGGAGATAAAACAGGTGATGATGCCATTCGGGTACTAACAGCGGACGGTTTAGAAGTAGTGATAGACTTAACGGTATTGTTTAGAATTTTACCTTCTGATGCACCCAAAATTTTAAAGGAAATAGGCGAAGATTATAAAAATAAAGTGGTTCGCCCTATTACAAGAACCATGATCCGTGATAATGCCGTTTATTACGATGCGGTGGCATTATACTCATTAAAGAGAAATGAATTTCAAACACGTATTTACAATGACATTGAGAAGAACTTTAAGAAACGTGGCTTAGTCTTAGAACAACTACTGATCCGAAATATCAATCTACCCAATTCAGTAAAACAAACGATTGAATCTAAAATTAATGCAGAACAGGATGCTCAAAAAATGCAATTTGTCCTTCAAAAAGAAAAGCAAGAAGCCGAAAGAAAACGCGTTGAAGCACAAGGAATCGCAGATTATCAAAAAATATTATCTACGGGATTGAGCGACAAACAGTTGCAATATGAGTCGATTATCGCACAGAAAGAATTAGCTAAATCGCCTAATGCCAAAGTGATTATCATGGGAAGTTCTAAAGGCACTCCGATCATATTGGGCAACAATTAAAATCAGTAAAATCATTCGAATTTTATTGACACAGATTTATAAAAAAGGCCGAAGAATTAATATCCTTCGGCCTTTTCTCTGTTTTAAAGCTTTTATTTGCTTAAAATAGAATGCCCCATCTTATCCCGTTTCGTCTCCAAGTACTTTTCATTGTGTTTATTGGGCGCAATTTCAATCGGAATCGAGTCAACGATTTCAAGGCCATAGCCTAATAGACCAGCCCGTTTTTTAGGATTATTAGAAATCAACCTGATTTTATGTGCCCCCAAATCACGTAGAATTTGTGCCCCTACTCCGTAATCACGCTCATCCATGGAAAAACCTAACTCCAAATTCGCCTCAACCGTATCTCGACCAAGTTCTTGCAACTTATAAGCCTTTAACTTATTCAATAATCCAATGCCTCGACCCTCTTGGAACATATATAAAATTACCCCTTTCCCTTCTTTTTCTACCATTCCCATGGCGGCGTGCAACTGATCACCGCAATCGCAACGACAACTACCAAAAATATCTCCGGTCACACAAGAACTATGCACGCGCACCATCACCGGCTCATTTACCTCCCATTCCCCCTTAACTAAGGCCAAATGCGTATCTCCTGTATTTTTTTGTTTAAAGGCAATCAATTCAAATTGACCCCATTCCGTTGGCATATTCACACCAATCTCCCGAGTAATTAATGATTCCGTATTTAACCTATATTCAATTAAATCTTTGATGGTAACTAATTTAAGATCAAACTTGTCGGCTATCTTTCTAAGATCAGGCAATCGAGCCATACTACCATTATCATTCAAGACTTCAATCAAAACACCTGAAGGCTGAAATCCAGCTAACTTAGCAAAATCCATCGATGCCTCCGTGTGACCTGTCCTCCTTAAAACTCCCTCCGATTTACTCTTCAAAGGGAAAATATGACCGGGGCGACCCAAGTCAGTTGGCTTAGTATTAAAATCCACCAATGCTTTGATGGTTTTCGAACGATCTCCTGCAGAAATTCCGGTGGTACAACCATTGCCTAATAGATCAACTGACACAGTAAATGGAGTTTCATGCGAAGTCGTATTTTGATCAACCATCATCTCCAATCCCAAGGCTAAACAACGCTCCTCAGTTAAAGAGACGCACATGAGACCCCTCGCCTCTTTGATCATAAAATTGACCAACTCAGGAGTAATTGCCTCTGAAGCACATATCATATCACCCTCATTCTCACGATCTTCATCATCGGCAACAATAATAATTTTACCCAATTTAATATCCTGAATGGCGTCTTCAATACGATCCAATCGAATAGGTAATTCCTTCATATTTTAAGCAATAATTTAACGAAAACACAAAGGTACGCAGATTTCGTTCCTATTTTACCTAAATTGCAACATAAATAAATGGAAATTTATGTCGATTGAAGTCCTACATCTCAGCAAATCTTTTGGGCAATCACTGGCGATCAGTGACCTTAGTTTTGACTTAAAAATGGGCCAAATAACGGGATTTTTAGGCCCCAATGGAGCGGGAAAATCTACCACATTAAAAATACTCATGGGGCTGGAAATTCCTAGTAGCGGGGAAGCTAGAATTTTGGGAATGGATGTGCAGAAACAAGATGTTAAAATCAAAAAACAAATCGGGTATTTGGCAGAAAACAATCCCTTGTATCCCGAAATGTACATTAAAGAATTCTTAAGCTTTATCGGCAAAATTCATGGTTTAAGTTCGACTGTATTATCAAGAAGAATTACAGAAGTCATCGAATTAGTAGGCCTAGAAAGAGAACAAAAAAAGAAAATAAAAGAAATTTCGAAGGGGTACCAACAGCGAGTTGGCCTAGCCCAAGCGATCCTTCATGATCCCAAAATATTAATTTTAGATGAGCCCACAAGTGGTTTGGATCCAAATCAAATGGAAGAGATTAGATCCTTAATTGTCTCATTAAAAAAAGATAAAACGATTTTATTTTCGAGTCATTTACTGGGGGAAGTCAATGCCATCTGTGATCATGTGCTGTTAATCAACAAAGGCCAATTGAAAGCAAATTGTAGTATAGAGGAAGCAAAAAATTACCCTGGAGGCCTAGAAGCTTTCTTTAAGAATAAGACTAATTGACGAATGTAAAATGATCGGCATCCAAATCCGTAGGGAATTTTGCCCTAAATTCAATCAATTCAGGTTTTGAAATGGAATAGGTTTTAATCGAATCTTCATTGGACAAATTTAACAAGTCATCACCTAAATACGAAATAAGCGCAGAATCACCTTGGTATTGAATTTCATTTCCATCCTGGCCTATTCGATTTACTCCAACCACATAAGCTAAGTTTTCAATGGCACGTGCCCGCAAAAGTGTATTCCATGCATGTGAACGAACAGCTGGCCAATTGGCCACATAAATAGCTAAGTCATAAGCCAATTCTACATTCCTTGACCACACGGGAAAGCGTAAATCGTAACAAACAAAGGCTGCGATATTCCAATTTTTATAAGAAATAATACGTATTTCATTTCCAGCCGTATAAAACTGGTCCTCGCCCCCCATCCTAAATAAATGTTTCTTATCGTAACTGAGCATTTTACCTTCAGGGTCGACAGCCACAAATCGATTGAAATATTGATTATTTTCTTTGCATTTAATACTCCCCACGACTAAAGCATTTAGTCGATTCGACATCACTTTGAGCCATTTGATGACCGGGCCATGACCTATTTCAGCTCCTTGATCATTCATGCTAAATCCAGTGCTGAACATTTCAGGTAGAACTACCACATCGGTTTGATTGGCTAAATGCTGAAGCTTTTCCTCTAATAAGGCACAATTTGCAAGAGGATCTTCCCAGGCAATTTCGAATTGAACTAAACTTACCCTCAAAGGATTATTGGGGCCGGACATGTACTGTTGGATTATTTTGCTTTAGCAATATAGGAATAATATATTTTCAACTTAGCTTTCAATGCATTAAGAGGAATAAATCGAACACTCTCGCTCGATATTTTAGCATTTCCTGAAGCATCCGCTGAAATGGCGGGAGTCAATAAAAAACCTAAATTAGCTTTGTTACCAGTCAATAATGCTTGCATAATCGTCGTAACATTAAAAGAATATGTATTGGTAAACGAATTATAAGTAGCCGTTTGAACTCCTGAAGCACCTTCAGCCACAAAGTATTTAAGCCCATACGTA